>NZ_AYXE01000002.1:0-509896 GCF_000502235.1 Mesorhizobium sp. L103C119B0 | reverse complement strand
CCTCCGGCCAAAAGCCAAAAGTGTTACCCATGTGTCCGGTACAAATCGTCACCTATGTCTCGGGCCGCTCACTCTTCGAGCTTCGGGTGGCAGGCCACTCGAAGCTCGTTAGTCGAAGGAGGACTGCCGACGGTTCTATTCGGCGGAGCTGGCAGCACGACATCAGGCCAACTCGCAGCCGTCGGACCTTCTAGGAAAATGTGGCAGCCTGTATGGCTGCCGTATCGCCGAACGTGTTCCTCACCCTAACCGACCTGTAGACGTAGGCGGCCCAGATCCCTGTGACTATGAAGGATGCCAAAGGTGTAACCAGAGCTCCTCCGGCAAGCAAACGGTTTACCGGGACACCCAGAACAGTCGATATCCAAACTGTGTCCAGTACGAATAAGAGAGGGATCGCGAACCACAGACATATGAACAGCTGCGGAAAGCGGTGGCTTCGCCGCAGCATCGAAACAAGCACGACCAGCTGAAGCACCAGAAATGCCAGATTGAGGGCTGCCTCGCCATAGATGGCCAAGGCCCCGTTGGGCACTGTAACAAGCTGTTGGTAGGTTTTGACCAGACTGGCCATATCGACAAGTGTGCGCAACGAAAAGGGACAGGCTGATCGCCAGCAGGATCAGCCAGCCGCCGAACCCCACGAGGTCATCTGGGCTCTATGAGGATTTGCGCGACGACCGGACGGCGAAGAAAACCGGCACGCCAATCAGCAACAGAAGTATCGCCCAATGCCACATTTACCCACCCTCGAATGCATCCCTGGGTTGTTTAGCTCGCACCTCTGGATTGTGCAAGCGTTTTTACAGAGATCAAGGCATCGTAGAGATTTTCGGGTTTAGGTTTGCAGAGGACGCTTTCGTCGCTCGCAATGGCCGCATCTCACCCCAAGTCAAAATGCCGCGGAAAGGCCTGGTGCAGCAGGAGCAGCATGGTCTTGCGCAGCACGTCGGTGTCGCGGCTGGACGGGTTGAGATGGTCCCAATACCAGGCGCCGTGAACCAGATAATTCAGGCTCTCCGACAGCGTGTCTATGTCGACGCCGGTGTAACCGCCGCTGCGCGAAATCTCGATCAGCAGTTCGCGCGCTTCGGCCGTGTAGGCGAGATCGCTGGGCAGGCCTATCTCGTTGTAGAGCTGCATGCTCTTGCGGTCGCTGGAGAACACGACGAAGACCGACACCCAATTCGGATGCTGGCGGGCAAAGCGTTGCGCGCAATCGACCGCGCCCAAGACCCGCTCGACCGGCGACAGGCCGGGCGCCCGCACCAGCGTCAGCCACAGCGCGTCATATTGGTCGCTGAGATATTGCAGGACGGCTCGGAACAGGTTCTCCTTGCTGCGAAAATGAAAGACCACCAGTGCGTTGGACGAGCCGACATGCTCGGCGATGCGCTGCATGGTGACGCTGGCCAGCCCCTCCTCCGCGATGAGCTCGATTGTGGCGTCGATGATGCGCTGGATGCTCGCTTCGCCGCGCTCGCGCCGGCGGTCCTTGGGCGCAGCGTCGTTCGCCGCACCCTTGGCCGCCTTGCTTTTTCCCGCATCCGGAGTGGCTATGCGTTGCGCCATTGTCGTCAGGCCTTTCCCCGGCGGCCGAAACATCCCGCCGCTGCCTTGGGATGCCGGCGCCCTGCGGACTCACAGCGCCGGGCGTGTCCCGGCATTCGTGTACCACTGACCACGAGCCGTCTCATAGGCCATACCCGCCCGGAACACGTCGGCGTCGCTATAGGTGCGGCCGACAATCTGGATGCCGGTGGGCACGCCGTTGGCGGCGCGGCCCGACGGCACGGACAGAACCGGGCAGCGGCTCAGCATGTTGAACGGCGTCGTCATCACCCAGCCCAGCGACGGGTTCACCTCTCGTCCATTGATCTCGACCTTGCCTTTGGTCTGATCGAATTCCGCCGGCACTGCGGGAAGCGCATTGGTCGGGCAGATCAGCACATCGTGTTTTTCCAGCAACGGCCCCAGCGTCAGATACATCCTGGCCGCCACGTCCAAGGTCGCGACGAAGTCCGTGGCCTTCGACTTCTGCCCGTCGTTGGCAAACTGCCTGGCATAGCTGGTCATGTCCTTGCCGTGCTTGGCGAGCAGCGGCGACAGCGAGGCGCCGAAGAGATGTTCGAGATAGGCCATGCCGGCCTTGAGCACCTCGTCGCCCCAGCCGAGGTCCACCACCTCGACGGTGGCGCCGAGCGAGCGGAACACATCGCAGGCAGCGAGCGTGTTCTTGCGCACGTCCGCATCCACCTCGAAGGACCCGAGATCCATGGAGAATGCGATCTTCCAACCCTTGATCGGCTTGTAGTCGAGCGGCAGGCGCAGTTTCGGGCGCAGCGTGGCGATGTCGAGCGGGCTCGGCCCGGCCATGACGTTCTGCAGCAGGATCGCATCCCCGACGTTTCGGGCCAAGGGCCCGGTGTGGCAGTAGAAATCGAGATTGAACGGCGCCTCATCGGGATTGCGGCCGTAAGGCGGCTTGAAACCGACCAGGCCGCAGGCCGAGGCAGGGATGCGGATTGAGCCCGCTATGTCCGAGCCGGTTGCGATCGACGACGTGCCGGAGGCCAGCGTTGCCGCCGAACCGCCCGACGAACCGCCCGGCGTGAAATCCGGGTTCCAGGGGTTGCGCGTGACGCCCCAGCGCTTCGACCAGGTATAACCGGCGCAGCTGAATTCGGGCGTCGCGGTGCGGGCGTGGACGATGCCGCCGGCCTTCATGACACGCTCGTTCATGGTCGAGGTATGGCCGCCAATGGCGTCCCCGGACAGCAGCGAGCCATGCGAGGTCGGCTTGCCCTTGATGTAGCTCTCATCCTTGATGCCGATCGGCAGGCCCTCGAGCGCGCCGGTCCTTGCGCCTCTGGCGTATTTCGCCTCGGCTTTTCTGGCGAGATCCATCGCCTCGTCGAAATGCGTGAAGGTGAGGCAGTTGATCGTCGCCTTGGTTGCCTCGGCGCGGCGGATGGTGGCCTGCATCAGTTCCACAGGCGACAGTTTCTTCGCCTTGAACAGCCGCAACGCCTCGCTGGCCGGCATGTAGCAAAGGTCGAGATCGGACATAAAAAATCTCCCGCGGCGGCTTTACGGCATCTGGCATTGGGGATGGCCGAGCCGCGATGCGCGGCCCGATGTTGGTCAGCTTCGGCCGGCGGCGCTGCTATTTCTGCAGATCGGTCCAGATCCTGGTGTAGAGCGCCTGGACGTCGGCGGGACAGGCCGACATGAATTGGCCCTTGTCGGCAAATTCGGCCGGAACATCCACTTCGGGCGCGCCCTTCATATCGGCCGGCAGGAAGGGCTCGGAGCCCTTGATGCCATTGGCGTAGTGCGCGAAGGCCGAGATCATCGCTGCATTCCTGGGGTCCATGATGAAATTCTGGAAGAGCTTGGCGTTCTCGACGTTCTTGGCATCCTTGAGCACCGCGACACTGTCCATCCAGATTGGAAAGCCCTCCTTGGGATAGCCGTAGACGATCTTGTCGTTCTCCAGCCGCTCGCGCAGCGATATGCCGTTCCAGTTGACGCCGGCGGCAATGTCACCCCTGCCGAGACCGTCGACGGCCGCATAGTCGAGCGACAGCCATTTCGCTTTCGCCTCGATGAGCTTGTCATGCACCTTTTTCAAAAGCACCTTGTCGTCGGTGCAGTACTTACCGCCCTCATAGGCAATGGCGAGGAACATGATGTCTCCCATTTCGGGCACGACATTGATCTTGCCCACGAGTTCCGGCGGCGGATCGAGGAAAATCGCCGAGGTGTTCGGATCGCCCGCATAGACCGATTTGTTGACCGAGATGCCGGTCGTGCCCCATTGCCACGGCACCGAATATTTGCGGCCGGGGTCGAACGGCACGTCGACCCATCTCGGATCGACGTTTCTAAAGTTCTCCATCGTGTTGGGATCGGTTTCCAAGAGCAGGCCTTCGCTGATCCAGATCGGCATCACGCTGGCCGATGGAACGACGATGTCATAGCCGGAAGCGCCCTGGCGGACCTTGGCCAGAGCCGTATCGTTGGAGTCGTAGTCGGTGACGGTAACCTTGACCTTGTAGGTTTCCTCGAACTTCTTGATCAGGTCCGGGCTGGTGTAGTTGCCCCAATTGTAGATTTGGAGTTCGCCCTCGGCGCGGGCAATGCCGGTCATCGCCAGCAGCGACAGGCCGAGCGCCGTGGCGGTCGATTTCAACTGCATGCTTGTGTCTCCCATTGTTGGGACCGGCGGGATTGCGCCTCGAGTCCCTAAGTTCCCTTCGTCCTGGTGATCATTCACCGGCGAATGCCGGCTGACCAACTCGGTATCTCGGCAACGGTATTAATTACTAAACATACAGTCAATATCTTTTGCGACACAACTGCATGATCGGCACCGGCAGTGCGCCGGCGAAGCCGACATGATATGGTCAAGGTTGGGCCATTGATGAATTGGGGCAAGCCGTGGCGTGAGCGCCGCAGCCTGCAGGGCTTGGATCACGGTCATGCGCCTTTTTCTGGCGGTCGTGCTGCTGATGACCATGGCGCTCTTCTCCGCTGCGCGCGGCGAAGAGCGGATAGCGCTGGTTGTCGCCAATCCGGCCTCTGAGGGCTCACCGGCAATCGCCAACGCCGACCTCAGTGCCGAACTCGTTGCAGCGACACTACGATCGCTTGGCTTCACCGTCCGGCAGGTGTCGGATGGCGACCGCGCCGATGTCGCGCGCGCCATGCATGATTTCGCCCAATCCCTGGCCAATCCGGACTCCGTCGGCATCTTCTACTATGTCGGCCACACCGCGCAGGCCAACGGCAGGAACTATTTACTGACGCGCGGCACCCGGATCGATTCAAAGGAAACGGTCGACCAGACGGCATTGCCCCTCGATCTGTTCATGCAGGCGCTCGAGGCAACCCCGACATTGAAGGTGGTTCTGCTCGACAATCCCGGCGATGGCCACAACCCTACTTCCGGCGTGATGCAGGGTCTGGCGGCGGTCGATCCCCTCACCCACGCCAGCGTCGCTCTGTCGGCCAAACCCGGAACCGTTGCACTGGACGAAGCCCGCCCCGTCACCGTATTTGCCGATGCGCTCACCGCTGCGCTGGTCAAGCGCGGCGCGGACATAGCCATCATCCTCGCCTCGGTCAGGCAAACCACTATCGACAAAACGTCAGGCGCCCAGTGGCCATGGATGGCATATGGCCGCTCGGCAGACGCTGCCTTTGTGCTGACGCCGGACCAGGTGGCCGGCGCGGCACCGGCGCTGCCGCTTGTGCCGGAACCGGCACCGCCGGCGATGGCGAGCGGCGGCTACATCTCCGGGAGTGGCGGTTGGGAGCCTGATGGCAGCGACTACGCCGATGGCAGCGGTCAGGAGCCCTACCCCATGGACGTTGCACCGGGCTCCGGCAGTCCCGATGCCGCGATGGGCGACAGCGCCAAGGAGGCGGCGCTCTACGAGGAATACAAACGCCAGGAACAGCAGCGCCAATTGCAGGAAGAGCAGGCTCGGCAACGATACGAAGAGGAAAAGCAACGTCTTGAAGACGCAGCTGTGGCCGCTGCCCAGAACAATCTCGGCGGGACCTATCCGCAGGATGGCGGAGCCACCGGCGCCGAACCGCCCCCCGATAAGGCAGGGATCCCCCCTGAGGACGGCATGACATCGGCCCCGCCACCCGCGACCGGCGCCGAAAGTCCGCCGGAGGCGCAGGCGCCACCGAAACCAGCGCCGCCGCCCATCGACCAGGCGCAAAGCCCTCCTTCCGGCGGCGCCCTTCCACAACCCGAGACGGGCGCTGTCGAGGTGGTGCGCCATCCAACCATCGATGCGCCGGATGAGATTGTCGCCGGCGAGACGGTGACCGTTTCGATCGCCCTTACCGAAGAGCAATTCACGCCCGAAGTGAAGGTGAAGGCAGCGCCGGGCTCGTCGGTGACGGAAGATGGCGCCCTGGCCATGGCGATGCCGGCGGGAACCGAGCAATGGCCGATCGATATCGATCTGTTCGCCTCCGGCTTCGATCTCGCTGACGGCGGCAAATGGAGCCGACGGACGACGCTCTACCGCCAGGGCGACAGCGACTTCGTCCGCTTCGACGTCAAGGCGCGGCCGATCGCCAAGGACAGCAAGCCGGCCCAGTTCATCGCGCGCATCTACAGCGCCGGGAGGTTCCTGGGATCGGCATCGCGGTCGGTTATCATTCGCCGCACCGCGCCTGTCGAGGCAGCCGCTCTGAGCGCCACAGCCGAACGCTCCGCAGCACCTGCCATGCTGATGCTGGCCGCAGCGGCGCCGCAGCCGGCGGTAACTGGCAATGTGACGCTCGGCGGCGCAGCCGGCGATGACGTCCCCGATCTCGACGTGACCATCCTCTATGACGATCCGAGCGGGCTGGGTTCGGGGCAGATCATCATCCATTCGCCGCATCTGGCCGGTCCGGTGACCGATACGTTCTCGACGCCACCTGAGATGACGGCATGGCTGGACTCCGAATACCGCCGCCTGCTGCAGCTCGGATTGAGCCTGCGCGGCGCCGTTTCGCTGCAGCAGCCTGCCGCAAGCAGCGATACGGGGGCGCAAAAGCGCTTTGTCACGCTCGCCGCCGAAGGTTTTGGCGATGCGCTCTACCGCGACTATGTGCCGAAACCGTTAAAGGACGTGTTCTGGTCGCTGCGCGGCAAAGGCGAACTCCATTCGATCCAGATCACCTCGAACAGCCCGACGCTGCCCTGGGAATTGATCCGCCCGCGCAGCGCCGACGGCGCCGTCGCCGACGGTTTTCTCGGCATGGGCTACCGGCTGGCGCGCTGGGCTCCGCGCAGCAGTGCCTCACAGGTCGACAACCCGCTCGACCGCATGACCTTCACCGGCGTCGCGGCCGTCGCGCCCTCCTATCTCGACAAGCGCTCGCTGCGCTTTCAGCAGGACGAGATCGCGGCGCTGAGCAAGCTTTACGGCTACCGCCGCTTCGATGGCGATTTCACCTCTTTCGAGAAACTGGTCGGTGAAGTCTCGACCGGTTTCATTCATTTCTCCGGTCATGGCGAGGTCAACCAGCTGAGCAGTGGCCGGCCGGTCTTTGCCATCGATCTCGTCGACCAGTCGCTCGACCCCGATACATGGGCCGCGCTGGTCGCGGCCGCGCATGGCAAGGGCAATCCGTTCTACTTTTTCAACGCCTGCGACACCGGCCGTTCGCAGATGCTCGGCGGCTTCGTGCAGGGCTGGGGTCCGGCAGTGCTGGCGGGCGGCGCTTCCGGCTTCATCGGCGGCATGTGGCCACTGACCGACCGCGCGGCAGCGGCCTTCTCGACCGGTTTCTATGGCGGCATCAGCACGCGGATCAAGGACGGGCCGGTCTATCTGGCCGAGATCCTGCAGGATGTGCGCAGAGAATTCTACCAGACCGGCGATCCGACCTATCTCGCCTACACATTCTACGGCAACGCCAATCTGCGGATTGTCGCGCAGTGAGCGATGGATCGTCGTTGGTGGATTGGCTTCAGCCTACAACGCGTTTTGCGGGCATGGCACGCCGGCGCCGCCGCAGCGTGAGGCCATCGGCCTGGAGCTCATGTCTTCGGACTGCCGAACAAGCTCAGCAAAGAGAAGGGCGAAACTTCCCAGCATCAGGAAGACGATAATCAGGCGTGTCACCGGCAATAGACAGGTCTCGACTGGCTAGCCCCCCAGCCACCCATCCTCTGTCGGCTAACATGATCGATCAGGCTTTACGAGTGTTTAAGCTCGCTCTTAACCATCACATTCGCCGTTCCGGCGACATGAAGCGCGAGCCGCCGATTTCGTTTCGCCGCGGCCGCAACTGCGCCGGACGATGCCTCCCTTTGCAGATGCGCTTGCCCATGCTACCCCACGCAACCGCCGCCGACCGCCATCGGCCGACCGCCATCGGAATGTCATGAGCAAAGCCAATCTCGCCTTCGTCTCCTCCGACACTGCCGATGCCAAGGCGGCGATGGAGAGCCTGTCGGCCCGCTATGGCCAGGCATCCTTCGACGACGCCCAGGTGGTGGTGGCGCTGGGTGGCGACGGCTTCCTGCTGCAGACCTTGCGCGACACGATGAGCACGGGAAAGAAGGTCTACGGCATGAACCGTGGCACCATCGGCTTCCTGATGAACGAGTACCGCGTCGGGGGCCTCACCGAGCGCATCGCGGCCGCCGTCGCCGAAACGATCCGCCCGCTGGAAATGCTGGCGTTGACGCATGAGGGCGAGACGGTTTCGGCACTCGCCATCAACGAGGTGGCGCTGTGGCGTCAGTCCTACCAGACGGCAAAGATCCGCATCACCGTCGACGACCAGGTCCGCATCGAGGAACTGAACTGCGACGGCGTGATGATCGCGACGCCGGCCGGCTCCACCGCGTACAATCTTTCGGCGCACGGGCCGATCCTGCCGCTGGATGCGCCGTTGCTCGCGCTGACCCCGGTCAGCCCGTTCCGGCCGCGCCGTTGGCGGGGTGCCTTGTTGTCAAACAAGGCGACCGTACGCTTCGATATTCTGGAGTCGGAAAAGCGCCCGGTGAACACCGCCGCCGATCACACCGAGGTCAAGGCGGTGGCTTCCGTAACGGTCCGCGAATCGCCGACTGCGACGGCAACGCTGCTGTTTGATCCCAACCATTCGTGGAACGAACGCATTCTCGCCGAGCAGTTTCGCTATTGAGCCGGCGCAAAGAGTGACTACCTAATTAAGCATCGCGATTAAGCTTACGTTTTCACAATCGTGCCAATCCCGCCCGTTTCTGTTGACAAATCGCGGGCTTGCGCCTAATCGCAATACCAATCTTGCAGGCACGCTGTGCTTGCCGCGACGGATGCCGTTGCGCTTCCCCGAACCAGCCAAAGACAGCAACTCTTGTCCTCAGACACCACGACCGCTCTAGAAGCGTTGACCTTTTCAGACCTCGGCCTGTCGCCCAAGGTCCTTTCCGCAGTCACCGATGCGGGCTACACCGTGCCGACGCCGATCCAGGCTGGCGCCATCCCGCATGCCTTGCTCGGCAAGGATATTCTGGGCATAGCACAGACCGGCACCGGCAAGACGGCTTCCTTCGTGCTGCCGATGCTGACCCGCCTCGAAAAAGGCAGGGCCCGTGCCCGCATGCCGCGCACGCTGATCCTCGAGCCGACGCGCGAGCTCGCCGCGCAGGTCGAAGAGAATTTCATCAGATACGGCAAGAACCACAAGCTCAACATCGCGCTGCTGATCGGCGGCGTCTCCTTCGACGAGCAGGACAAGAAGCTGGAGCGCGGCGCCGACGTGCTGATCGCCACGCCCGGCCGTCTGCTCGATCACCGCGAGCGCGGCAAGCTGTTGCTCAACGGCGTCGAGATCCTCGTCATCGACGAGGCCGACCGCATGCTGGACATGGGCTTCATCCCCGACATCGAGCGCATCTGCGAGATGATCCCGTTCACCAGGCAGACGCTGTTCTTCTCGGCGACCATGCCGCCGGAGATCACCAAGCTCACCGAGAAGTTCCTGCATGCGCCGGTGCGCGTCGAGGTTTCCAAGGCGGCATCCGCTGCCACCAACATCATCCAGCGCCTGGTCAAGTCCGGCTCCAAGCCGTGGGACAAGCGCGAGACGCTTCGCAATCTGATAAAGGCCGAAGACGCCGAGCTGAAGAACGCTATCATTTTCTGCAACCGCAAGGTCGAGGTCGCGGAGCTGTTCCGCTCGCTGTTGAAGTATGACTTCGACGCCGGCGCCCTGCATGGCGACATGGACCAGCGCGCCCGCATGCAGATGCTGGCCAATTTCCGCGATGGCAAATTGCGCTATCTCGTGGCGTCCGACGTCGCCGCGCGCGGCCTCGACATTCCCGACGTCAGCCACGTCTTCAACTACGACGTGCCGATCCACGCCGAAGACTATGTCCACCGCATCGGCCGCACCGGCCGCGCCGGACGCTCGGGCAAATCCTTCACCATCGCCACCAAGTCCGACACCAAATACATCGACGCCATCGAGCGGCTGATCGGCAACAAGATCGAGTGGCATGACGGCGACCTGTCGACCGTGGTCGCCAGCGAAGGCGGCGAGGACGAAGCGCCCCGCCGTGGCCGTGGCGCTCCGCGCCGCGCCGGCCGCAAGGACGAGGACCGCAAGCCCCATGATCGCAAGGACGGTGGCGAGCGCAAGCCGCGCGAACGCCATGCCAAGCGCAGCGACGACGCGCCGGCGGCAGATGCCGCACGCGAGGAACAGCCGGCGGTAGCCGAGGCCGCGGTCGCCGACATCGGCGAACGGCATCAGCGCAAGGAAGCGATTCGCTCCGAAAACAGCGACCGCAAGGTCTCCGATCGCAACAACGAGAACCGTGCCCCGGAACGCGGCGACACAAGGCCGCAGCGCGCCAGCAACAGCCGCCCTGCCCGCGGCAACAACCGCGGTGAAGACAATGACGGCACCGTCGGCTTCGGCGACGACATGCCGGCCTTCATGAAGATCGTCGCCAAGGTCTGATTCCATGAGCCGCGGCGTCCCGAGGACGCGCGGCTTTCCTGGACGCGATTGGGATGCGAGATCTGGAGCCCGCTCAGGATCAATCGGCGCCATGCGCGGTAATCGCAAAACAGGCTCGATCTGCCCCGATCTCTTCCGGCCTGGAGCGCTTCAAATACCCGTCGATGCTACAGGCTTTTCAGTTCCAGGCGGGATGCCAATAAATCCAGAAACGCCCGAACCTTGGCCGAAGATGACCGGCCTTCCTGCCACAAGGCATGGATCGGCACCGGTGCCGGCTCGAATTCCGTCAAAACCAGTTCGACGAGACCGTCGTCGACCAAATGTCTTATCTGCCACAGAGGCGAGAAGCCCAAACCCAGTCCGTGGATTGCGGCGGCATAGACCGAGGTCATCAGATTGGAGCGAAAAGCGCCTGCGACCTTCACGGTCCGGGGTTTCCCGTCGATCTGAAACGTCCATTCACCTGGACGCTCGTTAGCGGTTCTGATTATGCAACTGTGCTCACTCAGCTGGACGGGATGGGCCGGCCGGCCGCACCGCGCGAAATAGGAAGGCGCGCCGAACACAACGCGCCGCAACGCCCCCAGGCGTTTGGCTTTCAAGTTGGAATCCGGCAAATCGCCGATGCGTATTGCCAGGTCGAGACCTTCGGCGCCAAGATCGGCAAATCCATCGGAAAGTTGAAGATCGACCTCGACCCGGGGAAATGTCCGCATGTATTCCGCGATGACAGGCATCAGGACGTTCGGGCCAAACAGAACCGGCGCCCCGATGCGCAGGACGCCTGCCGGCTCCGATCGTTGATTGATCGCCTGAAGTCTTGCGTCGTTTATTTCGTCGACCGCGGGTTTGATCCGGTTGAAAAAGGCTGCTCCGACTTCACTCGGTGTCGAGCGACGCGTTGTCCTGTGGATCAGCTCGACGCCGACTGATTCCTCCAGTGCCGCCAGGGACCGGCTGACCGACTGCAGCGAGCGGTTCAGCCGATGTGCGGCAGTCGTCAGACTTCCATGCTCGACGATCGCGATGAAAGCCTCGAAATCGTCCATCCGGCTCATGTATTCTCCCGATCTTCGACATAATGTATCGCAAAAACGGGTAATTGTAACGACAATTGCGACGTCGTACCTCTCTGCAAGTTGTCCCGCGAGGACAGGCTTGATGGAAGGGAATCGTCATGCAAGTAGCCAATCCAACTGTTCTGGTCGTTGGTGCCACAGGCCGAGTTGCGGGAGTTGTCGTGCCTGAACTTGTCCGACGCAATGCCAATGTTCGAGCGCTCGTTCGCGACCCTGCGAATGCCGAAAAGGCCCGGAAGCTGGGGGCATCCGAGGTAGCGACAGGAGATTTGCGAAATCGTCAGAGCCTCGAAAGGGCGGTCGGGGGCGTCGACGGCGTCTTTCACATTGGGCCGGCTTTTGCTCCCGATGAAGCAGCCATGGGCGTTGCCATGGTTGAGGCCGCCACGCGAGCAGGAGTTCGAAAGTTCGTCTTCTCGTCGGTGATCCAGCCTACCAATACGCGACTGAAGAACCATGCCAGCAAGGTGCCTGTCGAGGCTGCTCTCTACTCGACGACGATGGAATATACGATTCTGCACCCTGCCAATTTCATGCAGAACCTCGCAGCGGCCTGGCCGTCCGTCGTTGAACATGGTGTTTTCTCGGAACCGTTTCCAAAGACGGCGAAGCTGGCCCGCGTCGACTACCGCGATGTCGCTGAGGTGGCGGCGATCGCCCTAACCGAAGCGCGATTGTCCTACGCGACCCTCGATCTGTGCGCTGACGGCATGCACAGCCGGGAAGACATCGTTGCGATGATGAGTGAGGAACTTGGCCGACCCATCTCTTCTGGTGAGCCGACATTTGGCGAGTGGGCGGCCGAGGCACGCCTTCCCTACAATGAGCGCCAAATGCAGGTGCTGGCCAAAATATACGCCCACTACGCCCACTATGGCCTTGGTGGGAACAGTCTGACATTGCGCGCCGCCCTGGGCCGCGAACCGCGTTCGTTGCGCGGCTTTATTCGAAACCTTGCCCAGCAAATGGCGCAGGCCGCCTGACTGCGCCCAGCCGCGCATACTTCCACTTTTCGAGAAGGAGATATTTGATGCGACCGTCATCCCACAAGGTTTTGAAATCGAGGAAGCTACCGGCCTCTTACAATGCGCTGGTAATGCCATTCGTACTTTCCATCCTGATGTCGTGCATTGTTTCCGCGGTAGCGACGCTGATCAATGCGGGCTGGACAACCGGTTTCGTGGCGACCTGGCCGTATGCATGGGGAGCATCATGGCTAGTGGGCTTTCCAAGTCTGCTGCTGGTCTTGCCGATCGTGCGCCGTATCGTTGCGGCAATTGTCGATCAGCCGACCTCGTAGGCCTTGATTACAGAGTCCGACATGCCAAACAAAAACGGCCCTTGCGGGCCGCTTTTACCTTCGACTGACGGCTCGCAGCGCCATTGTCGGCTTCCGCGACCAGATACCCGTCTTCAAGCGGGCAGCCTTCATGCGCGCCGGCCCTCATGCCGATCGTCGTCCGAGCCCGATCCCGAGCGCTCTCAAATGCAGCCGGCCAGCTTGCACTCTTGGCACGCTCCTATCCTGGCCCGTCCGTCACATCGGGCCGGGCATCATCTTGGTCGGTTTTTCCAGCATCGGAAACTCTGCCTTGCTGCATTTCACGTTCGGGTTGGTCGGACTGAACATGCCGTTCGGATTGTCTCTGAACAGCCAGGCATGAAGGTCGTAGTGGACGAACTCCCTCGGAATGAGCGGATAGTGCCCTTCCATCGGTCCCATGAAGGTCTGGCCAAATAGTTTTGGAGGTTCCTTGGTGTCCGGCGTCAGGGGCACCAGCCATTCCACGCCAACAATCTCAAGCCTTTCTTGGTCGGCTCGTAGATCAGCACATTGGGGCGCATCGGATCGAGTTTCTGACCGACACTCGGGACGTTGACGAAATGGATGCCCATAGCGCCCTTCGGATAGTCCATTGCGCCCTCGATCCTGTCCCCGCTGTAATAGACGCACCCGACAGTCGACAGATAAAGGTCGCGGACGGCGACCGTGTAGTCTTCATATTTGGCGAGCGATTTCTTCAACGCTTCGATGTCGGCTTTGTTGGCGTCCTCGGCTCGAGCCGTGGCCGCCGCGCACCAAGCAGAGACCAGACCTGTCAAAATGAGGACGCCGCAACGCCCAAGACGAGCTGTTCTTGTCATGCATTCCTCCCAGATTTCCTTATCTGGCCGTGCAGGACCGGGGCCGACTAAGTGACTGCATGGCCGTTTGTATCGCCCCATCCCCTCTGGAACCGCACCAATGCTAATCCCTTCCAAGGCCTCCGGAAAGGGATTATTAGAAATCTCTAATGCGTTAGACCTTTTGGCGGACCACAGGAGCCCAAAAAGAAGCGGCCCCTTGCGGGGGCCGCCTTCGCATTTCGATGCCGAACAATTCAGGTCAGCGGCGAAAGCTGGATCTCGACGCGCCGGTTCTGCGCACGGCCGGCCGCCGTTCCGTTGGACGCGATCGGACGGGTCTTGCCGAATCCGGTGACGGCGAAGCGGCGCGAATCGACACCTTGGCCTGAGAGATAGTTGGCGACCGCCAATGCGCGGCGCTGCGACAGATCGAAATTGTGTTCGTCGCCACCGGTCGAATCGGTATGGCCGAACACGTCGACCGTGGTCTGCTTGAACTTCTTCAGCACCAGCGCAACCGAGTTCAGCACCTGGTAGAAGCCGGGCTTCACCGCATCCTGGTCGACGTTGAAAGTAATGTCGGACGGCATGTTGAGGATGATCTGGTCGCCGGTGCGGGTGACGCTGACGCCGGTGCCTTCGAGCTGGCGGCGCAGTTCAGCCTCGTTCTGGTCCATGGTCGCGCCGATGGCGCCGCCAGCCAGCGCGCCGATACCGGCGCCGATCAGCGCGTTGCGGCGGTCATTGCCGCCGGCAAGCAGGCCGAGGCCCGCGCCCGCCAGGGCGCCAAGGCCGGCGCCGGCTGCGGTGTTCGAAACCTTCTGCTCCCCGGTGTACGGATCGGTCGTGGTGCAGGCACTCACCAGCACAGCCGTCGCAACGGCGACGAGCACAGTCTTTTTCATAAGGATCGTCCCTCTCCAAAGCGCGGCCTTTGCGGCTCGCGCATATAAGCCCTTCTCCGGTCTTGTAACATGAAATGCGGCGAAAAACCGAGCGGCGAAAGCGGCTTCTCCCCGCTCGCGCCACACTTCCGCTTCGGTGGCTGGTGCTGGCCTACCAGAGGTTCTTGCCGTCAATGACGACCACCTCGACCTTGTCGAGGTCGAAATCGTCGAACAGCCGCGAATTGACTGAGATCTTGGGATTGTCGAAGTCCGGTTTTCCGGTCGACCAGTCCGGCGTTTCGGTGAAGGTGCCGCAGCCGCAAATGGCGCAAAACCCGTGTTTGACGGTCTTCGATTCCCATTGATAGAAGGAAACGTTTTCCGGCGAGCTGGTGAGCTTGAATTGCGACGGAACGTAGTAAGCCCACAGCGAACCGCGCTTGGAGCAGAACGAGCAGGTGCATTGTGTTACCGTCTCGGGCGCCTGCGAAACCTCGAACGTCGTCGCCTTGCAATGACAGCTGGCCTTGATGGTCATGAAAAGCTTTCCTCTCCGTTGCCCGCCACCCATGCGGCAAGGCACCATAAAGGAAGGCTCCTGACAACTGTCTGTCAGCAGGCTCCGGTCGATCGAGCCGAGCGGCGCTCTGGCTGAAGCAGGCCCGTCGTCACCTCCCAATCGTCGTCACCTGCCGATATAGGCGGCCAGTTCGTCCGGCGTCCCGTTTGGGAAAGCCTGTTTCAGAAAATCCAGGAACGCCGACACGCGCGCGCTGAGCAGCCGCCGGGAGGGGTAGAGCGTCCATAGAGAAATTTCGGGGCCGTCAATATCCCCCCAATTCACCAGTGTGCCGTCAGCCAGGTCGTGGGCCACCAACGAAATGGGAAGCCGTCCTGCGCCGATGCCGGCTCGCACCGCATCCCGGACCATGATGAGCGTCGACAAGGCGAGGACCGGCTCGATTCTAAGTGTTGCCCGGCCACCTGGTGTCTTCACCTGCCATGTTTGCCGCTCGCCTGTCCCGCGCGCAACGCCAGGAGCGGCGAGCCCATCGGCCGGGCGAGGAAGGTCCGGGCTCGCCACAACGACCAGGCGGTCGCGGAGAAACGCCCGTCCGACCAGGCTTTCATCGGGATCCGGATTGACCCGGATTACCAGATCGTAGCCTTCCTCGATCATGTCGACATGCCGGTCTTCGGTGGTCACTTCAAGCCTCACCTCAGGATACCTCAGGGCAAATCCCGCGGCGATCCTCCCCATTGCAGTCTGCGAAAAATGCAAAGGCGCGCTGATCCGCAATCTGCCCTTGGGTCTCTGGCCGCCCGAGGCAATCGCCGATGCCGTCTCGTCCAGCTCGGCAAGCAACGCCCCCGTCCGCTCGAAGAGCGCCCGTCCTTCTTCGGTCAGCTTCAGGTTACGCGCACCCCGTTCGAACAGACGCAGATCGAGACTGCTTTCCAATTCGCCAACGCGCCGGGACAATGTTGCCTTGGGCCGGCCGGTGGACCTTGCCGCTTTGCCGAAGCCGCCATGGCGAGCCACGAGGTTAAAATCGGCAAGGGCTAAAAGATCCATGACTGTCCCACCAGTGAGACGACGTGTCTAAAATTGCCGTCTACTGGGCTCTTTGTGAGCCACACATATTGGGGCTGTCAAGCAACCCAACAGGAGAAATTCCATGACCATTCTCGTTACCGGCGCCACCGGCAATATCGGCCGCCAAGTCGTCGAACAGCTCGCCAAGCGCGGCGCCGATGTGCGTGCTCTCGTGCGCGATCCGTCGAAAGCCACTTTTCCGGCAGGCGTATCGGTCGTGCAAGGCGACTTTCTCGATGTCGATTCGCTGCGCAAAGCCATGTCTGGCGTTTCCACGCTGTTTCTCTTGAACGCCGTGGTGCCCGACGAATTCACCCAGGCTTTGATCGCCTTGAACGTCGCCCGATCGGCCGGCATCGAGCGGATCGTCTATCTCTCGGTGATCCACGCTGACGTCTATGTGAACGTGCCGCATTTCGCGGGCAAGTTCGGCGTCGAGCGAATGATCGAACACATGGACTTCAAAGCTACGATCTTGCGCCCGGCCTACTTCATCCAGAACGATCTGACGGTCGAAGACGTCATCACCGGCTACGGCACCTACCCAATGCCGATCGGCCCCAAGGGTCTCGCCATGATCGACGCCCGCGATATCGCCGAGATCGCCGCCCTTGAGCTGCTGCGTCGCGAACAGTCCAAGGAGCCGCTTGCGTTCGAGCGGATCAACCTCGTCGGTCCGCAGACACTGACCGGGACGGATATTGCCGCAATCTGGTCTGACGTACTCGCCCGCCCGATCAGCTACAGCGGCGACAATACGGAGGGTTTTGAGCAAAATCTCAAGCAGTTCCTGCCCGCCTGGATGGCCTACGACATGCGCCTGATGGGCGAGCGTTTCTTCACCGACGGGATGCTGCCCGAGGCCGGCGACGTCGAGCGCCTGACGGCACTTCTGGGTCGCCCACTGCGCCCGTATCGCGACTTCGCCTCGGCACTCGCTGCTTCCGTCTGACGCAAGCGCCTTCAGCACCACCAAGGCCGGCCTTCCGATGAGAACTGCCAACAGAACTCAGTAGGAACGCGGTGGCACGAACAGGCAGATCGTCTTGCCTGCGTCGAGGCCGGCCTGATGCGCGCACCAGTGGAAATCGCCGTCGGGTGAGTCCTTGACCCGCTTGTCGCTCATCGGAACGACCTCCCCCGTTCCGGCGATGACATAGCCCTCCGGCTTTTCCAGCACCTCGCCGGTATGGGTGGTGCGGCAGTCGTAGTTTGCGCAGCAGGCGAAGGGATAACTCCAGCCTTGCGGCTTCGCCGCCGTAGGCTTGGCGTCATGGGCGAAGGCGGGTGCGGTCAGCACCGCCGCAAGCATCGCGATTGCAAAGATCGGGGTCACGAACAAGGAAAACAGGAGTCGGCCAGCCGGTTGAACGGCTCTGGCCGATCGGAGAGTGGCAGCAGACATGGAAGCGTTCCTTTCAAACGAGCATCAAGCGTTTCGCTTGCCCGTTCCCGGAACGTGTCTTCCCAGTGGCCGGATCGTCAGGTCGCAGATATGCCGCGTCCGGCCATAAATGCTTTTTCTCTTCCAGCCCTCGGATGCTGGGCTGATTCCTAGGCTGGCGCAAGAAGTTGCTGCGCGAGGCCGCACATCTACGCCGCTATCTGCAACCGCTGACGAGATCCAAGGCCAGGCTCAACTCCCGGCAGACGGGCAACGAAACAACGGGATTGGCCGTATGTGGTTCCAGCCTATGCGTCGCCTGGACCGGCGATCACATGCCCTTCATATTGCGGCAAGTCGTCGGCGATGGTGAACCATGGCGCCTTGGAGCCGACGAAGATGTGCGCGGTCGGCCGGATCGTCGGATCGTCAACCAGCGTGCCCATGGCGACATGGACATAGGCGCCGTCGCGGACCAGCGAATACAGCAACGAGCCGCAGCGGCTGCAATGCGCATCGTGGCCGCTGTCATCGCCGAAATGGATGAGTCCGTGATGCCCTTCGGCAAGGGCAAGTTTCTCGCGCTCGATGCCGGCGAAAGGCTTGAAGGCGGAACCTGTGGTGCGCCGGCAGTTTGAACAATGGCAGTTGGCGGCATAGACGAACTCGTCCGCCACTTCATACTGGACCGCGCCGCAAAAACATTTGCCGGTGAGCCTGCGACTCATGGTTCCTCCTTCGCTCCCCGCCCAGGGATATGTCAGAACAAAGTCAGGCCGAGTCGAAAGTGGCGAAAGCGCAGGAATCAGCCATTCGCAGCCCGGCCTCAGCTGAATATGGACATATCCTAGTCGAGGTCGGCCACGGCTTCACCGGCACCGCCCTCGATGCGCTGCGACAACGAGGCTTCCATGAAGTCGTCGAGGTCGCCATCGAGCACGCTCGACGGGCTGGTGCTCTCGACGCCGGTGCGCAGGTCCTTCACCAACTGGTAGGGCTGCAGCACATAGGAACGGATCTGGTGACCCCAGCCGATGTCGCTCTTTGACGCTTCTGTGGCATTGGCCACCGCTTCACGCTTCTTCAGCTCTTCCTCGTAAAGGCGCGAGCGCAGCATTTCCCAGGCCTTCGCCTTGTTCTTGTGCTGCGAGCGTTCGGCCTGGCAGGCAACCGCGATGCCGGTGGCGATATGGGTGATGCGAACCGCCGAGTCCGTGGTGTTGACGTGCTGGCCGCCCGAACCGGATGAGCGGTAGGTGTCGATGCGTACATCCGATTCCGAGACGTCGATCTCGATCCTGTCATCGACGACCGGGTAGACCCAGACGCTGGAGAAGGACGTGTGGCGGCGCGCATTGCTGTCATAGGGTGAAATGCGGACCAGGCGATGAACGCCCGACTCGGTCTTCAGCCAGCCATAGGCATTGTGGCCCTTGATCAGGAGCGTGGCGGACTTGATGCCGGCTTCTTCGCCGTCATGTACTTCCAGCACCTCGACTTTGAAACGACGACGCTCGGCCCAGCGCGTATACATGCGCAGAAGCATCGAGGCCCAGTCCTGGCTCTCGGTGCCGCCGGCGCCGGCATGGACTTCGAGATAGGTGTCGTTGGCGTCGGCCTCGCCCGACAGCAGCGTCTCGACCTGGCGGGCCTTGGCCTCGCCCTGCATCGAGCGGAGGGCTGCTTCCGCCTCGGCGATCACGCTCTGGTCGCCCTCTTCCTCACCCAGTTCGATCAGGCCGATATTGTCTTCCAGCGCCTGAGTCAGGCTTTTGACGCCGGCGATCCCGTCTTCGAGGCCCTGGCGCTCGCGCATCAGCTTTTGCGCTTCCAGCGGATCATTCCAGAGGCTGGAATCCTCGGCGCGCACGTTCAGGTATTCAAGCCGCTTTATAGCCTGATCCCAGTCAAAGATGCCTCCTCAGCAGGGTGATCGCCTGCCTGATCTCGTCGACAATATTCTGCGTTTCCGCGCGCATGGCTGGTTGTTCTGTCCTGTTTTCGAAGTGGCGCTTGGGTCGGCGCGATACATAGGCACGGCATTGCTGCCTGTAAAGCGAAATGGGCCGGCTCAACAAGCCAGCCCATTCGACGTAAAAAATCAGGTCGTCAGTAGAGTCCGCCGCCGGGTGCC
Source organism: Mesorhizobium sp. L103C119B0 (assembly GCF_000502235.1). Lineage (NCBI taxonomy): Bacteria > Pseudomonadati > Pseudomonadota > Alphaproteobacteria > Hyphomicrobiales > Phyllobacteriaceae > Mesorhizobium > Mesorhizobium sp. L103C119B0. The sequence goes on along the minus strand of NZ_AYXE01000002.1, from coordinate 490,206 downwards.
TGGATGGCTTCCGTTGCCTGCGGCGATAGCGGTCCGCCGGCGCCGTTGGACCCGTCGGCGCCCATGCCGATCACCCAATAGCTGTCGGCTGGGCCGGTGCCGGGCTTGAAGGCTTCGATGATGGTGCCGGGATCGCCCGACGCGGCACGCATGCCGGTCTTGCGGTTGATCGCGACCAGGTTCATGCCTTCCGGCACCTTGAAGTCGACATTCGGCGTGCCGTCCAGCGCAACGCGCATGAAGTCCTTGAAGATAGGTGCCGCCAGACCGCCGCCAGTGGCGCCATGGCCGAGACCGCGCGGCGTGTCGTAACCCATGTAGAGGCCGACGACGAGGTTCGGCGTATAGCCGATGAACCAGGCGTCCTTCTCGTCATTGGTCGTTCCGGTCTTGCCGGCGATGTGGCGGCCAAGCTCGGCGATGGTGGCGCCGGTACCGCGCTGGACGACGCCTTCCATCATCGAGGTGATCTGGTAGGCGGTCATCGGATCGAGCACCTGCTCGGAATTGTCGACCAGTTCCGGTTCGGGCTGGTTGTTCCATTCGGGCGCGTTGCAGCCTTCGCAGCCGCGCTCGTCCTGCTTGAACACGGTCTTGCCGTAGCGGTCCTGGATGCGGTCGATGAGCGAGGGTTTGATCGACTTGCCGCCATTGGCCATGATCGAATAGGCCGACACCATGCGCATCACCGTCGTCTCGCCGGAGCCCAGCGCCATCGGCAGATACGGCGCCAGATGGTCGTAGACGCCGAACCTCTCGGCATATTCCACCACCAGCTTCATGCCCATGTCGTTGGCGAGCCGCACCGTCATCAAATTGCGCGACTTTTCGATGCCGGAACGCAAGGTCGCGGGGCCTGCCACCGTGCCGTCATAGTTCTTCGGCGTCCAGGTCGTAGTGCCGCTCTGGATGGTGATCGGTCCGTCCATGATCACCGAGGCCGGCGTATAGCCATTGTCGAGCGCGGCCGAATAGACGATCGGCTTGAAGGACGATCCCGGCTGGCGCATCGCCTGCGTGGCACGGTTGAACTCCGACTGCGCATAGGAGAAGCCGCCGACCATGGCCAGCACGCGGCCGGTATGTGGATCCATGGCGATCAGGCCGCCCTCCACTTCCGGCACCTGGCGCAGCGTGTAGGCGCCTTCCGACCCTTCGTTCTTCTGCACGAAGATGACGTCGCCGGGCTGCAGTACATCGGCCGGAAACTTGGCCTTGACCGTCTTGCCATCGACCACATGGCGCATGGCAAAGCTCATGTCTTCCTTGCTGACGGCGCCTTCGATGCGTTCCTTGACGATATCGCCCGAAATCTGCCGCGTCGGCTGCAGGCCGATGGAAAGGCCGGTCGCCGAGCTGTCGAGCACGACGGCAAGCGACCATTCCGGCACGTCTTCCAGCCCCTTGACGTTGCCCAGCGCCACGCCCCAGTCGCCGGAGGCATCGATATGCGTCACCGGTCCGCGATAGCCGCGCAGCGTGTCGTATTTGAGCAAGCCGTCCTGCATCGACTTGCGGGCGATGAGCTGGATCTTCGGATCGAGCGTCGTGCGCACCGAAAGGCCGCCCTCATAGAGCGCGTTCTCGCCATAGCGCGAGATGATCTGGCGGCGCACTTCCTCGGTGAAATATTCACCCGCAAACAGATAGGAGCCGTTACGACGCGGCGTCACGCCGAGCGGCTCGGCCTTGGCCTTGTCGCCTTCCTCGCGCGTCACGTAGCCGTTCTCGACCATCTGGTCGATGACCCAGTTGCGGCGCTCGATGGCGCGGTCGGCATGCTTGAAGGGATGGTAGTTGTTGGGGCCCTTCGGCAGCGACGCCAGATAGGCGGCTTCCGCGACCGTGAGTTCGTTGACCGACTTGTCGAAATAGGTCAGTGCCGCGCCCGCAACGCCATAGGCGCCGAAGCCGAAGAAGATTTCGTTGAGATAGAGCTCAAGGATGCGGTCCTTCGAATAAGCCTGCTCGATGCGGAAGGCCAGGATCATCTCCTTGATCTTGCGCTCGTAGGTCTGGTCCGAGGACAAGAGGAAGTTCTTCGCCACCTGCTGGGTGATGGTCGAGGCGCCGACCTGGCGCCTGCCCGAACCCAGATTCTGCAGGTTGACGTAGATGGCGCGGCCAAGCCCGGTGATGTCGATGCCGGGATGGTTGTAGAAATTCTTGTCCTCGGCCGACAGGAACGCCGCCTTGACCCGGTCCGGAACCGCCTGGATCGGCAGATAGAGCCGCCGTTCGCGCGCATATTCGGCCATCAGCGAGCCGTCGGAAGCATGGATGCGGGTCGTCACTGGCGGCTCGTACTTGGCCAGGACCTCATAGTCGGGCAGGTCTTTCGACAGATGGCTGATGTATATCGCCACGCCCGCGGCGACCATAAGCGCCAGCGTCGTGCCGATACCAAAGAAATAGCCGATAAGACGAATCATGCCCGCTCCAGTCCGAGGTCCGGGAATTTCCTAGACGAAGCCGCCTTTCGCGCAAGCCTTCGCAACTGTCCCGATCCGTGATGGAAAACCCATGTCGCCACCATGTGGGCAAAATACGGCAGTGCCCGGTTTCGGCATCCCCCACCTGAAATAAAAGCGCCTGGTGTTGTCGTCGTGCAACGCTGCCTCCGGTCGTGGGCGGCGGCGACCATCTCAGCCTCCGGTTCCCGTTCCCATCTTGGCGGAGGCAAACAGGGCGACGGCGTTGGTGATGCTCTGCGCCGCCTTGCCGCGCCAGTCGGCGTCGAGCAGTTGCGCTTCATCCTTGGCGTTGGAGAGATAGCCGAGTTCCACCAGCACCGACGGCACATCGGGCGCTTTCAGCACTTTGAAGCCGGCCGAACGCTGCGGATTATTGATCAGGCCGACGCTGGTGGACAACTGGCCGACCAGAGTGTGGGCAAAGCTCATCGAGAAATTATGCGTCTCGCGGCGGATCAGGTCGATCAGTATGTCGGTGACTTCCTTGTTGTCGTCCTTGATCACCATGCCGGCGAACTGGTCGGAGAGGTTTTCACGGTCGGCAAGCGCCTGCGCTTGCGGATCGGACGCCTTGTCGGAGACGGTATAGACGGTGGCGCCTCTGATACCCTTGACGCTGATCGTGTCGGCATGGATCGAGATCAAAAGGTCGGCCTCGTGCTGCCGGGCGATGCGCACGCGGTCATCGAGCCGCAGGAACTCGTCGGTATCGCGCGTCATGAACACGTCGTAGTTGGCGACGGCGGCGAGTTTGTCGCGCAATTCGGTGGCGAAGGCCAGCGTCACGTTCTTCTCGATGGTGCCGTTGAGGCCTTCGGCGCCACCGTCGATGCCGCCATGGCCGGGATCGATGACGATGGTGAAGCGATGCCCGGGATTGGAGATCGGCCCTGTGCCGACCCTGGAGCCCTTGTCGGTGGAGACGGTCGAGCCAGTGGTCAGCGCCTGGTTGGCAAGGGCTTCGTCGAACTCGCGGTCGGAGGCTGCCGACATGTCGATGGCGATGCGATAGCCTGCGCCGTCCTCGTTCTTGAGCACCTCGAGCTTGTCGACCGAGAACGGCCCCTTGCCGGTCAGGATCAGCCGCGATCCCTCGCCCTGATCGCCATAACGCACCGCTTTGACCAGGCCGCGGGCCTTGGCGTCCTTCGCGCCAATGGCGAATCGGGTGCGCGGCAGGTCCACGACCAGCCGGTTGGGGCCGCGCAGCAGGAACCATTTGATGTCGGGCTCGCGGTCGAAATCGATGACGATGCGCATCTTGGTTGCGTCGCCGGCCATCTTGTAGGCGGTGGCGCCGAGTGGCGCATCGGCGGCGCGTGAAACCGGCGCAAAAGCAAGGCAAAGCGCCAGCAGCAACAGCACACCGGCAGCGCGCAGGAAACGGCCTGCACGGCCATGGCCCTTGTCTGTGGTGCCCGCCAGTCCCATTTCTTGCAGTCGCTCCTGGTTTGGCGCCTTGCGCCCGCGTGGTTGGTCGAAATGCCGGTCAGGCCGCAGACTCGATTAACGATTGGTATCCAGAGAAGGTTAACCAAGCCTTTTCATTGAGGATTAAGGCCTGTGCTTCCGTTACGGCACTGCTTTTTGCCGGCATCCGAAATCGGGGTTGCCTTCCACCCCGTCAAATCATAAAAGCGATGGTGGATCACTGCAATCCTGGAACCGCTTCTCCCGCAGCTTCCTGCTACAGGTCAGATGAAAGGCGGCTCCTTTCGCTTCCCGCGAAAAGGCTTCAGGTGATCGCGACGAATTTCGCAGGTGTGCGCCCGTGGCGGGGGAATCGCCTGCGTGAGGAAAACGGCCGGGTTTGTTCCCGTGCCGGCTCTGTATGAGCAAACAAGCTGGTCCGGTTCGTCCGGGCTTTGGTTCAAAAGGTTCTGCTGGTGACGATGGCTTCAAGCGCAATCATGGAAAGGTCCGCATCAAACCGCGCCATTGTGGCTGCGGGCGGCACCGCCATGGCGCTCAAGCGGCGTCCGGCGGACATTCAGACATCCGGCACCCACATCCCAGACACGCAGCAGCGGGCTTTGCCTCGCAAGCTGCGGCTGACGGCTGCCGGGAGGAAACGAAATAATGCCCAACAAAATGCTGATAGACGCCTCCCACCCGGAGGAAACACGCGTTGTCGTTATCCGCGGTAACCGTATTGAAGAATTCGACTTTGAATCTCAGGACAAGAAGCAGCTCAAAGGAAACATCTATCTCGCCCGCGTAACGCGCGTCGAACCTTCCCTTCAGGCAGCCTTTGTCGAATATGGCGGCAACCGTCACGGTTTCCTCGCCTTCAGTGAAATTCACCCCGACTATTACCAGATCCCGGTCGCCGATCGTCAGGCTTTGCTGCGCGCTGAAGCGCAGGAAGCCGAGGACGAGGAGAACGAGGACAATGACGGCGACGACCGCCAGAGCCGCGATCGCGGCCGGCGCGGCCGCCGGCGCGGCGGCAAGGGTCGTGAGCGGGGCGAACACAAGCGCGACGCCGGCGCCGATGATGAGAACGGCGAACATGGCGATGCCGGCAGCGATGCCGTCTCCGAAGCGCCTGCTTCCGAGCATGCCGCGGCCAATACCGCCGGGCATGACGATCATGCCGGGCATGGCGACAGCGAAGCCTCCGACGCCGAGACATCCGGGACCGAACCGTCGGAAGGCGGCCCGACATCGATCGCGGCAAGCGTCGAAGCGGATGTGATCTCCGAAGCTGTCCCTGCGGCGGAGCCGGGTGACGAAAGGTCGTCCAGCGAGGCAAGTGGCGAAGCCACCTCCGAGGACAATGATCGCGGCATGCTGGAAGAGGTGCAGTCCTCGCATCCGGACGACCACGAGATCGAATCCGTAGGCGCCGAGGATGCGCTGGAAGAGGTGCGCAGCCGCCGCAAGCCGGTGCGCCGCCAGTACAAGATTCAGGAAGTCATCAAGCGCCGGCAGATTCTGCTGGTGCAGGTGGTCAAGGAAGAGCGCGGCAACAAGGGCGCTGCACTCACCACCTATCTGTCGCTTGCCGGCCGCTATTCCGTGCTGATGCCCAACACCGCACGCGGCGGCGGCATTTCGCGCAAGATCACCAGTGCGGTCGACCGCAAGCGCCTCAAGGAGGTCGTTGCCGATCTCGAAGTGCCGCAGGGCATGGGCGTCATCCTGCGCACCGCCGGCGAAAGCCGCACCAAGGCGGAAATCAAGCGCGACTACGAATATCTGATGCGGCTTTGGGAAAACGTCCGCAACCTGACGCTGCAATCCACCGCCCCTGCCCTCGTCTATGAGGAAGGCAGCCTGATCAAGCGCTCGGTGCGCGACCTCTACAACAAGGATATCGACGAGATTCTTGTCTCCGGCGAGGAAGGCTATCGCGAGGCCAAGGATTTCATGCGCATGCTGATGCCGAGCCACGCCAAGGTGGTTCAGCCGTTCCGCGACACGACGCCGATCTTCGTGCGCAACGGCATCGAGGCGCAGCTCGACCGCATGCTGCAGCCGCAGGTGACGCTGAAGAGCGGCGGCTACATCATCATCAACCAGACCGAGGCGCTGGTCGCCATCGACGTCAATTCGGGCCGCTCCACCAAGGAGCACTCGATCGAGGACACCGCTCTCCACACCAACCTTGAAGCGGCGGAAGAAGTCGCCAGGCAATTGAGGCTGCGCGATCTCGCCGGCCTGATCGTCATCGACTTCATCGACATGGAGGAGAACCGCAACAACCGCTCCGTCGAGAAGCGGCTGAAGGATCACCTCAAGAACGACCGAGCCCGCATCCAGGTCGGCCGCATCTCGCATTTCGGTCTGATGGAGATGTCGCGCCAGCGCATCCGCGCCAGCGTGCTGGAATCAACCATGAAGCCGTGCCCTCATTGCGGCGGCACTGGCCATGTGCGCTCCGATTCGTCGGTGGCGCTGATGGTGGTGCGGGCGATCGAGGAATTCCTGCTCAAGGATTCGCGCAGCCACATCACGGTGCGAACCCCGGCGGCGACCGCTCTCTATGTGCTCAACCACAAGCGCGGCACGCTGGTGGAACTCGAAAGCCGCTTTGGCCTGACCATCACCGTCGAGGCCGATGATACGGTCGGTGTGCAGCACTACGCGATCTTCCGCGGCGCCATTGCCGAAAAGCCGGAAGGCTTTGTCGAAGCGCGAACCTTCCCGGCCTATGTCGAGCCGGAAGAGCCCGAGGACGAGATCGTCATCGAGGAGGAAGACGACGAGGTTGTGGTACAGGCCGAGCAGCCGCGCCAGGCGCAGCCGCAATCGCAGCAGCAGCAGCCGAGATCGGCTGAGGACGGCGAAGGCCGCGACCGCAAGCGTCGCAAGCGCCGCAGGCGGCGCGGCGGCAAGGATCGCGAACGCGAACATGGCGATCGCGAGCATGGCGCCGAAGGTGCTTCGGTTTCGGCGGCAAGCGACGACTTTGCCGCTGAACCAGGCGATGACGATGCAACACAGCAAGACGAAGCCCAGGTTGGCGCCGTCGAAACGGTGGAAGCATCAGATGACGCCCAGGGCAAGAAGCGCCGTCGCGGCAAGCGCGGCGGCAAGCGCAATCGTCGCGAAGACGGCACGGAGACCGAAGCCGGCGAAACCGCCTCGGTGGCCGAGGCCGCTGAAGTCGGAACGGCCGCAAGCGAGCCCGTAGCAGCCGTAGCGGTTGAAGAAGCAGCGGCTCCCGCCGCGGCGAACGACGACGCTCCAGCCGAAAAGCCGAAGAAGAAGCGCGCTTCAAGGGCAAAGAAGGCTGTGGTGGAAGTCGCCGATGAGACGGCGGCCGAGGCTGCACCGGAAGCTGCCGTCGAAGCAGCCGCCCCCGCTGCGGCCGATGCCGCCACGGAAACGACCGTCGACGACGAGCCCGCCAAGGCTCGCCCGTCACGGCGCAAAGCCGTGGCCGCGGATACCACCGCGGTGCCGGTGGTTTCCTCCAGCGTTGCCGACGAGGCAAAGGCCGAGGAAAAGCCGAAGCGCGCCGGCTGGTGGCAGCGGAAGGGCTTTTTCTAAGCTATTCAGCCGATTAAGATAGGTTCCTGACAAAAATCCCGCGCCGTTCAAACCNAGCGGAAGGGCTTTTTCTAAGCTATTCAGCCGATTAAGATAGGTTCCTGACAAAAATCCCGCGCCGTTCAAACCACGGCGCGGGATTTTTGCATGCGCGAATGATGGAAGGCGTCAGGGGGCGAAAATCGACCAGTTCATCATCCTGGCCAGTTTTTCCAAGGCGATCGACCCCAGCTTGGAATTGCCGTTGGCGTTCAAGCCCGGCGACCATACGGCGAGTGAAGCCACACCCGGCACGATCCCCAATATGCCCCCGCCGACGCCGCTTTTTCCCGGAATGCCGACACGGAAGGCGAAATCGCCGGAGCCGTCATAGTGGCCGCAGGTCAGCATCATGGCGCCGATGCGCCGCGCCCGCTCGGCAGACACCACGGAGTGCCCGGTTGCCGGGTTTCTGCCGCCATTGGCGAGGAAGCGGCCGGCCAGCGCCAATTGCCGGCAGCTCATGGCGATCGCGCAATGGTGGAAGTACACGCCCAGCGACAGCTCGGGTGCATGGTTGAGATTGCCGAAGGATTTCATGTAGTTGGCAAGCGCGAAGTTGCGATAGCCGGTGGCGCGTTCGGAAGCCGCGACCTCGCGGTCGATGATGATGGTTTCGTCATCGGCAAGGAACTGGATGAAGCGCAGGATTTCGCCGATCGCCTCGCGCGGCTGGTGGCCGGCAAGCAGTATGTCGGACACGACGATGGCGCCGGCATTGATGAACGGATTGCGCGGAATGCCGTTCTCATGCTCGAGTTGCACGATCGAGTTGAACGGATTGCCCGACGGCTCGCGTCCGACACGCTGCCACAGCGCGTCGCCGACATTGCCGAGCGCCAACGTAAGCGTAAACACCTTGGAGATGGACTGGATCGAAAACGCCTGGTCGGCGTCGCCGGCGACCAGCACGCGGCCGTCATTGGTCACGGCGGCAATGCCGAATTTGTTCGGATCGACCTTGCCGAGCTGCGGAATGTAGGTGGCGACCTCGCCGCGATCGGAGCGCTCGGCCATCTCGGCGGCGACGTCGGCCAGCGCTTGTTCAAGATCCGGCATGCTCGTCCCCGCTATTTCAGCCAGCGCTCGATGCGCGCCATCGCCTCGACCATGTCGTCATGGCTGCCGGCATAAGAAAAGCGCATCGTGCGGTGGCCCTGAAGTGGATCGAAATCGCGGCCGGGCGTCGCCGCCACATGCGCCTCGGCCAGCATCTTGCGCGCAAAGGCCATGCTGTCATTGGTATGCCGGGTAACATCGCAGAAAGCGTAGAAGGCGCCGTCCATCGGCGCCGCCAAGGGAAATCCGAGTTCCGGCAGGCGCCGCATCAACAGCTCGCGGTTCCAGGCGTAGCGCGCCTTTACCGCTTCCAGCTCTTGCGTCGCCTTGAAGGCTTCGATCGCCGCGATCTGCGACAGTTCCGGCGGCGAGATGTAGAGGCTCTGGGCGATGCGCTCGATCGGCCTCACCAGAGCTTCCGGCAGCACCATCCAGCCAATGCGCCAGCCGGTCATGCAATAATATTTCGAGAAGGAATTGATCACCGTCACGCCTGAGCCATGGGCCAGCGCAGTGGTGTCGGGCGCGGCATAGGCCAGCCGATGATAGATTTCGTCCGATATCACCGCGATGCCGAGTTCTTCGGCTGTCCTCACCAGTGCCGACAACTCGTCGGCGGGAATGACCGCACCTGTCGGATTGGCCGGGCTGGCGAACAACACGCCCTTCAGTGGTTTTTCCCGGTGCGCCGATCTCAAATGTTCGGCATGAAGATAGGCGTCGCTGCCGAGCTCGATCTCGACGATCTCGATGCCGAGCGCGGCCATGATGTTGCGGTAGGCCGGATAGCCGGGTGCTGCGATGGCGACGCGGTCGCCGGGATCGAACATCGCGAGGAATGCCAGATTGAAGGCGGCCGACGATCCCGTGGTCACGGCGATCCGGTTCGGCGCGACATCGATTCCGTAATGGTCGCCATAATGCGTGGCGATCGCCTTGCGCAGATCCGCCAGACCGAGCGTGTCGGTATAGCCGATGCGTCCGATCCTCAGCGCATTTGCGGCTGCTTCCCTCGCGCCCACGGGCGCCGGATCGGATGGCTGGCCGACGGCCATGGAGACGACAGGCACGCCCGTCGCCTTCAGCCGGTTGGCTTCGGCCAGAATGTCCATGGCGTGAAACGGCTCGACTTCACCGCGGCGCGACAGCGAAACTACCATTTGACCTCCGTCCGGCCCGCCGCTCGAAGCCATGAACCGGCGGCAGCGCCGCACAAATGCCCGATTGATGTGAGGATCACAAGTTCGCCTAGTTTCGGTGCCGTGACTTTTCATCGTTCGCCCGCTCGTTTACCAGTGGACCTCATGCTGAGCCGACCCAAATCGACGATGTCCAAATCTTCCATCGGGAAGACAGCGCGCGGCTTCGCGACGCTTTTGCTTGCCGCCGCCGTCGCTGTCACCGGCTCGGTGACGGCCTTCGCGCAGGCGGTGCCGGTCGTGCGCGATGCCGAGATCGAGGCGCTGGTGCGCGACTATGCGCGGCCGATCTTCAAGGCGGCCGGTCTTGCCAATGACGGTGTCGATATCGTTCTGGTCAACGATCAGAGCTTCAACGCCTTCGTCACCGGGCGCCGGCTGTTCATCAACACCGGCGCGCTGATGCAGGCAGAAACGCCCAACGAGATCATCGGCGTCATCGCCCATGAGGCCGGCCACATCGCAGGCGGCCATCAGCAGAAATTGCGCGACCAGCTCGAGCGCGCCAAGACCATGGCCATCATCGCCACGCTGCTTGGCGCCGGCGCCATCGTTGCCGGCGCCACCACCAACAGCCGCGGCCTTGCCGGCGCCGGCATGGGCGTGGCTGCGGGCGGCGGCGAGATGGCGCAGCGCAGCATTCTTGCCTACCAGCGCACCGAAGAGTCGACCGCCGACCGCTCTGCCATCACCTATCTCAATGCCACCGGCCAGTCCGGCATGGGCATGCTGAAGACCTTCGCCCGCTTCCAGAGCGCGCTGTCGCTTTCCGGCACGCAGGTCGATCCCTACCGCATCAGCCACCCGATGCCGCAGGAGCGCATCGCCAATCTCGAAGTGCTGGTCAAGCAGAGCCCTAACGTCGACAAGGTCGATCCGCCGGCACTGCAGCAGCGGCACGACATGATGCGCATCAAGATCGCCGCCTATATGGGCGGCCAGGCCGCCGCCACGCGGCTGATCCGCAAGGCCCCGGGCAGCCTCGCCTCGCGCTATGGCGAAGCGCAGATGGCCTATCTCTACGGCAATCTGGGTGCAGCACTGACCAAGGCCAATGGATTGATCAAGGAACAGCCGAAGAACCCCTACTTCCAGGAAATGCGCGGCGACATACTGATGAAGGCCAACAAGCCCAAGGACGCCGCGGACGCCTATGCCAAGGCGGTCAGCCTCGATCCGGTGAGGTCGGGCCTGTTGCCCGTTTCCCTCGGCCAGGCGCTGATGGCCATCGGCACGCCCGACTCGCTGAAGAAGGCGGTGGTGCAGATCAACAACGGTCTCGGGCGCGACAAGGAAAACACGGTCGGATACCGCTATCTCGCCCAGGCCTATGGCGAGCTTGGCAACATTCCGGCGGCGGAACTCGCCACCGCCGAGGGCCACTTTTATTCCGGCGATTACACGAATGCGAAAATTTTCGCCATGCGCGCGCAAAAAGACTTGAAGCGCGGCGAGCCCGGCTGGATTCGGGCGCAGGACATCATAAACTACAACCCTTCAGGCAAACTCAAGAAATGAACCTTCCGGTCGCCCGCGGCGACTAGGATAGACCGGAACCGGTAAAGAGGATGAGACGATGAACAAGGCAATATTGCTCGGCACGACGGGAGTGGCGGCTGCTCTTGCCATGCTCGCTTTCGGGTTCGTCGCCGGCAGTCCGCAGGTGGCCAAGGCCGGCACGGCGCAGACCGTGCAGACCGCCTCTGCCGACACCAAGATCGATCGCACCGAGGTCGAGGGCATTATCCGCGACTATCTCCTGAAGAACCCCGAAGTGCTGCTTGAAGTGCAGGAGGCGCTCGAGGCCAAGCAGAAGGAAGAGCAGCGCATAGCCAGCCTCGGCGTCATCGAGAAGGCCAAGTCCGAGATTTTCAACTCGACCTTCGACGGCGTCGTCGGCAATCCGAAGGGCAAGGTCACCATCGTCGAATTCTACGACTACAATTGCGGCTTCTGCAAACGCGCCATCGACGACATGCAGGCTCTGACAAAGGCCGATCCGGAGCTGCGCTTCGTGCTCAAGGAATTCCCGATCCTCGGGCCGGATTCGCAAAAGGCCAGCGTCGTCTCGATGGCTTTCCACCTGATGCATCCGGAGAAATACGGCGAGTTCCACAACGCCCTGCTCGGCGGCCAGGGCCGCGCCACCGAGGCGGCGGCCATCAAGGTTGCGCTGTCGCTAGGCGCCGATGAGGCGAAATTGCGCGAGAAGATGAAGGATCCGACCATCACCGAGGCTTTCTCCAAGACCTTCGACCTCGCCAACAAGCTGGCCATCACCGGAACGCCTTCCTACGTGGTCGGCAATGAGGTGGTGTTCGGGGCGCTCGGCCAGGAAGTGCTGGCTGAAAAGATCGAGGCGGCGAAAGCCGCGCTCTGATCTTGCACGCGAGCCTATTTCTCACGGGCACATTTCCGCCTGTTGTGGACAGTGAAAGATCGCACTTGTGCTCTTTCCGCGGGCGGCTATGCCCATTATAGAAGGCCCTGCGCGCCGGCTTGAGGCCGGCGTCGGAAAAGGTCGGCATTTTTGAAAACGATTTTCGTCCTGAACGGCCCCAACCTGAACGCGCTCGGCAAGCGCGAGCCGGGCATCTATGGCGGCAAGACGCTTGCCGCGATCGCCGACGACTGCAAGCAGGCGGGCGCCGCGCTTGGCCTCGAGATTGATTTTCGCCAGTCGAACCATGAGGGCGACCTCGTCGACTGGATCCAGGAAGCCGGCGACAAGGCAGCCGGCATCGTCATCAATCCGGGTGCCTACAGCCACACCTCGATTGCCATTCACGACGCCATCCGCGCTGTCGCGCCGCTGCCCGTCGCCGAAGTTCACCTCTCCAACATCCACGCGCGGGAACCATTCCGCCACGTCTCCATGGTCGCGCCGGTCGCTGTCGGCATGATCTGCGGGTTCGGGCCGCTTGGCTACTCGCTGGCGCTGCAGGCGCTGGCGGCACGCCTATGACCGGCCCACAAACAGAAGGCTCGAAAATGTCGATAAAGAAGACCGGTGTTGACCAGCAACTGATCCGCGATCTGGCGGGCATACTGAACGACACCAATCTCACCGAGATCGAAGTCGAGCTCGGCGACCTGAAGGTGCGCGTATCGCGCCAGGCGCCGGCCGTCCACGCCATCGCCGCACCGCAGGCCGGTTATGCTCCGGCAGCGCAGCAGCCCGCGGCGGGCGCGGCTGCCGCACCAGCAGTGGCCGACCCGTCCAAGAACGCGGTCCCCTCGCCGATGGTCGGCACCGCCTATCTCGCGCCCTCGCCCGACGCCAAGGCCTTCATCGAAGTCGGCCAGAAGGTCAAGGAAGGCCAGACGCTGCTGATCATCGAAGCGATGAAGACGATGAACCAGATCCCTTCGCCGCGCGCCGGCACGGTGACGGCGATCCTGTTCGAGGACGGCCAGCCGGTCGAGTACGGCATGCCGCTCGTCGTGATCGAGTAGAGCGGGCCGGATGTTCCAGAAGATCCTCATCGCCAACCGCGGCGAAATCGCGCTTCGGGTGCTGCGCGCCTGCAAGGAACTCGGCATCCAGACCGTGGTCGTGCATTCGACCGCCGACGCTGACGCCATGCATGTCAGGCTCGCCGACGAAAGCGTGTGCATCGGTCCGCCGCCGTCGCGCGACAGCTATCTCAACATCCACCAGATCGTCGCAGCCTGCGAGATCACCGGCGCCGATGCCGTGCATCCGGGCTATGGCTTCCTGTCGGAAAACGCCAAGTTCGCCGACATTCTCGCCGCCCACAACATCACCTTCATCGGCCCGTCGGGCGACCACATCCGCATCATGGGCGACAAGATCGAGGCCAAGCGCACCGCAAAGCGGCTCGGCATTCCGGTTGTGCCGGGCTCCGACGGCGCCGTCACCGACCAGAAGGAAGCCAGGCGCATTGCCGCCGAGATCGGCTATCCCGTGATCATCAAGGCATCGGCAGGCGGTGGCGGGCGCGGTATGAAGGTCGCCCTTACCGAGGCTGACCTTGAGATCGCCTTGCAGACAGCGAGCACGGAAGCGGGAGCCGCCTTCGGCGACGATGCCGTCTACATCGAGAAATACTTGGAAAAGCCGCGCCACATCGAGGTGCAGGTATTCGGCGACGGCGCCGGCCGCGGCGTGCATTTCGGCGAGCGCGACTGTTCGCTGCAACGCCGCCACCAGAAAGTCTGGGAAGAGGCGCCCTCGCCGGCCCTTAACGCCGAGGAGCGCGCCCGCATCGGCAATATCTGTGCCAAGGCCATCGCCGACCTCGGCTACTCCGGCGCAGGCACCATCGAATTCCTGTACGAGAATGGCGAGTTCTACTTCATCGAGATGAACACGCGGCTGCAGGTCGAGCATCCGGTGACGGAGGCGATCACCGGCATCGATCTCGTGCACGAACAGATCCGCGTCGCCTCCGGCGGCGGGCTTTCAGTGCGCCAGGAGGACATAAAGTTCAACGGCCACGCCATCGAATGCCGCATCAATGCCGAGGATCCGCGTACCTTCACGCCTTCGCCCGGCACGATCACGCATTTCCACACGCCTGGCGGTCTCGGCATTCGCGTCGATTCCGGTGTCTATTCCGGCTACAAGATCCCGCCCTATTATGACAGCCTGATCGGCAAGCTGATCGTGCACGGCCGCAACCGCGTCGAATGCATGATGCGGCTGCGCCGGGCGCTCGACGAATTCGTCGTTGACGGCATCAAAACGACGCTGCCGCTGTTTCGCGACCTGGTCGGCAATGCCGATATCGCCAATGGCGACTACGACATCCACTGGCTGGAAAAGTATCTGGCCAAAGAGGAATAGCGCCCGAATTGCCGCTATGATGCCGCGATGACCCGCCCTTACGCACCCGGCTATCGCATTCCGACCGACCTCTTGCTCAAGGCCTATGCCTCGGGCGTCTTCCCGATGGCGGAGAGCGCTTCCGACCCGGAAGTGTTCTGGGTGCGGCCGGAGACGCGCGGCATCATCCCGCTCGACGGCTTCCACACGCCGAAGAGCCTGCGGAAGACGATCCGCAAGCACCCGTTCGACATCCGCTTCGATTTCGATTTCGAGGCGACGATCGACGGCTGCGCCGAAAAACGCGAGGAGCGCCGCTCGACCTGGATCAACGCGCCGATCCGCGAAGCCTATATCGAACTGCACCGTCTGGGGCACTGCCATTCGGTCGAGGCATGGCGCGAGGAACGGCTGGTCGGCGGCCTCTATGGCGTCTCGCTCGGTCGCGTGTTCTTCGGCGAAAGCATGTTCGCCCGGGAAACCGACGCGTCCAAGACCTGCCTGTATCATCTGGTCGAGCGGCTGAAGGCGCGCGGCTTTGCCCTGCTCGACACGCAATTCACCACTGAGCATCTCAAACGCTTCGGCGCGGTCGACGTGCCGCGCGTCAAATACGAGAAGATGTTGGCCGACGCGCTGAAGGGCGAAGCCGTTTTTTATCCCTGATCGGAGACCGAGCGGCCGAGCCGGCTCGACCGGTGAAAGGGGTCAGCCCTTCGCGGCTTCCATCGGCGTCTGCGAATGGAACATCATCTTCCAGCCGTTGACACGGTGGACATAGCCAGTGCTGACCAGCGCCGCGTAGGGCTCGCCGTTTTCCCGTGTCGCATGAGCCTCATAGGTCAGCATGATAATGTCGCTGCCGGGCTCGATGATACCCTTGAGGTCGATCTGAAGGTCGCGCCAGCGGTTGGGCTTGGTCGCGGTCTTGGCCAGATCGGCATTGTCCATTGCCTGTGCCATCTCAGGAAATGCCACCAGGCATTCTGTGTCGACATTGGCGGCGTAGTAAGCTTCGTCGCCCGTCCAGAACCCCTTTTCGAGTTCGAGCAGGTCGTCTTTGCTGGCCGTTATCCGTTTGCTGTCCGACATCAGAATATCCTCCAAGCGCATAAATGCGTCATCGTCCATGGCCCAACGCATAGTTGCCACCACGGTTCCGGAGGATCAGTTGGTGTTGGTCGCGTCAGGTTCCGTGGGGTCTGGCTGTTCGGCGGCCGGAGCAGCGGCGGGCTTTGGCTTGGACGTGTCGACCTTGGGCGTCTCGGCATTGGCCGCGTCGGGCGGCGGCACATCCGACTTCTGCTTGCAGCCCTTTAGCCAGACGTCATAGACGGCGTGCTCGACGGCGTTTAGGCCGGGGCTCTCGGCGAACATCCAGCCGGTGAAGATGCGGCGGATCTTGCGGTCGAGCGTGATTTCGTCGACTTCGACGAAGGAATCGGTCTTCGGCTCTTCATTCTCCGGCCGCGAATAGCAGATGCGCGGCGTCACCTGCAAAGCGCCGAACTGCACGGTTTCGTCGATGTAGACATCGAAGGTGATGATACGGCCGGTGATCTTGTCGATGCCGGCAAATTCGGCGACCGGATTGGTGATGCGATCGGAGATTGCGGGTGCTGCCGCAGGCGCCTGCGCCGCGGCAAACGCTGTCGGGAACATGGCGATAGCGCCAATTGCCGCCAGTCCGGCCATCGATGTCAGGCTGAAAATGTTCATGCGGAGATACCGGTGGTTTGGGCCCGGGTGATTCTGTCACGCCCAAGGCTATTCGCCGTTGTCATATCAGCAAGCAGCTAAACGCCAATTGTGGCGACAAAGGACCGGCCGGCGGTCAAGAACCAGGCGTCCACGCATCGTAGTCGCCCGTCACCTGCGGACGGTGCTGATTGGTGAGCACGGAACCCTTCGGGCGATAAGCCGCCGGTGTTCCCGTGAGGTTCGGCTCATGCGCCTTTTCCCATTCGCGCGGCCGATAGTCATCGCTTGGCGGCGCCACATCGACGCGGTGATGCATCCAGCCGTGCCAGCCCGGAGGGATCGCCGACGCCTCCGAATAATTGGCGTAGATGACCCAGCGGCGGGTGCGGCCTTCCGAATCGACGCCGCCTTCGTAGTAGACGTTGCCGGCCCCATCCTGGCCGACCTTGTTGCCGTGGCGCCAGGTGTGAAAACGGGTTCCCAGCGTCTGGCGGTTCCACCAGGTGAAAAACTGCAGAAGGAAAGTTTTCATTCAGATCCTCGCGGGGCGCACGGCGGTGCCTGCTTCCTGCTTATGGCGTCAGGACTCCGCGAAGGCAAGGGTTTTGCGGTGCCTGCGGCACTGACGGCATGCCGAAGCGCTCAGTGATTGGCCGATCCATTTCGCACCTGCGAACCGACGCTTGCCAAGCCGGCTGTGTGTTCCTAAAGCTCTCATCGTCGGCGCTGCCGCATGACCCCGAAAATCGAAATCGATTTTCGGAAAGGATCATGCGCAAACCAAAGTGCTACAGCGTCCTTTGCGCGTCCACGGGACGCGCGGCGCTGTAGTCAACGCCGGCTGCGGGAGGTGAGGAATGGCCCCAGCTGTCGCCAGGATCAGTGCGGAGACAATACGCGCCCGCAAGGGCGGCGTGCCGGTCGTATGCCTTACCGCTTACACCTATCCCGTCGCCCGCCTGCTCGACGATCATGTCGACCTTCTCCTGGTCGGCGACAGCGTTGCCATGGTGCTGCATGGCCACAAGACCACGCTTGGCGCGTCGCTGGAAATGATGATCGTCCATGGCCAGGCCGTGATGCGCGGCTCGGCAAAGGCCTGCGTGGTGGTCGACATGCCGGCCGGCAGCTACGAGACTTCGGCCGCGCAAGCCCTTGCCTCGGCGCGCCGCATCTCTGAGGAAACCGGCTGCCAGGCGGTGAAGCTGGAAGGCGGCGTCGACGTCGCCCTCCAGATCGCCGCAATCGTCGCGGCCGGCATTCCAGTGATGGGCCATATCGGCTTGCAGCCGCAATCGGTGGAAAAGGACGGTGGCTACAAGATCAAGGGCCGCACGCCGGAGAATGTGGCCGCGCTCATGCGCGACGCCGACGCGGTCGCAAAGGCCGGCGCGTTTTCGCTGGTCATCGAAGGCACGGTCGAGACCGTTGCCGCCGACCTCACCCGGCGCATTGCCATTCCCACCATCGGCATCGGCGCCAGCCGCGATTGCGACGGCCAGATCCTGGTCATCGACGACATGGTCGGCCTGACGGTCGACCGGGTGCCGAAATTCGTCAAGGAATACGCCGATTTGCGCAGCGCGGTCGCCGATGCCGCGGCGCGTTATGCGGCGGAGGTGCGCAGCCGCACCTTCCCCGGGCCGGGCCACGTCTTTTCAGCCGCGAGCGACAAGGACAAGGCATGAACCGGCCCCCCATAAGCCAGCCGCTCGTCGTCGACACCGTGCCCGGCCTTCGCGCGCAGATCCGCGAATGGCGGCGCGAAGGCCTGAGCGTCGCCATGGTGCCGACCATGGGCGCTTTGCATGACGGCCATATCTCGCTGGTCGGGGCCGCGCTCGCAACGGCCGATCGCTGCGTCGTCTCGATCTTCGTCAACCCGGCCCAGTTCGCCCCCACTGAAGATCTCGACAAGTATCCGCGTCAGCTGGCCCGCGATCTCGACCGGCTGACCGAGGCCGGCGCACAGCTTGCCTTCACGCCTACGGTTTCCGAGATGTATCCGGCAGGCTTTGCGACGAAGATTTCGGTCGGCGGCCCGTCTTCTGGCCTGGAATCGGATTTCAGGCCGACCTTCTTCGAGGGCGTCGCCACGGTCGTGGCCAAGCTCTTTCTGCAAGCCCTGCCCGACTACGCCATCTTCGGCGAAAAAGACTACCAGCAGCTTTGCGTCGTCCGAAAGCTCTGCCGCGATCTTGACCTTCCGGTGGAAATCGTCGGCGCGCCAACCGTGCGCGATGCGCATGGCCTGGCAATGTCGTCGCGCAACGCCTATCTCGACGCCGCCGAGCTCGACGTCGCGCGACAGCTCAATGTCATCTTGCGCCAGACGGCGGCAGCGCTCGCGGCCGGTGCCGATGAAAACGGCGTGACCGGTAAAGCCACTGCCGCGCTTCTCGAGGCAGGCTTCGACAGCGTCGACTATGTCGCCGCGCGCGAGAGCCTGACGCTCACCTCGTGGCGGCGTGACGGCGATGGCCGCCTGCTTGCCGCGGCGTGGCTTGGCAGAACCAGGTTGATCGACAATGTGGAAGTTTACTCATTTATTCCCTGAAAAATTCCAATTCCGTTCACTTTGATTTGTATCGCAGAGCGGCCCGAGCGCTCTTAGACAACGGCTCATCAGGTACGTTCTGGCCAGCCCGTAAGCGCTCACGATACACCGAACGCCGCTGTGAGACGTTTCACAGACGTAACCAAGCCGGCTATGTTGTGTGCGACCCCAGGCAGAGACAGTGTGTGACCTGCCACTACGCTGCAATCCTTACGAGGCTCTACGTGTCTGTCCAGGCCAACATAGTCGGTCGCGCCCTGCCGCAGATCGTCGAGGCAATCTACGATTCGATTGTCGATGTCGGCCGTTGGCCATCGACGCTTGAATCAATCTGCAAATTGGCGCTCGGCCGGCTTGCCATGCTGGCGGTCGTCGATACGGCGAGAAACTCGGCCCGGTTTTCGACTTCCTGCGGCGATCCGGTTCTGCTTGAGCCGCTGCAGCGCGACTACGCCTGCGAGGTGCCCTTTTTCAAGGCGGTGCCGAAGATGGAAGTCGACATACCGTTCACCGTCGACAGCGTCTACGCCCTGCAAGGCCCTGACGCCCGCCAGAACTGGCTCGAAAGCCGCATCGTGCGCGAGTGGGTGGAACCCAACCGTCTCGACGATTTCTTCTGGGTAGCGCTGATGAAGCAGCCGGCGCGCACCGGCACGCTGATGGTGGTTACCGACAAGGACAGGCCCCAGATTTCAGCCAGGGATATCGACCTGATGTCCACGCTCGCCCCCCATGTCCGGCGTGCGGTGACCATCGGCGACCTGTTCGAGGCCGAGCGGCGCAAGGCCGACGTCTTTCGCTCGATCCTCGAGAGCCTCGACCATCCGGTGCTGATCGTCGCCGACGATATGCAGATCATTTTCGCCAATCGGGCAGCCGAAGCCCTGCTCACCGAAACCGCCTCAGTGTCCTCGGTGCGCGGCCAGCTGTCCTTCGCTTATGCCAACGCCAACACCGCCATCGGCCGCGCCGTCCAGCTCGGCACGCGCGACGAATTCGCGCTCGGACCGTCCGGCATCAACATTCCGCTGGTGAAGGCCATGTCTCCGGCGGTGGCGCATGTCATGCCTCTGGCGCGACGCGACATTTCGGCCCGCATATCGCCGCGCGCCGCCGCGGCCATCTTCATTGCCGCCGCCGGCGCCACATCAGTGCCGGCGCTGGAAGCGATCGCTGCACTGTTCGGACTGACAGCAGCGGAAAAGCGTGTCGCCGGCCATGTCGCCGCCGGGCTGACACGGCGTGAAATCGCGGCTGCCAGCGGCGTCTCGGACGGCACCGTCAAATCACAGCTGGCGACGATCTTCGACAAGACCGCCACTGGCGACCAGCGAGAGCTGGAACTCCTGATGCGCGAATTGACGCCGCCGCTGCGCTCGGCCTGAAGCCATACTCGGAGCCAATCATCAAATTTTTCAACTATTTGCCGGTACGCAGGCGTAATCCACAATACCAAGCCGGCATCGTTGCAATTCGGCCAAAATCATGGTGCGGTTCTGCTCCGGTCCGGAGACGGTGCATCGTGCACGACCGGACGTGGAAACGATTTCCTGGGCGGTCCCCGAATTTGATACCGACACGAATTGAACGGCTGCTGCCTTACCTCTTCCTGCTGGCCCTGCTTTGCATCGCGCTCGCTTTCCGTCCGCTACTGCCGGTCGATGAGACGCGCTATCTCAGCGTCGCCTGGGAGATGTATCTCGGTGGACATGTCTTCGTACCGACGATGAACTTTGCGCCCTATCTGCAGAAGCCGCCGCTGTTGTTCTGGCTCATCGATCTCTCTTGGAACATCTTCGGTGTGAGCCGCGCGGCGGCGATGCTCGTCATCTTCGCTGCCTCGTCGCTGGTCATCTGGCTGACGACACTTCTGGCCAAAACCCTGTTTCCCGAGCGCCCGGAAATCGCCAGTCGCATCCCCTGGCTGGTGGCCGGCAGCACCGTCTTTGTCATCTATTCGACCCTGATCCTGTTCGACATGCTTTTGACGGCCTGTGTGGTCGCCGCACTGCTGGCGTTGCTGGGCTTCGCCAGGACCGGCAACCGCTGGCAGGCGGTGCTGGCGGGTCTCTTCATCGGGCTCGGCGTGCTGGCCAAAGGCCCGGTCGTGCTCATTCACATCGGCGCGCCCGTCCTGCTCTATCCCCTCTGGCGTGACCGGCGAGCCGGCCTTGCCCCTTTGCAGTTCTTTGCCGGAGCCGGCCTGGCAATTCTCGCCGCCCTTGTCCCGGTCGCCATATGGCTGGCGCCCGCGACCATCCTGACCAAGGGCAGTTTCGTCTACGATCTCGTCTGGAACCAGTCGGCAGGTCGGGTTACCGGAAGCCTGCACAATTCGCATGGCCGGCCGTTTTACTTTTACCTGATGCTGTTGCCGCTCATGTTCGTGCCCTGGGCCTTTATCCCCCCGGTGTGGCGGCTGAGGCCGGTTGCCCGGATACGCAGCCTGATCGACACCAAATCCCCGGATCTGCGTGCCCTGCGCCTGCTGTCGTTCTCGTTCATTGCGGTGCTGCTGGTCTTCAGCGCCATATCCGGCAAGCAGCCGCACTATGTCGTGCCGGCACTACCGTTCGCGACCATTCTGCTGGGCTACTTCATGGCTGAGATTTCAGTCGCCAGGCTGAGGGCGACGGCCTTTGTCATGCTTGCCCTTTTCGCCATCGGCCACGCCGCCGCCTCGGCGACCGTGTTCAAACGCTACGATCTCACGCCGCTGGCGAGCTTCATCGACGAACGAAAGGACGCCGACTGGGCCGTCGCTTACGACTATCAGGGCGAGGTCGGTTTCCTTGGGCGAATAGAGAAGCCATTCGAGAACGCCGACAAGCCTGAGGAATGGCTCAAGTCTCATCCCGGCGGCTACGTCATCGAAAAGCAATCGAAAGATCCGGGCACATCCGAACAGATCGCCTTCCGGCAGCCGGTGGAGCGCGGCTATCTGGTCGTGCTGAAGGGACAGCACTGAACGTTTCGTCGGACGCCTATCCCAGCGGCTTCTCGAAGATCAGCGCCGGCAACCCCGAACCGCCGCCGCAATCGGCTGTGCTGCCGACCGGCAAAAATCCCTTCGAACGGTAGAAGGCGATGGCCGGCACGTTGGCCTCTTCCACCTCGACCCGCAACCTGTTCGCCTCGGGAAAGCTGGCTTCGACCTCGTCCAGCAAGGCCTGGCCGATGCCTTGCCGCTGGCAGGCCGGCAGTACATAGAGCTGGTTCAGCAGCACGATCTTCGCATCCGTCGTTGCGGCGGCAAAAGCCATGCCGCCGATACGCTTGCCGTCATCGGCGACCAGGAATTCCGAGT
This sequence comes from Mesorhizobium sp. L103C119B0, assembly GCF_000502235.1. Taxonomy (NCBI): domain Bacteria; kingdom Pseudomonadati; phylum Pseudomonadota; class Alphaproteobacteria; order Hyphomicrobiales; family Phyllobacteriaceae; genus Mesorhizobium; species Mesorhizobium sp. L103C119B0. The sequence goes on along the minus strand of NZ_AYXE01000002.1, from coordinate 468,083 downwards.
TCGGCCTTGTCAGCCGCGCCTTGAGCGAGGCGATCGAATGCCAGTCATCGGTAATTTCGGTCACCCGCTGGGCGCCATAGATCGCGTCGTAGGTTGCGTGCCAGGTTTCGACCAGCAGCGCGCGGACGGCGGCAAGGTCACGTTCGCTGGCGGTGCGGACGAACATTGTTCTATTCGATACCGAGCTTGGCCTTGACCAGATCGTTGACCGCCTGCGGGTTGGCCTTGCCGCCGGTGGCTTTCATCACCTGGCCGACGAACCAGCCGGCCATGGTCGGCTTGGCGCGAGCCTGTTCGACCTTGTCGGGGTTGGCAGCGATCACCTCGTCGACCGCTTTCTCAATGGCGCCGGTGTCGGTGACCTGCTTCATGCCGCGGCTTTCGACCAGCTGGCGCGGATCGCCGCCCTCGTTCCAGACGATCTCGAACAGATCCTTGGCGATCTTGCCGGAGATGGTGCCTTCCTTGATCAGGTCGATCACGGCACCGAGCTGCTCCGGTGTTACAGGAGCATTTTCAATGTCCTTGCCGGCCTTGTTAAGCTGGCCGAGCAGGTCATTGATGACCCAGTTGGCGGCAAGCTTGCCGTCGCGGCCCGAGGCCACCTGCTCGAAATAGTCGGCGATCGGCTTTTCCGACACCAGGATCGAGGCGTCGTAGGTCGACAGGCCAAGTGAAGAGATCAGCCGCGCCTTCTTGTCGTCGGGCAGCTCCGGCAACTCCTTGGCCAGCGCGTCGACATAGGCCTGATCGAATTCCAGCGGCAAAAGGTCGGGATCGGGGAAGTAGCGGTAGTCATGCGCCTCTTCCTTGCTGCGCATCGAGCGCGTCTCGCCTTTGACGGCGTCGAACAGCCTGGTTTCCTGGTCGATCTTGCCGCCATCCTCGAGGATGGCGATCTGGCGGCGCGCCTCGAACTCGATGGCCTGGCCGATGAAGCGGATCGAGTTGACGTTCTTGATCTCACAGCGCGTACCGAATTCGCCGCCGGGCCTGCGAACGGAGACGTTAACGTCGGCGCGCATCGAACCTTCGTCCATGTTGCCGTCGCAAGTGCCGAGATAGCGCACGATGGTGCGCAGCTTGGTGACATACGCCTTGGCCTCGTCGGCCGAGCGCATGTCGGGCTTGGAGACAATCTCCATCAGCGCCACGCCGGAGCGGTTGAGATCGACATAGGACATGGTGGGATGCTGATCGTGCATCGACTTGCCGGCGTCCTGCTCCAGGTGCAGGCGCTCGATGCCGATCTCGATGTCCTCGAACTCGCCCTGCCGGTCGGGACCGACCGAAATGACGATCGTGCCTTCGCCTACGATCGGCTGCTTGAACTGCGATATCTGGTAGCCCTGCGGCAGGTCGGGATAGAAATAGTTTTTCCGGTCGAACACCGACTTGTGGTTGATCTGCGCCTTCAATCCGAGGCCGGTGCGGATCGCCTGCTTGACGCATTCCTCATTGATGACCGGCAGCATGCCGGGCATGGCCGCGTCGACCAGGCTGACATTGGCGTTGGGCGCCGCGCCGAAAGTCGTCGACGCCCCGGAAAACAGCTTTGCTTCCGAGGTCACCTGCGCGTGAACCTCGAGGCCGATGATGATCTCCCAATCGCCGGTGGCGCCGGGGATAAAACGTTTGGCGTCGGGCGTGCGGGTATCGATAAGGGTCATGGTGGCCTGCGCTTTTGGCTCGCGAAAACTTCGATTTTCGTGATTTGGGTATCGGTCTTCGCTAGTGCAAACCGCTTCGCGAGACAAGCGCCCAAAGCAGCGCAGAGCAGCGGGCTGGCCTTTTCAGCCGCTTTCGGCCGCTCGGCACCGATAGAATGAACGCCGCCGGCCGGTATTCCGGTCGGCGGTCTTTTCGTCAGGTCAGGCCGTTGCGATATAGGCCCTGATTTCGTCGGCCTCGCGCTCGACATCCTCGATGCGGCGCTTGACCACGTCGCCGATCGACACGATGCCGTCGAGCAGCCCATCCTTTTCCACCGGCAGATGGCGGAAACGGCCTTTGGTCATGATCTCCATCACCTCGTTGACCGTGTGGTTCTCGTTGCAGATCTTCACTTTCGGCGTCATCGCCGAGCGTACCGTTATATCAAGTGCGGCAGCGCCTTCCCTGGCAACGACCCGCACGATGTCACGCTCGGAAAGGATGCCGACGATCTTGCGATCGCCATTGGTGATGACCAGTGCACCGATCTTGTGGTCGGCCAGGATTCGAATGGCTTCGCTGAGCTTTACATTCGGCCCGAGCGTGAACACGTCATGGCCTTTTCTCTCGAGAATTGCCTTAACCGTCATGGCGTCCTCCTCCTCCTGCTTGGCTAGCCAGCTCCCGCCCTGACCGGCTTCACATAAGAGTGAACATCGTGCGCCGTGATCGGTTGCTTTTCAAGTGTGCCAGTGGGGTGTGCCAGTGGGGTGTGCCAGTGGGGTGCGCCAATAGAGTGCGCTAGTCGGGGGTGCGCTGGTCGTCGGGGATCTCCCATTCAGGCGCCCGCCAACGCCGGTCGAACCAGCGCAACCCGAAGAAGCCTGCGACGAGGCCGCCAATGTGCGCTTCCCAGGCGATCTGGCCGGGTTCTCCGAGCCCGAGACCGTAAAGGCCGGTGGCGAGATTGATGACCATCCAGGCGCCGAGAAAATTGACGACGCCGCGCATGCGCAAAACGATTGCGATCGGCAGCACGGGGCCGGCAAAGGCCGCCCTGCCGGAGGAGCGGTCGGTACGGAACCCGAAACGCGCCGCAGCACCCATCATGCCCGATATCGCTCCGGAAGCGCCGACCAGCGGCGCTTCGCCGTATGGATGGACCGCCCAGAACAGCACCACCGCGGCCAGCCCGGTGGCGGCGAAAAACAAGGCGAACCAGAACCAGCCGAGACGGTTGGCCAGCGGCGACCCGAAGGCGGCCAGCGCAACCATGTTGATGGCAATGTGGGCAACGCCGCCATGCATGAAGGCATAGGTGAAAGGACGGGTGAAGAGGAACCAGTCGAAACCGTATTGGCCGGTGTAGAGGACCGGAATGAAGGCGCCATCGGTGAGCAATGTTATCTGCTGCTCTTCGGTCAGCACATATTGCTGCAGCAGGAAGACGGCGACGCAGATGCCGATCACCGCCAGCACCACCGGTGGCAGGTTGAACACCGGCTCGCGGCGCGGCGGCGGCGCCTCCGCGGTCTGTTCGGTCTCCAGGGGGCCGGCCGGTTCGCTCATATGCACTGATCCAGGGATTTGCGTGTCGCGAGCATCTAGGCCATGCCCGGACAAATCACAAACTACGAATCACAAAGCGCGAATCACAAACCGCGAATCAAAAAGAAGCCGTCCAAGGTTTCCCTTGAACGGCTGGTCGAGCCCCCTGCTCCCCTAAAACTATTGACCGAAGTGCTGTTGGTCGTCGCGAAACGACCGCTTCTGGAGTGGTTTTGGTGTGCCATGGCGAGCCTGTGCGCGCAACGTAAACCACTTGTTAACCTTAACGTCCCCGACCCGTGAACAAGTCTTAACGACGCTGGCACGCATCCTGCTCCGGAACGCATGTAGGTCATCGGAGGGCGCCCTTTCTGTTCACCGATGGGACCATCAGACGGCAGAATGCGCGGAGTTTCATAGCATGAACCAGAACGGATCAATCGCGCTGTTCCATTATTGGAATCGCCTGCGTGGCGGACGTCCTGCCCCAAAGCGTTCGGAGGTCGAACCGGCCGACATCAAGGCGCTTTTGGCCGACACCTTCATCCTGGAAAGGGATACGCGCGGCGAAGCGGTGTTCCGGCTTGCCGGCACCAGGCTTTGCGCCGGCTACGGCCGCGAGCTCAAGGGGTTTTCGTTCCCCTCGCTATGGCGTGAGAAGGACCAGCGGCTGGTGTCGCGCCTCATTCACGGCGTTTTCGAGCAGAAATCCGTGGTGTCGATCACTTATGAGGGATTCAGCCGCAACGGCCGTTCCAACCACTTCGAACTGCTTGCGCTGCCGCTCGATGGCGGCGTCGAGAACCCGCGCTGCCTCGGCGTCATCAGCGCCGTGGAAAAGCCGTTCTGGCTGGGCGCCGACCCGATCACCGACGCGCTGATCGACGCCATCCGGGTCATCGATCCCGACAAGGAACCGATGTTCCTGAAAAACCGGCCGGAAATATCCGTTCCGTCGTTGGCTCCCGAACTCGAAGCGCCGGAGACCATCTCGGCGCTCGGTNAAACCGGCCGGAAATATCCGTTCCGTCGTTGGCTCCCGAACTCGAAGCGCCGGAGACCATCTCGGCGCTCGGTCGGTCGCGCCGTATCCGCCACCTCGTCGTGTTCGACGGCGGGCGCGAGCAATAGTCTCCAAGCCGGCGCTAATCTTAACTATCGGCGACCCACTTTTCTCCTTTGTTAACCTGCTTGGCTGTAGTTTTGGCCGAGATTCCACGCACGACGCGGGAATGCCAACGGGGTGTAGGCAGTCATGAGGTCAGCGGCGGTCGAATACGCACCGTCCCGCGCCGAAAGGCGTAACTTTCAGCGCGTCCGGGTCAAGATCTACGGGCGCTTCATGCTGGAGGACCGCACCGAACACCCTTGCCAGGTCGTCGATATGTCACCGGGCAATGTCGCGTTGCGCACCGAGCGCGTCGGCATGCCGGGCGAAAAAATCATTGCCTATATCGATCATATCGGCCGCATCGAGGGCGTGGTGACGCGCACTTCGCAGGACGGCTTTGCTATGACCGTCATTGCCTCGGATCGCAAGAAGGACAAACTGGCCGCGCAGTTGACCTGGCTCGCCAACAAGCATGAACTCGACCTGCCGGAAGACCGCCGCCACGAACGCGTGGCGCCGCGCAACCCGACAAGCGTGCTGCAGCTCACCGATGGGCGCCAGTATCAGTGCCGCATCATCGACCTGTCGCTGTCGGGCGCGGCGGTCGAGATCGACGTCAAGCCGGCGCTCGGCATCCAGGTCATGCTGGGCACCATGCGTGGCCAGGTGGTGCGTCATTTCGAGGATGGCGTTGCCATCGAATTCGCCGTCATCCAACGCCCGGAAACGCTCGATTCCGAGTTCAACGCCCCGCGCGCCTGAACGATCGGCAACAGGCAGCAAAAACGAACCGGCCCTGCGCGGCCGGTTTTTTGTTGCCGGCGTTCCGCCTGCCTCTCCAGCTTGTAGCGGCACGCAGCAAATCCACGGCTCCACCCGGAAATCCGCGCCCCGACACCGCGGGTTTACGCCGAGACCTGAACGATTTTATATTAAAATAGGTCAAATTTTACGCGTATTCTATTGAGCTTTTACTCAATGTCTACTTCGGGTTTTTGCGTCAAATAAATCCAACGCTGTCATTGTCTCCTCAAACGGGGAGACTGACGAATGGCAAAGACGTGGGGCAAGCTGTTGCTCTTGGCAATGGCGATGCAGCTTTCCGCTTGGGGAACGGCGCAAGCAGCAGGACCGGCCTACATGCACACTGGCGGCCGCACGACACAGCCGGTCGGTCACTACGAATTCTGCCAGAAGCTGCCGCAGGAGTGCGCTCAGCGCACGCCGAAGCAGGCACCGGTCGAACTGACCCGCAAGCTGTGGGCGGCGATCGTCGACGTCAACAATTCTGTCAACACCCGGATCGTGCCGCGCACCGACATGGAAATGTGGGGCAAGGAAGAGGTCTGGTCCTATCCCGGCAGCGGCTTCGGCGACTGCGAGGACTATGCGCTGGAGAAGCGCCGCGAATTGATGGCGCTTGGCGTTCCCGCCGGCAATCTCTTGATGACCGTGGCGCGCCAACAAAATGGCGACGGCCATGCGGTGCTGACCGTGCGCACCAGCCTCGGCGAGTTCATCCTCGATAATCTGGAGTCCAAGGTGCTGTCCTGGACCGACACAGACTACACCTACCTGAAGCGCCAGTCCGACCAGAATTCCGGCGTGTGGGTGACGATCAATGACGGTCGCGCCGACGCGGTTGCCAGCGTCCGCTAGGACGCCATCACAGAGGTCAAGCACATCGAATAATGCGACGTGCCTAACGAGAAAGCCCGGTCGAGTCCCCACCCTCCCCGTCCCCAACGACCGGGTTTTAAGGAGCCGGCCCCGTCCCCGGGCCGGCTCCACCATTTCAGACCATGATCCCGAACCGAAGGACCGCGGCAGCGAAAAGTGAGAACCGGTTTTTGCTGCGCTGACCTGCCGTTCGGAAAAGATCATCGTCAAACAGGAATAGAGTTCAGGCCTTCTTCAGCCCGGCCTTGAAGCGCTTGCCGTTGGCGACATAGTGCGCGGCCGAGCCGCGCAGCTTGGCGACCGCGGCATCGTCCAGCGTCCTGATCACCCGCGCGGGGGAGCCGACGATCAGGCAATTGTCGGGGAACTCCTTGCCTTCGGTGACCAGTGCGCCGGCGCCGACCAGGCAATTCCTGCCGATCCTGGCGCCGTTGAGCACGATGGCGCCCATGCCGATCAGGCTGTTGTCGCCGATCGTGCAGCCATGCAGCAAGGCGCGGTGGCCGATCGTGCAGCCCTGCCCGATCGTCAGCGGAAAGCCGGGGTCGGTGTGCATCACCGTATGCTCCTGGACATTGCTGTCGGCACCGATGACGATCGCCTCGTTGTCGCCGCGGATGACCACGCCAAACCAGAAGCCGGCATTGCGACCGACGCTGATGTCGCCGATCAACGTCGCGTCCGGCGCGATCCAGTTGCTGTCGGCATCCTCGAAACGGGGCGCTTTTCCGTCGATTGCGTAGGTCGGCATTTGCAGTCTCCGATTCGTCGCAGGCCGGGACAAACCCTAGAACAATCCGAGGAAAACCGCGTGCCGGTTTTCTCCCGCATTTGCCTCAAGGCAAATACCGCGCCAGCGATTCCACCAAAAGCAGAAGCGCACCAGGAGAGTTGATGCCCCAGGAGGCAATGGCGATCAGCACGATGCCCAGCACCAGCGCCCAGGCGATCACCGTGCAGCCGCAGGACATCAGCATGAGCGTGGAAATGCGGCCTTCGCGCCGCGCATCGAGCGCATCGTTGGCGAGCATGAACGGCCCGGCGCAAGCGGTCGTGGCCAGCGAGCGCAGGATGTACGCCGGCGACACATAAGGCTCGGCAAAGGCAAGCCGGCGGCCCGCCGCCAGTTCCATCACGGACCCAGCGAGCCCGCAGGCGGTGAGCCCGACGGCAAAAGCAAAGAGAACGGGTAGCAGCAGGCTCATCTTTACCTTCCGTTTACCATGAAATCGCACAGTCGCGTCCAGCGCAGCAAGAGCCATGCCGCGGCATGTGTGCCGCCTAGGGACAGAGGGCGGCGACTATGGGGATTGCGATGAAGCAGGCAGCGACCGCAGAAGAGTTCAACGTCGTCGATTCCGTGCTGATGAAGCGGGTGTTCTATGCTTTTGCCGCACTGGCGCTGCTGTCGCTGGCGATCAGCCTTGGCGGAAAATGGTTCGGCCGCTCGATCGCCATGGCCGGCTACACCGACGACATCACGGTCCACAGGGTAGTGATCGGCAACAATGTCATTGCCGTGCCGGCCAACGCCATCCGCTTCCTGCAGGCGCGGCGCGACGGCATCGCTTCGCGCCTCGACCTCTATCTGCGCTATCCCCAGATGGACGGCTACAGCGAAGCCGCCCGCGACGATTTCAACCACACGGGGGCCGCCAAAAACATCATCTTCCTGTCGTTTGAACCGCAGATGATGTCGCGCGACATGAGCGGCCGTTTCGCGCCGATCTATAGCGCGCTCATCAGCCAGCCCGGCGCGCCCGGCCCCGGCGGCACGACGATTTACGGTTTTACGGAAAAATCAGGCTATCTCAACGAGGTGCTCGCGGTCGCCGGCCGGGCCGGCAAGGACCCGTTCGTCGCCCGCTGCCTGAGCGGACCGAGCGCCGAGGAATCGCTGGCGCCCTGCGAGCGGGACATCCAGGTCGGCGACAGCCTCAGCCTGACCTACCGCTTTCCCCGGGAGTTGCTGGGCAACTGGCCGGCGCTTGACGCCGCTATCGTCGCCGAGGCCACGCGCGTCCTGAAGACCGGGCGCTAGCCTGCCTCTGTTCGGGCGAAGCGAAGCGGCGCAGAAGTTTACGAACGTTGGCGGGACAGCACCCCCCTCTGTCCTGCCGGACATCTCCCCCGCAAGGGGGAGATTACGCCCCCATCACTGCTTTCGCCAATTATCGAGGTTGCAGAAGAAGAGCCGAGGAACTGCCGATCTCCCCCCTTGCGGGGGAGATGTCCGGCAGGACAGAGGGGGGTGGGAAGGATCGCCGAGGCTTGCTCTTCATCTCCCCACTTCGTTGGAGATAGGCAACTCCGATCCCCAGTTCCGCGATCAGGCCAGATCGATGTCGAGGATCGCCATCGAGAAATTATAGTCGCCGTCGTCCTCGTCCTTGAAGACGATGCCGAGGAACTCGTCGCCGACATAGACCTCGGCCGAATCTTCCTTGCGCGGCCGCGCCTTCACCTCGAGTTTGGGATTCTGGAAGACGCGCTTGAAATAGGCGTCCAGCTTTCTGATTTCGTCCGGCTTCAAAAGTCTTCTCCGATCGTCGGGCTTGCTCGTTGGAACGCGCTTCTGGCACGTCGACAATGGCGATGTAAAGGCAAGCCGGTTGGATAGAACGCGAACCCTGGAGCCGGATGATTTCAGGTCGAATCCAAATCCGCCTCTAAATCAAGGAGGTAGAGCATGATGTCGTCCGAAAACCGCTTCACACTTTTCGGCATCATGCTCCAGAGGCAACGGCGCCGGCAACCGGACTCAGTCCGGCACGCCGGGTGTTGCAAATCAGATGTCGAAGCTGACGACCTGGTCCATCGACTGCGACGGCAAAAGCTGGTCCATCTGCCGCGAAGGCTGGTCGCAGCCGGTCTCGCCGACGACGCGGGCCGGTACGCCGGCAACCGTCTTGTTGTGCGGCACCGGCGACAGCACGACCGAGCCTGCCGCGATCTTCGAGCAATGGCCGATCTCGATATTGCCGAGAATCTTGGCGCCGGCGCCGATCAGCACGCCGTAACGGATCTTGGGGTGACGGTCGCCGCCGGCTTTGCCGGTGCCGCCCAGCGTCACGCCGTGCAGGATCGACACATCGTCCTCGATCACCGCCGTCTCGCCGACGACGAGGCCGGTGGCGTGGTCGATGAAGATGCCCTTGCCGATGCGGGCGGCCGGGTTGATGTCGGTCTGGAACACCGAGGACGAGCGGCTCTGCAGATAGAGCGCGAAATCCTTGCGGCCCTGATTCCACAGCCAATGTGCCAGCCTGTGCGTCTGGATGGCATGGAAACCCTTGAAATAGAGCACTGGCATGATGAAGCGGTCGCAGGCCGGATCGCGGTCGTAATAGGCCTGGATGTCGACACGAACGATCGACGACCATTCCTTGTCGTCGGCCAGCATCGACTTGAACGTCTGGCGGATGAGGTCGGAGCCGATGTCCTGATGCGCGAGCCGCTCGGCGAGCCGATGGATGACAGCTTCCTCCAGGCTCTCCTGGTTGAGGATGGTCGAATAGAGGAACGCCGCCAGAAGCGGGTCGCGGTTGACCGCTTCCATCGCCTCGTCGCGGACCGAACGCCAGATCGGATCGACCGGCTGCACCTTTGTGGGGCGGGAAATGCTGATGCTGTTCATCGACGTCTTGTCCTGCGTCCTGGCCGCTTGCCTATTCTCCGGCGGCACATATAAGCCAGATCATAGCACGATTGAACTCAATTTTCCTTAGTGCTCGGTGAAATGGATTTGGTTCACGGAAATTCAAGCCGCCATGGAAAACGAACCCTTGATCGACGCCCCGCTGAAACGCGCGCTTTGCCGGCTCTATCAAGCTCCGGATCGCCACTATCACAACCTCGCCCATATCGAGGCGTTGCTGGCGCTGGCGGACCAATATCGAGCATCGCTGCATGATTCCGGCGCCGTCGAAGCCGCAATCTGGTTCCACGACGCCATCTATGACAGCCGCGCCAAGGACAACGAGGCAAGGAGTGCGGCACTTGCGCAGGACAAACTTGCCGCCCGCACCGATCCGGAGCGCCTCGGCCGCATCGCGGCGATGATCGTCGCCACTGCCACGCATGAACTGCCCAGCCTTCAACCACGGGGCCTTGCCGATGAGAACGCCCTCCGCGACGCAGCGCTTTTCCTCGACATGGACCTGGCGATACTGGGTGCGTCAGCCGACGCTTTCGACGCCTACGAACAAGCGGTCCGACGCGAATATGGCTGGGTCGAGGAGCCTATGTGGCGCGCCGGCCGCGGCGCGATTCTCAAGACTTTCCTCGCGCGCCAGCATATTTTTCACTCGCAGGAATTCCGCCACAGGTTCGAGCCCCAGGCCAAGCAAAACCTGGCGCGGTCTCTAGAAACGCTCAAATCCTAATCCGGAAATGTCTCCATGCGCTGCGCATAGGCTTTGAAACCGGCGCGCCTGTAGACCGATTGCGCGGCCGGATGGTCGCATGTGTCGGTATGAAGCCAGACCCTTTGCGGCGCCCGCGACCAGATGGCGCGAAGCGCCTGGTCGAGCAGGAACGGGCCGAGCCTGCGACCCTGGAAGGCGGGAACCAGCCCGAAATGAACCAGCTCGACCTCAGGCTGGCCGACGCCGTTGAATTCGCACAGACCAGCGGCCACGCCCTCGACGCGCAGCACATGGATATGTGTCGAGGGCAGCGCCAGCAGGCGCTCGAGGTCTTCCGCCGGCATGCGCAGCCGCTGGTCCCACTGCACCGGCTCGCCGACAGCGCGGTAGAGGTCGATGTAAGCGGCGCTGTCCAGCCTTTCCGGCGCCACCGTGGTCGCTGCTGCAGGGCTGACGCGTGCAGGCGCCAAATCGCGCGGGCGCATCTCCATGTAGGTGACGAGAAGATCAACCAAAGCGGCACCGCCTCCGGCTGCAAGCCAGACGAAGATCGATCACCTGAAGGCGCCAACGGACTTGGTCGCCGCCCAAACAAAGAACAGGCCGATCACCAACGACAGCCCGTTGAGGAGGATACCGACGATGCCGAGGACATGATTGTCGTTTGAACGTCCCAGTGCCATCAAGCCAAAAACCACGCCGGTGATGTGCGCCAGCGGCGCCGCAACGAGAAACACCACCAGAAAAACCCCACCGAGGACGTTTTGAGCGGCCAGCGACGCCTCGCCTGGCATCAACGCCAGCGTGACCACCGCCGCAACATCCATTGCGAACGCCAGCAGGGCCAGGATCACCGAGCGTTTGCCCAAGCTGCTCCGCCCCACCACGCCGGGCATTGCTATCGTGCTTCTTCCCCATCCGGCCATTACTCGTCCCCGATCAGGTGAAAGCGCCGATCGTCGATGCCATTGCCACAAGCAGCAGGAAGNGCAGGAAGCCAACCGCCAGGGAGCCGCCGTTGAGCAGGATGCCGACGACCCCAAGCACGCGGCTATCGTTCGAACGCACCAGCGCCATCAGCCCGAAAATCAATCCGGCAATATGCGCCAACGGCCCTGCCAGCAGGAAAACCGCCATGAAGAAAGCCGTGGCGATGTTCTGGGCACGCTCGGATGCGTGGGCCGGCAGCGCCACCATTGTGGTCAGCGCTATCACACCGGCACCGAAGGCGAGCAGCGCCAGGATGACGGAACGCTTGCCGAACATGCTTGTCACGACGGCGCCCGGCAGAGCGTCGGCGCTTCTTCCCCATTGAGCCATTGTTTGCCACCCCTCGCCGGCCGCCCAATCCATTTCGCCCGAAAAATCGCTTACCGGTTAAAGCGGATTTTCGGCATAAAACTCCAAAACCCGCTGCTTGAAGGTCTTGTCGCCCACAGCCAGCATATGGTCGCGGCCGTCTATGTGAAACACCTTGGCGTTCGGCATCAGCGCGGCGAGCTCGTCGGGCGAGCCGCCGATATCGTCTGTCGTCCCGACCGCAATCAGCGTCGGTTGGGCGATGCGCGTCATGTCGTGTTCGCTGAGCAGTTCGCGCGACGTGGCGATGCAGGCGGCCAGCGCGCGGCGGTCGCTGCGCGTCTGATCGGCAAAGGCGCGAAAGGAGCGGCCGCGCGGATGGCTGGTGGCGGCCGGATCGTCGGCCAGCAGCGCCTCGGCGATCGGGTCCCAGTCGCCGACGCCGTCGACCATGCCGATGCCGAGCCCGCCGAAGACCAGAGTCGCCACCTTGCCGGGATCCGACAGCGCCAGGAACGCCGCGATGCGCGCGCCCATCGAATAGCCCATGACATGCGCGCGGCCGATGCCGAGATGGTCGAGCAGGGCCGCCGCGTCCGAAGCCATTTTGGCTGGTGTGTAGTCGGCCTCGTCATAGCTTTTCGACGACGAGCCGTGGCCGCGATTGTCGAAGGCGATGGCGCGATAGCCGGCATCGTTCAGCGTCTTGAACCAGCCGGGCGATACCCAGTTGACATAGTGGCTGGAGGCAAAGCCGTGGATCATCAGCACCGGATCGCCATCGCCCGACGCCGGCTGGCGGTCGAGGAAGGCGAAGTCGAACCCGTCATGGGAGAAGAATTGCATCGGGAGCGGCTCAGCCGGCGCCGGGCGTGGGCGCGTTGCCCTTGTCCGATGGCGGCATGCCGGGGCCGGACACCGTGCCGACGGCCGGATGGCGCAGCAGATCGCCATAGTCGATGCCGTTTTTGGCGGCGGTGCCGGCCTTGAGCTCCAGCACGAAGCGCACTGGCACACCCGGCGAGATGACTGCATCGGACAATGGAGTGCCGTGCTTGACGGCCCGGACCTTGCCGTCCTGTCCAACAAAGATCAGGTCGAGCGGCATCGGCGTGTTGTGCATCCAGAAGCCGACCTGCTTCTGCATCTCGAAGACGAACAGCATGCCATGATTGTCGGCCATATCCTGGCGATACATCAGGCCGGCCTCGCGTTCCGAGTCGGTGTCGGCGACTTCGATGGAAAAGGATTTATTGCCCCCTTTCGTCGCCACGACCAAGGGTGTCGGATCGACGGGAAGGATCATCGCCTGACCGCCGGCGATCGTCTGCTGGGATGCGGTCGGCTGCCCGGAATAGAAGTAAGCGCCTGCGGCTACCGCAACGATGACGCAGAGCGCGCCCGCTGTCAGCCAGTTCCTGTACGCCATTGGAAATCCTCGACCAAAGACCATGATCCCTAAAAGTGGTCTCAGGTATTCGGATAAGATCGTGGTGAAACCAAGAAAGAGCCGTCCTGATTTCCTCAGGAGGGCTCGCGTCCTAATGCGCGACCGGCAAGGTGCCCATATCGGGGTGAATCTCGGCAGCCATGAGGCCCTTGTCACCGCGTCCGAAACGCACCAGCACGACCTGTCCGGGCCTGAGCTCGGTGATGCCATAGCGGCGCAGCGTCTCCATATGGACGAAGATATCCTCGGTGCCCTCGCCGCGCGTCAGAAAGCCGAAGCCCTTGGTGCGGTTGAACCACTTAACCAGCGCCCGCTCGAGCCCGCTTTCCGGCGTCACCGCCACATGGGTGCGCTGTTCCTGCATCTCGGCCGGATGGACCGCGGTGGCGGTGTCCATGGACAGCACCCGGAACGCCTGCAAACCACGGTCGCCGTGCTTGACAAGGCACACGACACGCGCGCCCTCCAATGCAGTCTGAAAACCGTCCTTTCGAAGGCAGGTGACATGGAGGAGGATGTCGCCCGAAGAACCGTCATCGGGTAGTATGAAACCGTAGCCCTTGGCCACGTCGAACCATTTGATGGCGCCGGCGATTTCGACAAGGTCGGCGGTATCGCCGCCACTGTCGCGCTTCAGGGCGTCGTCAAGGTTCTCATCCCGCCTCGTGAAAGAGGCCTTATCCCCCATAAGAACGCCCCCTTTTTTCAAGAAAACCGCAAGTGATTCTTGACATTAGATTAACACCGCCGCTTCCGGGGTGTGCAAGACCTGCCGTGCCTTTTTTCACGGTTGAATACAGGAATAGCTGACTTGTTGTTTGCCGGCGTCGCTGCCGACTGCAATGGCGATCCATCAAGGCGGTCAACCGGTCGGCAATTTGCATCGGATTTTGCCGAAATCGGCAACCACTTGTGTCCGGCGCTTTGTCAGAGCAATCTGATTTTTCCAAAACCGGTGACCACTTTTCCAGTCCGATGCTCGTTGCCCTTCGGCGGGGTGGACCTTATGTTGCCTCGCAACCCAAACATCCCCGAGGAAATCCCATGCGCTACCTCCACACAATGGTCCGTGTCGCCGACGTCGATGTCTCGCTCGATTTCTACTGCAACAAGCTCGGCCTTCAGGAAGTGCGCCGCTACGAAAACGAGCAGGGCCGCTTCACGCTGATCTTCCTCGCCGCCCCCGAGGATGTAGAAAGCGGCATCACTGAGAAGGCGCCGCTGATCGAACTGACCTACAATTGGGATCCGGAGGAGTACAAGGGCGGCCGCAATTTCGGCCATCTCGCCTATGAGGTCGACGACATCTACGCCACATGTCAGCATCTGATGGACAATGGCGTCGTCATCAACCGGCCGCCGCGCGACGGCAACATGGCCTTCGTCAAGTCGCCGGACGGCATCTCCTTCGAACTGCTGCAGAAGGGCCCGGCCAAACCCAAGGCCGAGCCGTGGGCATCGATGCCGAACACCGGCACCTGGTAGCGATCACGCCATCTTGAGCGAGGCGGCCGCGCCGACAAGCCGGCCGCCTTTGCCATTTCGACCAACGGCACCTATTTACCTGCCTGTCGCGCCAGCCAAGCAAAGCCAGTGCCTCATCCAGGAGAATTCGTTCATGCCGACCAGCCGTGCCGATGTCACCACCGCGTATGCCAGCCGCTATCTGCAGCAGTTGTGCAAGCACTGGGCGCACAAATTTCCCGTCGAGTTCGATCCGAACCACGGCACCATCGATCTGTCGCTCGGCCGCACTGTCATGGATGCCGATGCGGCAGCGCTGCATATCACTGTGTCGACGGAGGAAAGCGGATCGCTGGAGCGCATGCAGAGCGTCGTTGCCGATCACATCAAGCGCTTTGCCTTCCGCGAGGAGCTGACTTTCGAGTGGAAGCAGGCTCCGGCGACCTGATCTGCTGTCAGCCGCAACGCCGAACGCCGGAAGCTGCCAGCCTCGGGTCACGTTATGGCGTCACTTGGTTGCGACGCCGTCGGAACGACGGATCGATCAGAACTTGTAGTTCAGGCCGATCTTGATCGTATGGGCGTCGATCTTCACCTTTGCGTCGTTGCCCTCGATATCTGTCAAACGGACCTTACCGAAGTCGAAGTACTGGTATTCCAGCTTCGTGGTCCATTTGTCGGCGAAGGCCCATTCGACACCGCCACCGATCGTATAGCCGAAGCGGCCTCCGCTCCTCGATGCGCTGCTGTCCGGGTCGGGCACCCCGTCAAAATCGAAAGTATCGCCATAACTCATTTTGTAGTGAGTCGCCGCCGCGCCGCCCTTGGCGTAGATCAGCAGCCTGTCGGTGGCGTAGCCCAGACGTGCCGTCAGATCGCCATAGACGCCCAGTTTCGCCGATCCGAAATTGTCCGGCTCTTCGACGATAGTCCTGTCGCCGTCGAGGCCGAGATAGCCCAGATCGGCTTCGACGCCATAGACGAATGCTCCGGACTGCCAGTTGTAACCGGCCTGAACGCCGCCGAGGAAGCCGTCGGTATCGACGTCATGGGTCTGACCAAGCTCCTCGTCGAAGAAGGAATCCGTCTGGTCGACCGCGTCACCGCGTCCCCAGCCATAGCCGGCGTTGATGCCGACATAGCCACCCGACCAGACAAACCCTGCCGGTACGGTCTCAATCACGTCGGCGGCGAACGTCGCGCCGCAAGCCGAAATCAGGAAAGTGGATGCGAGAAGCAGACGTTTCATGAAACTCCCCAATGCAGTCGGAAAGAGCATAGCACAGACATGCAGTATTCATTAAGCTGCCCAGGCCGGAAAATCGGAAATTGTTGCAGAAAAACAACTGTTTAGCCGAGACTTAATTAGCATCGCGCCCGCAACGCAGATCTAAGCGATTCAAAGCGAACGCGCCATCTGCAGCAGCGCCAGCACCGACCGCCAGTTGCGCGCGGTGCCTGGCACTTTCAACGTGCGCGGGATCAGCCCGGCGAACACCGATTTGCCGAGCCCGTCTGGCGCCTTGAGGTAGAGCACGTCGCCCTTGACCTCGAAGCTTTCCGGGCCGGTGCATTTTTCGGCAAGCCTGGCGATCTCGTCCGCCGTCGGCTGGCGCTCCAGCGTATAGGCATGGAGCTTGGTCGGATCGCCGGCGACTTCCGGATAAGGATTCTCCTTCACCAGCCGTTCGAGCCAGGAGAGATCGCGCACCAGGATGCGCGAGTGAAAGCCCCATTTTTTCTCGAAGGCCGCCTCTATCTGTTTGGTCAGCGTGGCGGCGTCGCCCTTCGTGGCCCGGAACACGACATTGCCGCTCTGCACATAGCTGGCGACATCGGTGAAGCCGAGCGCCTCGAAAAACGCCCGCAACTCCGCCATCTTGACGATGCGGTTGCCGCCGACATTGATCCCGGAAAACAGCGCGACGAACACGGCACCGCTCATATGATGAACCCGGCCAGGGTCTCGTTGTCGGTGATGTCCTGATAGTGGACGCCCTCGGCCTCGAAATTCGCCTTCAGCAGGTCGAAATTGCGCCGGTCCCTGGTTTCGATGCCGATTAGCACAGAGCCGAAATTGCGTGCCGATTTCTTCAAATATTCGAAGCGGGCGATATCATCGTCGGGACCGAGCAGATCGAGGAAGTCGCGCAGCGCGCCCGGCCGCTGCGGAAAGCGGATGATAAAATATTTCTTCAGCCCCTCGAAGCGCAGCGCCCGCTCCTTCACGTCGGGCAGCCGCTCGAAATCGAAATTGCCGCCCGACACCACCGCGACGATGGTCTTGCCGCGGATTTCCTTGCGCGAAAAATCCTTCAACGCGTCGATCGCCAAGGCACCGGCCGGCTCCAGCACCACACCTTCGATGTTGAGCATCTCGATCATGGTGGCGCAGAGCCGGTTCTCAGGGATCAGCCGCACCGCCTGAGCGGCGAACTCCTTGAGGTGGCGCAACGGCTCGCGGCCGATCTCGGCCACCGCCGCGCCGTCGACGAAATTGTCGACATTGGCGAGCCGGACGCGCTTGCCGCCGGCCAGGCTCTGATGCAGGCTCGGCGCACCGGCCGGTTCGCAAAAGACGTAGCGCGCGTCACGTTGCTGATCGGCGAAATAGTGCGTCACCCCCGCGGCCAGGCCACCGCCGCCGACCGGCAGCATGATGATGTCGGGCATGCGCGCGCCCGGCATCTGGCCGGCGATCTCATAGGCGACCGTCGCCTGCCCCTCGATAATGTCCTTGTGGTCGAAGGGCGGCACCATATGCGCGCCGGAACTTTCGGTGAATTCGAAGGCGGCGCGGTAGCAGTCGTCGAAGAAGTCGCCGACCAGCCTGATCTCGACGAAATCGCCGCCGAACAGCCGCGTCTTGTCGATCTTTTGCTGCGGCGTCGTCACCGGCATGAAGACCACGCCCTTCTTGCCGAAATGGCGGCAGACGAAGGCAAAGCCTTGCGCATGGTTGCCGGCCGAGGCGCAGACGAACAGCTCGGCCTCGTTGCCTGCGGCCAGCGCCTTGCGGAAAAAGTTGAAGGCGCCGCGGATCTTGTAGGAGCGCACCGGCGAAAGATCCTCGCGCTTCAACAGCACCCGAGCCCCCGTCTTCTTCGACAAATAGTCGTTTTCCTGCAGCGGCGTTTCGGGAAAGATCTCGCGGATCGCGGCTGCGGCGGTGGCGACACGGAAGGAGAAACTGTTCATGGCGCCGTCACCTCTGGATCGAATGGTTCGAAGGCGAAGCCTATTGCACAATTCGCCGTTTGCAGCCACCGATGCGGCGCGGCCGCTTTGGCGCGCCAGCAGGAAATCCACTGGAGCCATCCTCATGCCTGTTTCGGCTGTCGCCCTGAAGACCGTAGACCTTCCTGAATTCGGCGAGCCAACAGTGATGCCGCTAGTTCAGCGGCGGACCTACGAAGCGCGCATCGAGGCTCTGCTGGCGCGCGGCGCCGAGGCCGGGCTCGACGCCTTCGCCGTCTATGGCGACCGCGAGCACGCGGCCAATGTCGCCTATCTCAGTGGTTACGATCCGCGTTTCGAGGAGACGCTGCTGGTCATCGTTCCCGGCAGCCAGCCAAAGCTTCTCGTCGGCAATGAGGGTTGGGGCTATGCCGAAATCTGCGACGGGCCTTACGAGCGCGTCCTTTACCAGACCTTCTCGCTGCCGGCGCAGCCACGCGACCGCTCCGCCTCACTTGCCGACACTCTTGCCGCCTGCGGCCTGAAAGCCGGCCAGAAGATCGGCGCCATCGGCTGGAAGCCGTTCGGGCCCGGCGATGGCGGCGTTGGCGAGACGACGCTCGACCTGCCGTCCTTCATCGCCGATACGCTGCGCACACTGGCCGGCGACAGAGGCGCGGTGGTCAACGCCGCCAACCTGTTGATGAACCCATCCGACGGCCTACGCGCCATCAACGAGGCAGACCAATTGGCGTCCTTCGAATTCGCCGCGACCTTTTCCTCGCAGGGCCTGCGCAACGTGCTTGGGAATATTGAGCCCGGCATGAGCGAATTGCAGGCCGCGCGGCTGATGGGGATCAACGGCCTGCCCCTGTGCTGCCACCCGATGCTGTCCGCCGGCAGGCGTGCGCCCTACGGCTTGCCTAGCCCGCGCCTCGACATCATCAAGCGCGGCGATCCCGTCACCATGGCCTATGGCATCCAGGGCTCGCTCAACGCCCGCGCCGGCTTCCTGGTCGAGAGCGCGGCCGAACTGCCGCGCGAGATAAGCGACTATGTCGAACAGCTGGTAGCGCCCTATTTCGCCGCCGTCGTCGACTGGTACGAGACCATCGGCATAGGCGTTGCCGGCGGAGCGCTTTGGAAAGCCGTGCACGACCGCATAGGCGACCCGTTCTTCGGCGTCTCGCTCAATCCCGGCCATCTCGTCCATATCGACGAATGGATGCATTCGCCGGTGTTTTCCGGCTCGGACATCAAGCTGCGGTCCGGCATGGCGCTGCAGGTCGACATCATTCCGGCGACCGGAACCAGCTATTTCACCACCAACATCGAGGACGGTATCGCGCTTGCCGATGAGGCGTTGCGCGAGGAGATCGCGGCCCGCTATCCCGAGGCATGGCGCCGCATCGAGGCGCGCCGCGCCTTCATGGGCGATGTGCTCGGCATCAGGCTCAAGCCCGAGGTATTGCCCTTCTCCAACATCCCTGCGTTCCTGCCGCCATTCTGGCTTTCGCGCAACAGTGCGATGACCGTGGCTCGACGCTGACCACATTTCGGCTGGACACGACTTACTTCTGCCGCACTCTCACTGTCCGGGAGGTGCCGCGGGGGTATATGGGCCTTTTGGCCGGAGTGGAATTTTTGACGTGCGTTTGAAGACGATTTGCATTCTTGCACTTGCCCTGTTGATCGCCGGCTGCGGCGGCCGCAAAACCGAGGAACTGCTCGGCAGCGCCGTCATGTCCACGCCGGTGACCGAAATCTCGGGCAATCACTCGATCTTCATTGCCACCACACGCAAGAAATCCGACGATCCCAACAAAGTTTTCGACGGCGAACGCTCGGCGACGCTTAACTACGCCCGCGTCACCGTCACCGTTCCCGGCGTCCACCAGACCGGCCAGATCGAGCGCCGCTCGCGCGGCAAGTCGAACGACCCGGCGAAATACTTCATGGCTTCCGAGGTCGTCGGCTACGATGCGCAGCCTCAATTCTCAAGCGCGCTCAACGCCGACATCGCCGCGCGCGGCGGCCGCGTCATGGTCTTCGTGCATGGCTACAACACCGGCTTCGACGACGCGGTCTACCGCCTGACCCAGATCGTCCACGATTCCGGCTATCCCGGCACGCCGGTGCTGTTTTCCTGGGCATCGGGCGCCAGAACCACCGACTATGTGTATGACAAGGAAAGCGCCAGCGCCGCCCGCGATCAGCTGGAGGTGACATTGCGCATGCTGCAGCAGTCCGGCGCGCGGCGCATCGACATCGTCGCCCACTCGCTCGGAACCTGGGTGACCATGGAAACGCTGCGCCAGATGGCCATCACCGGCGACCGCGATCTCGGCGGCAAGCTCGGCGATGTCGTGCTGGCCTCTCCGGACATCGACGTCGACGTCTTCAAGAGCCAGATGCGCCGCTACGGCAAGCCGGACAAGCCGTTCATCCTGCTGCTCTCCGACGACGACCGGGCGCTGCGGCTCTCAGGCCTGATCGCAGGCTCGCGGCCACGCGTCGGCGACTACAAGGATGCCGCCGACCTCGCCGCTTATGGCGTCACCGTGGTCGACCTTTCCAAGGTCAAGGGAGGCGACAGCTTCAACCACACCAAGTTCGCCGACAATCCCGAACTGGTGAAGATGATCGGCCAACGGCTGCGCGAGGATGACGGCTTTGCCAGCGACCAGACGGTGACCGACCGCATCAGCGCGCTCGGACAATAAGGCTGTTGCCTTGCGGCGACCGTCGCCGCGTGAGGTCGCGAATGCCGCTCGGCCCGATCACTTTCAACTGGACCGGGCCGGTCTCTGCCTCTACGACATTGAAATCGGCGCCAATGCGCCAGCGGGAGCCCGCTTGAACGAGCGATGGAAGACTGTCCTGGTCCTTGCGTTCGCGCTAGCTGCCGCCGGCTGCGCCGGCCCCAACACCCATGACCTGTTGAACGAGACGACGGTTTCGGTGCCTGCCTCCGACATCGCGGCCACCCACGAAATCTTCGTCGCCACCACCCGCAAGCAGGCGACCAAGGACCCACGCCAGGTGTTCGATGGCGATCGCTCGCTGACCACCAGCTACGCCCGCGTCGACGTCACCGTGCCGACGGTCCACCAGGTCGGCGCCATCGAGCGCGCCAAGGGCTCGGCAAATTCGAACCCGGCCAAGCAATTCACCGCCACCGACGTCGTCCACTATGGCGACGCCTCGCAATTCGCCAAGGCCGTCGGTGCCAACATCACCATGAATGGCGACCGCGCGCTGGTCTTCGTCCACGGCTTCAACAACGGCTTCGACGATGGGGTCTACCGGCTGACGCAGATCGCCCACGACACCGAATATCCCGGCACGCCGATCCTGTTTTCGTGGGCTTCGAGCGGCAAGACCACGGGCTATATCTACGACAAGGACAGCGCCAACGCCGCGCGCGACGACCTCGAGGCGACGCTCAGGATGCTCGCCAAGACAAAGGTCAAGAGCATCGACATCATCGCGCATTCGATGGGAACCTGGGTGACGATGGAAGCGCTGCGCCAGCTCGCCATCACCGGCGACCGCGATCTCGACGGCAAGCTCGGCCGTGTCGTCCTGGCATCGCCCGATATCGATGTCGACGTCTTCAAGAAGCAGATGATCCGCTACGGCAAGCCCGACAGGCCGTTCGTCATCCTGCTTTCCGCCGACGACCGTGCTCTGAGACTGTCCAGCCTGCTATCCGGCGACAAGCCGCGCGTCGGCGACTACGGCAACGCCGCCGACATTGCCAGTTACGGCGTCGTTGTGGCCGACCTCAGCCAGATCAAGGGCGGCGACCGCCTGAACCACGCCAAATTCGCCGACAACCCGTTCCTGGTGCAATTGCTCGGCGACCGTCTGCGCGCTCCAGCCGGCCTGGCATCGGACGAACCCACGCAGGGCCAGATCGACAATCTCGGCCGAGGCCTCGGCAAGGCAGTCGGATCCGTCGCCGAGATCATCATCACCACGCCATTCAAGGTGCTGACCATCGCCACCGGCGGATGAGAGCCAAGCACCGGGGCTGATCTCAGATAAACAAACCGACCTTCTGGAACGTCGTCACGTCGATCAGGCCGACATCGGAAATCCTGAGCTCCGGAATGACGACCAGCGCCAGCAGCGAGTGCTGCATGTAGGCGTTGTTGAGCGAGCAGCCCATCTTGCGCATTGCTTCGGTGAGTTTCTCGGCCTTGGCCGCCACGATTTCGGCGCGCTCGTCCGACATCAGCCCGGCGATCGGCATTTCGACAAGCGCCAGTTCCTTGCCCTTTGAAAACAGCACCACGCCGCCACCGACCTCGCCCAGCCGGTTGACGGCCAGCGCCATGTCTTCCTTGTTGGTGCCGACGCAGATGATGTGGTGGGCATCATGTGCGACGCTCGACGCCATGGCGCAGTCGCCCATATAGCCGAAGCCTGAGACGAAGGCATTGGTGACGCCGCCGGTGCCGCGGTGGCGCTCGACCAGCGCGATCTGGCAGATGTCGTTGCGGCGGTCCATGGCGACCAGCCCGTCCTCGACCGGCAGGTCGGCCTCCAGC
This sequence comes from Mesorhizobium sp. L103C119B0, assembly GCF_000502235.1. Taxonomy (NCBI): domain Bacteria; kingdom Pseudomonadati; phylum Pseudomonadota; class Alphaproteobacteria; order Hyphomicrobiales; family Phyllobacteriaceae; genus Mesorhizobium; species Mesorhizobium sp. L103C119B0. The sequence continues at coordinate 445,778 of NZ_AYXE01000002.1, read as the reverse complement.
GCCCGCGTCGGCGCCTGGTTTTCGATCACGCCGATGACCCGCACCCGCACCTCGTTGGCGCCCTTGGGCGCCGCAATGTCGAAGTCGCCTGGCTTCAGCTTCTTGCCGAGCTTGACGGTGTTCTTCGCCGATTTGGGGTAATCATAGGCCGGAATGTCGATCTCGAGCTTGCCGCCCTTGGCCAGCCTGATACCGCGGCCATAGACCTCGTCGATGGTCATGGCGGCAAGATCGGAGACGATCAGCAGATCGGCCAGCCGTCCCGGCGCGATCGAGCCCAGTTCGCGCTCCAGCTTGAAATGCTGGGCGGTATTCAGCGTCGCCATCTGGATCGCCGTCACCGGCTTCAATCCCTGTTGGATGGCGTGGCGCACCACCCGGTCCATATGGCCTTCATGCACCAGCGTGCCGGAATGGCTGTCGTCGGTGCACAGGATGAAGTTGCGCGGGTCGAGACCGCTCTCGGTCACCGCCTTGATCTGCGAGGCAACATCGTACCAGGCCGAGCCCAGCCGCAGCATTGCCTTCATACCCTGGCGCACACGGGCGATTGCGTCCTCGGCGCGTGTGCCTTCATGGTCGTCCTCCGGCCCGCCGGCGACATAGCCATGGAACGGCAGGCCGAGATCGCGCGACGCATAGTGGCCGCCGACCGTCTTGCCCGCTCGCACCGTGGCGGCGATCTCGCCCGACATCACCGGATCGTTGGCCACGACACCGGGAAAATTCATCACTTCGCCGAGCCCGCTGATGTTTTCCCAGGTCATCGCCTCGGTGACATCGGCGACCGTCAGTTCGGCCCCGGCATGCTCCAGACCCGGCGCCGACGGCACGCAGGACGGCATCTGGACGTGCACGTTGATCGGCATGGCGACGGCCTCGTCATGCATCAGCCGCACGCCGGGTAGGCCCAGCACGTTGGCGATCTCATGCGGATCGATGAACATCGAGGTGGTGCCGTGCGGAATGACGGCGCGGCAGAACTCGGTGACCGTCACCATGCCGCTCTCGACATGCATATGCGCGTCGCACAGGCCGGGCACCAGATAGCGGCCGCCGGCGTCGACCACCTTGGTGCCCTGGCCGATGGCATGGCTGGCATTCGGCCCGCAATAGGCGAAGCGGCCGCCGGCAACGGCGATGTCGGTGCCGGCTATGATTTCGCCGGAGTGCACGTTCACCCAGCGGCCGTTGCGAATGACGAGATCGGCAGGCTTGCGCCCCGTCGCGACATCGACCAGATGCGTCGCCATCTCGGTCCAGGGCTTGGGTTTCGTCGCCGACGGCTGCTTCGCCATGAAAGACTCCTGTTTGCCCGACTGTGCCAAGCCGGCAAGGTTTTGGCCAGCGATCACGGACGAAATCCGGTCGATGAGAATTCGCCCGGGCGGATGCGCCGCACCTGCTCACCCCGAGGGCACGCATCAGCGGTGCGGTCATTCAGTTTGGCTTGTGCCGCCACTTATGCTACCATTCTGGCTATGGTGCTGATTTGCGCCGACGACCCGCCGCGAGGCGGGTTTTTGTTGTGATGAGCCCGAAACCTCCTGAGGTGAAGTCATGATCCGGTTCCTGAAAGCATTCGCCTTCGTCACCCTGTTCCTGATCTCGTCCGGCTTTGCATCCGCCGAGGAGCGTTGGCAGACCTTGCCGGAGCCGGCGGCGATGCCCAAACCGGATCAGAGCGGATATGCGCCGGTCAACGGCATTCAGATGTACTATGCCGTTTTCGGCGCCGGTGATCCGATTCTCCTGATCCATGGCGGCCTTGGCCATGGCGACATCTGGGCAAGCCAGGTGGCGACGATGTCCAAGACGCGCATGGTTATCATCGCCGACAGCCGCGGCCATGGCCGTTCTACCCGCACCGAGCAAGCTTACGGCTATGACCTCATGGCGTCGGACTATCTTGCGCTGCTCGACTATCTCAAGATCGACAAGACCGCTCTTGTCGGCTGGAGCGACGGGGGCATTATCGGCATCGACATCGCGCTGCATCATCCGGAGCGGCTGACACGGCTCTTTGCGCAGGCCGCCAACGTCACCACCGATGGCGTCGATCCGGGTGTGCTGACCAACAAGACCTTTGCCGCCTATATCGACCGCTCGGGCCGCGACTACAAGAAACTGTCGAAGACTCCCGACCAGTACGATGCCTTCGTGGCGCAGATCAGCCACATGTGGGAGTCGGAGCCGGCCTGGACCAAGGAACAGCTCGGCAAGATAACCACGCCGACCGCGATCGTTGCCGGCGACCATGACGAGGCGATCAAGCGCGAACACACCGAATACATGGCCTCCGTCATTCCGGGCGCCAAGCTCATCATCCTGCCCAACGCCAGTCATTTCGCCATGCTGCAGGCGCCGGACGAATATAGCCAGGCGGCGCTGGACTTCATTGACGCCAAATAGCGCCCCCAGCTAGAGCACCCAGCACAGCAACGGGTGCATTCCGATTGTTGAACAATGGGTTCCGTTTTGCGGCGAATAGGATTACCTTCCGACAAGGCGCCTTCTGAACCGCCTTTTCGGAGAACTCGATGCGCTGTCTGACGATTGCCAGTGCCGGATTTCTGATTGCTCTGGCCGGGCCGGCGTTCGCCGCCGACCCGATGGCGGTGCCGATGACCGAACCAGGCTTCGACTGGACCGGCTACTATGCCGGCCTGCAGGCCGGCTACGGCTGGGGCCAGTCCGACATATCAGTGACGGAAGGCGCGCCGTTTTCCATCTCGCCCGACATTGACGGCGGTTTCGTCGGGGGCCATGTCGCCGGCCTGTGGCAGTTCGACCAGGCAGTGCTCGGCGCCGAGGCGGAGCTCAATTATTCCGCCGTCGACGGTACGGCCGTATCAGGCCTTGGAAGCACATTCCGCACGGACATCAAGTGGTTCGGATCTGTCGACGCCAAAGCGGGCTTCGCCATGGACCGCGTGCTGGTCTACGGCGTCGGCGGCGTCGCCTTTGCCGGCATCGAAACTTCGCAAGTCGCGGGCGCGTCGTTCGCCGGCACACGCACGAATGTCGGCTGGACCTTGGGCGCCGGCGTCGACTATGCGCTGACCGACAAATTCATCGTCGGCGCGCAATATCGCTATTACGATTTCGGCTCCGAGCACTATGACGTGGCGGAACCCTTCAACGATCGCGATCAGAATGTGAAGCTGAACGCGGTCGGTATCAATCTCAGCTACAAATTCTGAGCCTTCTCGGCGACTGAGATTTTGGCAACAACCAATTGTTTTGAAATCACGAACCACCTTTCATGAGTCCGACACTCGGCAAAAGATGGCTTGACGGGTTTTCGCTGGCGTCTGAAAAGGGCTGGCCTGCGGACGTGGCGGAATTGGTAGACGCAAGGGACTTAAAATCCCTCGATCTCTGATCGTACGGGTTCGATTCCCGTCGTCCGCACCAATTGAAATGCTTAGGATTCGTTCTGTAAGAACTCACTGGCTACCATAGAAAAGGCTGACGCGGGTAGCCGTAGAGCCGGAATACAAAGCCGGGAACTGCCATGCTGGAGTTTTGGTGTTCGGTATTGGCTGCCGTAAGAACAGTGACGGGGCTGACTGCGCAACTGCGCTGAGCCAATCCCGAACTGGAAAGTAGCCCCTTCGGTCGTAAGCTCGGCAGTTGGGGATCTACTGCATCCGAAAAACGACGGTATCCGTGTCGCTGGATTTGCATCGAATGCCGACCAAAACGCCGAGTTCATAGTCATCGACGTGCCACGGTCGGAACGTCGACCACATCGCAGCGATCAAAAGCAATATTACAAGCGTGCTGGTAGCTCTTCATACGCTATGGAGCATGTCGACATCGAGGATGCCTTCCGAAGTACCGGAACTTACAATGAAGGCCGACATGAGAAATACCCGTCGTCCGGCCTTGACGGTCATTATGAGATCAGGATGTGGCCGCAGAACGGGAGCCGGCTGGGGCCGCAGCGGCCTCAACCCGGTGGGCATGCTCCGTCGCGATTTTAAGAAGAGTTGCAGCCGTTTCCTGTGGCGTCCAACCTTGCGCTTCTGACGCAGTCACCAAGGCCGCAAACGCGGCTTCTAATGCGACTTCACAGTTCACCTCACGGTCTGGGCTATCCTCTGGCAATATCGGGGGTTCGACGGATAGGGACATCGTGACTTCTTTCAAAGGGGAAAAACCCGCCGCCCCAGCCTTTTGCCACTCAAACATTTCAGCAAAGGATCATTCCAGCTATCAGCAGCGTGATTAGAACTGACAACGGCACGGCCAGAAGACCGACCAACTCAACATTTCTTGTGTTTTGTCGCTTGTCCATCTTCGTCGCCCGCATGTCGTTGGCTTTGGCATCTTGCCGTCAACGTGCAGCTGTTGGAACCAACCACAAGTGCCGCTGATCGGAGATTCAGTCGGTGCTGCATATTAGCAACACATTGTGGAACGATCGGGCGGCATCAGCCAATTGCTTTTGAATGCCGTTGCACTTGCTTCGTACGATTCCGTACAGTTTCCCCCATTGGGGGAGGCGGCCGATGGACCATGACGAGGAAGGCTACAGCATTGACGCCTTCGATTTCGATGTGGTGTGCGAGACCTTCAGGAGATCCGTTCGGGAGCTGAACCTGGCTGAAGAGCATTGGGTAGACCACGCGAAGGCGCTCCTACGGGAATTCACCGACAGCGCACCTGACGACGACATGATTAGCCGGATCGTCGGGCGCTAGTGGCCTATACAGCCCTAGTTGGTTAGAATCGTACCCCGGTCCTGCCACGGAAACCTTTTCCAAGGTTTGCCGCGTCATAGAGGCATCACAGAAGCTCTCGGAACAGATTGCCCAGCGCGGAGGCCTATTAACTAAAAAAGCTCGCCACCTTGAGGCAACGGGCATCGCCAATGCCCTCAGAGAGCCCTGCCTGGACGTGTGGCGTCCTGTCCGGCCCTCGCCATTGATTTCGTCGGCAAGCTTGTCTTTGGCCTCGTGATAGGTCTTGAAGTTGGCATCGGGATGGCAATCGCCGGCTGCCAAGGATGCCGGGCCGCTGGCCGACCTATCAGTTAGGCGTCCGTAGCCAGAGCGTTATAAAGCAGCAAACACGCCAGGATAGAAACGGCGCTGCCTAGCAGCTGGTCTGCCGTCAGGCCGGAAAAATAGACAAGATGAAACGTCACCATCGCTCTACCAATCACGGTTCGGAACACTGCCGAATTAACCGTTAGCCGACGCTAATGTTCCGCTCTGGACTCACTACCGCTTTGGAAGAATCCTGCCGCAGCGATCAGCGCCCCGCCGACCTTGATCTCAACGTCGGTGCCACAAGGCTTTCCTTCGTTCGCATGGTTCGCGGAGATTAGCACGATCGCATACTCTCATCTCATCCGGCGTCGTCTCCCTCACAAAGCAGCGCCGGTAAGGCTCGGCGACCTTCTTGTTTGTCCCGTGTGCCAAAGGAGGTCGCCGGGCCTGCCGTTGCTCATCTTTGCTGGTGGTTGCTCCTGATGCTGCGCTTGGCGCCGTCGCCCTACTGCTACCTGCGGGGTAAGGCCGGCGAGCCCTCTTGTCAGGCAGTCCGGCATGTAGGATTATAGTCCTCGTTGCGGCGACCCCTCAATGGAGAGCGCCAATGGCCAGAACCAAACCTTCGGAACAACTTTCCCGGGCTGAAATCGAGCGCTTCCTGGCGGCAGCCGAAGCGCTGCACAAGAGCATCGTCGGGCCGCTCCTGGCGTACCACGGCGAGCACTACCAAGCTCTACGTAAGGTCCATGGACCCCTGTTGAAGTCGATCGAGACCATCACCGGCCAGAGGGCGAAGTTCATCCAGTGGAACGGGACAGGACCGGCACAGCCCCGGGACAAGCCTCCGGGCTAAGTCTCCTCCCGGAAATCCAGCAGCTTGGCATGGCGAAGCTTCTCCTCGCCCTTTAGGAACCGCACGCGGCCGACCAGGCCCGGCTTTAGCCATTCGGCCTTGTCACTCTTGAGCCCTTTCGGCGCCGGCCCGCCAATCTTGCCTTGCACGCGGTCCCATAGGCGCTGGCGCTTGTCCGCCTTGAAGGTGACGAAGGCGCCGCCGGCATAGTGGCCTTTGTCGGCCATCAGCACCATGGCAGGCTTGCCGGCCTCGCGCTGCACGCCGATGATGTCCATCTCCTTTTCGGCATAGCACTTGATCTTGCGCCAGTTCGTCGTCGGACCCGACCGATACTTGCTGCCCTTCCGCTTAGAAACGATACCTTCAAGCCCAGCCTGGTCGACCAGATGAAAGACGGCGTCGCCAGTGCCCGGCATCGCTTCGCTGAACTGGATTCGGCCGCCGTCCGGGATCAACGCCCGGAGGATCTCGCGACGGTCTTCCACCGGCGTGTCCCGCAAGTCATGCCCGTTCAGATGCAAGAGGTCGAATGCTGGCAGATACAGATCGCGCGACGGCTTGCGGCTGGTCGCGGCTGATTGATGCGCATGGAAGTCGGATAGGCCAGCCTCATTGATCGTAATGGTCTCGCCGTCGATGATGAAGTCTTTCGCCTCGATCGCTTCCGCCTCACCGGCAAGTTGGATGTAGCGGCCCGTCCAATCATAACCGTTCTTGGTGATCAGCCGAATCCCGTCATCATCCTTGATGACCTGGGTGCGGTAGCCATCGAATTTGATCTCATGAATCCAATCATCGCCCATCGGCGGCGTGTCGACCAGTTCGGGTTCCATGGGCTTGATGAATTTCAGACGCATGCACTGACTCGCAGAACCACGACTTCAATTAGCTATCGCTAAATTAGTTCCGGAACATTTTAGACGAATTGGATGTTTGAAGGGCTATGAAGATCGAAGCCGACCAATGCCGGGCAGCGCTGACGCTCATCCGGCGCACAATGGAAGAGCACTGTCCTCCTGGCGTGCTGCCGAGCGAAGAGATGGTCAATGGGCTCTATGGTCCGGAACTGATCCATGAGGCGGAAGCCATTGCCGCCGGCATCGTCGCAACCATTGACCAGCTGCAATTGCCCGTGATGAAACCGCCGTCCCCTAGTATCAAATAGAGACCGACACAGGGAAGGTCGCTTGGCCGCCCGATGTGGGCTCGCAACGACCGGCGAGGCGATGCCGGCCTCACCAAGGGTTACAGCCCCTCGACCAGCAGCGAAGGCGGCTCGCGGCAGTGCAACGCCCGAAGTGTTTCGAGACGACGATGGCCACCGAGCGTAGCCAGCGCGCGTTGTGCTGCACAAGGACTGAGGCAGCGGCACGGCCGCCCGGGCTACTCCAAAGGCGGCTCTTCGCTCTGTGGAGCCAAAACGGTGATATCCATCCTGGCGATTGTCGATGCGGCGCGCCCCTGGGCGCCAGAATCCGTGTCGCCACTTTCTGCCGCCATTGCCTTGGCGCGATGTCCTACGCTGTCTGCGCTTTTGCCTGGCGCAAATCCTTCGCCCGGTTCTGTCTTTGCGGGTTTCGGTCGAGTTTCAGCTGCCTGCCGATGTTGGTTTCCAATCGCCGAGACCATTGATACCTCCCCTTGATGAGGCCGCGACTGTACCTGTCAAGGCTGTAGCGAGGCTGATCACTTAAGTGGTCGGGTTGCGCCCGCTCGTCGTGGCCCTCCGATCACTGGGCTCTCGATGCCTTGGCGCTCGCGGACGTCTGGCCGGGTGGGAAGTTCAAACTCAGCCGCCCTTTGCGGCACCGGCTTCGCCCGACAATCAGGAACGATTTCGCCCGCCATGTGTTACGCAATCATGAATCTCGCGGATCCCGGATCAACAATGGCAACCGATCTTTTCACGATGCAACTCGCTGATGCTCAGCAGCGCATCAAACAGACCGAGTTCGCGCTGGTACTCAGCGAGAAAATGGTGGCTGAGAACCTCGCTTTATCCAGCAGGATACGATCGGCGAGGCGGCGTGTCCTGAAGGCCGGAAGGCCTCTGGCGACAGTCGACTCAACAAGCTGAAAGAGTTCTTCAAATGATCTCGACCCAGTCGGGACGTGGGAGAGCTTGCCGGTAACCTTAGCGGTAATCGGCCGAGTCGCAGCAGGAAGCGCGCCGAAAACTTGCTCGATGAAGACTGCGGCGTCGCTATGACCGCTACGGCTCAGTTGAGGCAGCACTTCGAAATCACGGCTATTGACCTGCTGAGCTATCAGTTCCCCTCGATCTCTAATCGTATGGGTTCTCCGCACCACCCTTCGCTCTTCGAGCTTCGGGGTGGCAGGCCACCGAGTAGCCGTCAAACGTCGAGATAGCCGGCGGCGACCAGCGTTGCCTTATATCGTTGGGCAAATCGGCTGGGCAAACGACTGAGGTAAGCTGACGCGCCAATATCCCAATGCGCGCCCAGTTCGCGGTCGAAGGCAGCCGGGTCGAATTGCAGCAAGCCGCTGCGTGGGTAGACCGTGAATTCTCCGAAGATCGGCTCCCCCTCCTCCTCGTAGAAATCGACACGCACCATGTCGAACTCGCAGCCGAGCGCCTCGGCTGCCTCGATCATCCGCGCCAGGCTCTTGGGAGGGGGAATTTCCAGGCTCGAGTCGATCGCGCCCTGGACGATGTTCAGCGGGCGCCAATCGCGATCCAGGTGGGCGGTATTCTTGACCGTGGAACGGAAGGCGACGACGACAATGTAGGCGACGTGGCCAGCCAGCACACAGAATTTGTAGTCGACCGGGTCATAATCCTGGTCCTTGCCGACAAGCGCTTCGACGAAAACCCGCCGCTCTATGTGCGCATAGCTGCGCTCCAGCTTGCGGGCGCCATAGGTTTGGCCAAGGTATTCCGTCATCTCGGCAATGATCGCCTCCCGGTCGGCGTTGGCCGGATCGCGAACGATGACATTCATGGCGCAACCGTGGTTGCATTTGACGGCGTAGGGGATTTTCAGGTCATCGAAGGGGATCTGGCGCGGATCGTCGCCCTGCCACAGCACCTCAGGGATGGCGAGCCCGGGAAGCCGCTCCCTGACGATTTCCTTGGACTTGAGCTTGTCGAGAAGACCGGTAAAGCGAGGATCGTCATCGAAAATCTTGCGCCAGTGGATCTTTTCCGTGAACGTCACCGGGGCTGCAAAATTCGGCAGATGCCGCATCCGCTCAAGGAAACGCTGGGTCAACCGGCGGTAGCGGACAAGCAGCGCGGCGTTCAGCAACAGGAGAGATGCCCGCGCGCTGTTTCGCTTCAGCCATGCCTTTGCGCCACGCGCCATTCCGGTGTCCTTGCAACCTGCGCAACTTCATCCGCGAAGTGGACGTGCCACCCTGCCCGCAGCAGTGAGGCACGTCGAGCTTCGCCGAGCTAGCCCTTCATCGGGTACAGTTTCAAATGCTGGATCAGGATGATCGTCTTGGCGTCGATGATGCGGCCGTCTGAAATGCCGGCCAGCGCTTCATCAAGCCGCATTTCCAGAACCTCGATGTCCTCGCCCTCGTCGGCCGCGCCGCCGCCGGCCGAGATGCGGTCGGCGGGTGAATAGCGCGCCACGAAGAACCACAGCCGTTCGGTGACGCTGCCCGGGCTCATATAGGGGGAAAACAGCCGCTCGAAGTTCTGTAGGCGATAGCCGAGCTCTTCCTCGGCCTCCTTGAGGATGGCGGTTTCGGGATCGTTTTTGTCGAGCAGGCCGGCGCAGGCCTCGATCAGCGGTTCGCGGTGGCCGGTGACGTAGGCAGGGTAGCGGAACTGCCGCACCAGAAGCACCGTCTGACGCTCGGGATCGAAAGGCAGGATCACCGCGCCGTCGCCACGATCGTAGGTCTGGCGAATCTGCGTCTCCCACTGCCCGTCGCGCCGACGGTAATCGAGAACGGTCTTCTTCAGGACCGCCCAGTCGTCGGACAGGACTTCCTCCGAGCGGATGCGGATACGATCTTCCATGATGAGCTCCAAGCTGTCGGCGCCATGGCGTAACCGCGAACGGTTTTGCGCGCAACCGAAACGGCGAAGCTTTCACCGCCACGTGTCTGGCGCCGGCAACTGCCATCGCCTAAATAGCTGCAGTCCCTCTCCGGAGTTTTTTTGATGACCGCAGCGCTTTTCCAGCCGATCGCCCTCGATGGCCTGACCTTTCCGAATCGTATCGCGGTTGCGCCGATGTGCCAGTATTCCGCCGAAGATGGCTCGGCCAGCGACTGGCATCTCTATCACTGGATGAACCTGGCGATGTCGGGCGCCGGCATGGTCACCGTCGAGATGACCGACGTCGAACGGCGCGGCCGCATCACCCATGGCTGCCTCGGCCTCTATTCCGACGACAACGAGGCGGCCGCCCGGCGCACGCTGGATGCAGCAAGGCGCGTCGCCGCGCCGGAAACGAAATTCGGCATTCAACTTGCCCATGCCGGCCGCAAGGCCTCCAACCGAAAGCCCTGGGAAGGCGGCGGCCCATTGCAGCCGGGCGAGGATCCCTGGCAGACCGTCTCGGCCTCGGCCATCGCCTATGACACCGGCTGGAATGTGCCGAATGCGCTGGAGGAGGATGAAATCCTGCAGCTTATCGAGCGCTTCACTCAAGCCGCGAGGCGGGCCGAGCGCGCCGGCTTCGACTTCCTCGAGTTGCACGCCGCGCACGGCTATCTGATCTTTCAGTTCCTGTCGCCGCTTTCCAACCAGCGCACCGACCGCTGGGGCGGCTCGCTGGAAAACCGCATGCGTTTCCTCATCGAGATCGCCAAATCGGTGAGGAAGGCAGTTCCAAACCTGATGCTTGGCGCCCGCCTGTCGGTAAAGGACTGGGTCGATGGCGGCTTCGAGGTCGACGAGGCGATCGAGGTGGCCAAAGCCTTGAAGGCGCTTAATGTTGCCTATATCTGCTGTTCGAGCGGCGGCAATTCGCCGTTGCAGAAGCTGCCGACCGGCGCCGGCTATCAGGTGCATCTGGCCGAAGCGGTGCGCAAGGGCGCCGGCATCCCGACACGGGCTGTCGGCCTGATCGACGATCCCTCGCAGGCAGAGGCGATCGTCGCCGACGGCCGCGCCGACATAGTCGCGCTGGCCCGCGCCTTCCTCGCCGATCCGCGCTGGGGCTGGCGCGCCGCCGCCACCTTCAGCGAGAAAATCCATCCCGCGCCACAGCTCGCCCGCTCGGTGACGACGATGCAGCATTGGATGAGGGGCTGAACAGGCTGCGCCGACGGTGGTTGCGCTGTCGTTCGCCGCGTCGTCTCCGGTCGGCGCGCAATATTGCGAACGCACGGTGCACGGCCTGTCCCTGGCACTACGATCTCGATACCGGCAGCGGGTTTCTCGCCGTGCGCGCACGGCCGAACTCGTCGTTGCGCATGATCGGGCAATTGTTCAACGGCGACCACACGGAGATTTTCGACCGCCGGGGCAACTGGTACCAGGTCGAAATCGGCGGACGGACCGGCTGGGCCAACGCCCACTGGCTGCGCAACGACTGCGGTTACTGAGACCAACGATTGCGGTTGGTGAGACGTTTGGGCGCAGGCTGACGGCCACTTTTGCAACCATATTGGCTGCTTTGCGTTGCGGCCATCATGGATAATAAACCTTTTGAAACCCCGGTCGTGGTCGAACTCGGCCATGTCGGCAAATATCGCCAGATCCGCAGCACCCAGGAAGCGGCGGAGTGTCTGATGACGGTGTGGCCGCTCAATCGCGGCCCGCGCCATCGTGATGCTCTCGACACTTGCCTCAAAGTGCTGGAAGGTTATCGTTCGACGGCCGATGCACGCAGGGCTTTGATCGAAGCGGCCAAGGAATCGGAAGTGCTGGTTCCCGAAGACCGGCTGCCAGACGCCAAATTGCATTGAAGCGCAGATGGCATTGAAAAACGGGCCGCATTGAGCGGACGGACGAACCGGAGGATTTCATGGCGAAGCTGACTTACAAGATCGTCGAGCACGACGGGGGCTGGGCCTACAAGGTCGGTTCGACATTCTCGGAGACATTCCCGACCCACCAAGATGCGCTGCGCGCCGCCGAGATCGCCTCGGCCGAACAGCAGATCGCCGGCGCCACGGACGGCATCCAGTATGAGGATGCCGAAGGCAAGTGGCACGACGAACTGGCCGACGGCCGCGACCGGCCGCAGACTGAAGTTTCCGACTGATCCTTGCCCCTCAGCTTTCGCTGCCGGCCGTGGATGCTCGCCTAAGCAATTCCCTGGGGAATTGCGTCAAAACAAACAGGCGGGACATCCTGCCGGTCAGTCGAAGCCGCGGCTTGATCACTTGCCGCAATATTGATCGTTCACGTTGGGCCTCACATTTCCGTAGGGTCCTGACGGGTCGGAGGCGCACGGCCCCGTAGCGCCATAGCCTTGGCTGCCGTCGGCATTGATGCTGCCGGTGGTGCTCTGGTCGACGGTCGATGACTGCTCGTTGCCGAACGGCCACCAGCTGTGATCGTTGGAATACGTGCCGTGCGATGACTGCGCCATCGCCGATGTGGCAAGACCGATCGTCAGCACGGATGCTGCAAAAACTTTCCTGTACATTGAATTACTCCGTATCTGCCGCCTTGGGTGCGACACGGGGTAAAACCGGATATCAGCCGAATGGTTCAGTGAAATTGTTGTGAGGCTGTGGTGAGGTCTTGGCCGGCGAATGTCCGCTCGGCAATGCGCTTGATGAAGGTGATGACGCGGTCCGGCTCGTCGAATTGCGGCATGTGGCCGAGGCCTTCGACCGTCTCGAAATCGAGCCCTTCGATCCTGTCCTTCATCGGCTCCCCATGTATGCGCATGGCGATGACGCGATCGGCTGTCCCGAAGAAAATCCCGGCCGGCATGGCGATCTCTCCATAGCGCTCTTCGATGCGGCCAAGATCCTCTTCGACCGCCACGAAATCGGTGGAGGTCGCATGGAAATGGACAGGCCTCAGCCCGAGCCATCCGCCGCCATTGATCATGTAGTCGGCGGGAACGGCCTGCGGCGAGAAGATGAACTCCAGTGTCTGCCGCGCATATCTGAGGCTTGTCGGTATCGCGACGGTGTAGGCCATGATCCAGCGCCAAAGCCGCGAACGGATATAGAGCAGGCCCGCTTTCTCGCGGACGCCGGCTTCCAGATGGGTCAGCGGCGCCAGCAAGGCGATGCCGGAAATCGCGCCGGGATGCTCCAAGGCCAGGGTCAGCGCGACGGCGCCCCCCAGCGAGTGCCCGACCACGAGCGGCCTTTCCAGCCCGAGTGTTTCGATGAAGCGCCTGATGATCTCGGCCTGTTCAGGCAGACGGCCGGTGGCTCCTCGCGCGCGAACAGAATAGCCCGATCCCGGCCGGTCGAGTGCAATGAGGCGGTAGCCAGGGCCAAAGCGCTCAAACAGCGTGTGGCGAAACTGGTGAAGCTGCGCGCCAAGTCCGTGCACGAACAGGATCGGCCGTCCCTCGCCCGTTTCGACATAATGGATGCGGCTGCCGTCGATCTCGACGAAGTTTCCGCTGGCCGGCACCAGCCTTTCGGCCTTGGCGGCAATCCAGAGCGTAGCGGCCACCAGGCAGGCCACGATGACGAGAGCCAGCACGGACAGGCCGGCGACAAGCCACAGCAGAATCGATACCAGCATGTTTCACCTGGGGAGCGGACCGGCGCGCACCATCACCCACTGACGAACGCTCGGCAAGGCAGATGGCGGCTTGTGTCGGCATTGCCGCCAGTTCGATGTCGCGCTATCTCAGGCGACCTTCTTTCTGCCTCAGGCGACCTTGTCTGCCAACGGGCCTGTTTGCCGGAGCCTTCCATGCCTGAAATCGTCACTGCCGCCATGCTTGTCATCGGCGACGAGATTCTGTCCGGCCGCACCAAGGATAAAAATATCGGCCACCTCGCCGATATCATGACGGCTATCGGCATCGACCTGAAGGAAGTGCGGATCGTTCCCGACGAGGAGGACGAGATTGTCGCTGCGGTGAATGCCGTACGCGCCCGCTACACCTATGTCTTCACCACCGGCGGCATCGGCCCAACGCATGACGACATCACCGCCGATTCCATTTCCAAGGCTTTTGGGGTGCCCTGCGAATACGACGCCAAGGCCTATGCCATGCTGGGCGAGAGCTATGCCGCGCGCGGCATCGAATACACCGAGGCCCGCAAGCGCATGGCGCGCATGCCGCGCGGCGCCCACCATATCGACAATCCGGTCTCCGTCGCGCCCGGCTTTCGCATCGGCAACGTCCATGTCATGGCCGGCGTGCCGGCGATTTTCCAGGCCATGCTCGACAATGTCGTGCCGACGCTGAGGGCCGGCACCAAGATGCTGTCGGCCACCGTCCATTGCCCGTTCGGCGAAGGCCTGATCGGCGGTCCCCTGGGCGACATCCAGAAGGCGCATCCCGACACCATCATCGGCTCCTATCCGAAATATGGCGACGGCAAATTCTGGACGGAGCTGGTGGTCCGCGCCCGCAGCCAGGAGGCGCTGGATTCGGCACGCAAGGACGTCGAGGCGATGGTGGCCGGCTTCACCGCCGCCAATTGACCCTGGGTTCGCGGACCATCGCCGGGCCGGAACCAAGCACCGCACTCCCACGTTTTCCCTCGGGCGCAGCACGCGCTGGCAGATTTGAGGGATTTCGCATGCGCTTCAAGACCATCGTCGCCATATTGCAGAACGAACAGGACGCCGAACGCGTGCTCGACTGCGCCATCCCGCTTGCCGACCGGTTCGAGAGCCATCTCATCGGCATCCATGCCGAAGCGCTGCCCGTTCCCTACACCTCGGCAACCGGCTTCCCCGACACTGAGTTCCTGCAGGTCTCCGCCGACATGAACCGCGAGCGCGCCGAGAAATTGCAGGCGCTTTTCGTTGGGCGGATCGAGAATTCCGGCCTTTCCTTCGAATGGCGCAGCCTCGAGAGCTTTTCCGGCGACAGCGCGCTGACGGGTATTTCCAGCGTGCGCGCCGCCGATCTGATTATTGCCGCGCAGCGCGAGACCGGGGGCGACACGAGCGCCGATGTCGACACGCTGGTTTACGATGCCGGCCGGCCAGTGCTGGTGGTGCCGCATGAGGGGCCGTTGGTCACCACATTCAAACATGTGCTGCTGGCCTGGAACGGCAGCAAGGAGGCGGCGCGTGCCGCCTTCGACGCGCTGCCCTTCATCATCGAGGCCGAAAAGACCGACATTCTGGTCATCGATCCGCCGGATACGCTGGATGACAACCCGGAAGCCGCCGGCGCCGAGATCGCCGCGGCACTCTCCAGGCATGGCGCAACGGTCAGCGTGTCGGTGCAGAAATCGGGTAATGCTTCGGTCGATGACGTCATCCAGACCCGGATCGCCGAGACCGGAGCCGACCTTCTGGTGCTCGGCGCCTACAGCCATTCCTGGCTGCGTCAGCTTTTGTTCGGCGGCGTCACGCGCACCGTGTTGCGCAGCGTGCCGGTTGCGGCCTTTTTGTCGCGGTAACTCCACAGACTGGCCCCGCCCTTGCCAATGCCCTGACTTTCCAGTTAATTCCGCGCGCATTCCACAATGGTGCGCGCGGAGTGCAGAATGTCCCTTCCCGAAAAAGCCTTTCCGGTCTCCTGGGACCAGTTCCACCGCGATGCCCGGGCGCTCGCCTGGCGGCTTGCCGGCGCCAACAAGGGACAGTGGAAGGCCATCGTCTGCATCACCCGTGGCGGCCTGGTTCCCGCCGCCATCATCTCGCGCGAACTCGGAATACGCGTCATCGAGACGGTCTGCGTCGCCTCTTATCACGACTACACCAGCCAGGGGCAGTTGCAGGTGCTGAAGGAGATCACCCCGGCGCTGCTCGCCGATGATGGCGCGGGCGTGCTGATCATCGACGACCTCACCGACACCGGCAAGACGGCAGGCATCGTGCGCGCCATGATGCCCAAGGCGCATTTCGCCACCGTCTACGCCAAGCCGAAAGGCAGGCCGCTGGTCGACACCTTTATCACCGAAGTCAGTCAAGACACCTGGATCTACTTTCCCTGGGACATGGGTTTTACCTACCAGAAGCCGATCGCCGACGATCACGCAGGCTGATTCGCGCCAGCCCCATTTCTGCCCAGACGGCCAAACCCGCCCCGTTTGCTATGAAAACAGGCACTGGAAGGGACAATATTCTGTCGAATCGACAGCTGTTGGCGGAGTTTGACGGGTCGGTGTGAGGTTTTTTACTTTTAAGACTTACACTTGTCGGTAAGATTCATACGGCGGCTAACGATTCTGAGGGCTGGGGTAGCTTTCACTGATGCTGACGACACCGGCGACACACGACCATCTGGCTGAAAGGGTCCGCAAGCTCTTCGGCACTTCGCCTTGTCGCCTGCAGGTTGCCGCTTTGCCATGGCGCAATAACGAAGACGGCGTCGAGATCATGCTGATCACCAGCCGAGACACCGGGCGTTGGGTGCTGCCGAAGGGCTGGCCCGAGGCCAGGGAGCCGCTCTGCGAGGCAGCGGCGCGCGAGGCGGGCGAGGAAGCCGGATTGCGTGGCAAGATTTCGCTTTTCGAGGCCGGTCGTTACTTCTACGCCAAGGCCCTCGCGCCCGGCGAGGAAGTCCCTTGCGAAGTGCTGGTGTTTCCGCTGCAGGTCGAGCACGTTGCCGACCGCTGGAAGGAAAAGCGCGCGCGCACCCGCAAATGGGTCAATGGGGCCGAGGCCGTACGCATGGTCAACGAGCCGGACCTCTGCCAGATCATCGCCCATTTCTGCGCCGATCCCGACAAGTTCGTCGTTAGAGCCTAGCTCACAGCCACCGCTGCATAGTCCTGCGCGCCCGCACCGGTTCTTGCCCCGATTCCGGGCTCGGTGCTTCGCTCCGCGCGCCAGCAATCCGACACTATAAATCCCTCCCCTTCAGGCCAAGCTTAGCCACAGCTTGACATGCAGGCATTTACCTGCATATTGTGTCTTCAAGATGAGTGAGACCGATGGACGCCGACAAGGTTTTCAAAGCGCTGGGCGACCCGACCCGCAGAAGGCTGCTCGATCTTCTGTGTGAGAAGAACGGCCAGACGCTCGGCGAGCTTTGCGAAAATCTCGACATGGCGAGGCAATCCGCCACGCAGCACATCGATCTGCTGGAAGCGGCCAATCTGATCAGCACGGTCAAGCGTGGCCGCGAGAAGCTGCATTTCATCAACCCCGTGCCGCTGCACGAAGTCTACGAGCGGTGGGTGCGAAAATTCGAACGGCAGCGGCTGAGCCTGCTGCACGACCTGAAACAAGAACTCGAAGGAGACGACCAATGACCCGGGAAACCACCAGTTTTGTCTACGTGACCTACATCAGATCGACGCCACAAAAGGTGTTCGAAGCCATCACCAGGCCCGATATCGCCAAGCGCTACTGGGGCCACGAAAACGTCTCCGACTGGAAGCCCGGCTCGAAATGGGAACACATCCGCGCCAATGACGAACGGACCGTCGAACTCGTTGGCAAGGTCGTCGAAATCTCGCCGCCAACCCGGCTGGTCATGAGCTGGGCCAACGCCTCGCAGGCCGACGATCCGACCAAGCACAGCCGGGTGACGTTCGCCATCGAGGAATACGACACCATGGTCAAGCTGACCGTCAGCCATGACGAGCTCGAAGCCGGCAGCGGCATGGCCAAGGGCATCAGCCAGGGTTGGCCGGCCGTGCTGTCCAGCATGAAATCCTTCCTCGAAACCGGCACAGGCATCGACCTGTTCGCCAAGCCGAAATCGGCCTGAAGCAACCGCGGAGAACTATGATGACCAAGCACTTTACCGGCGGCTGCGCCTGCGGCGCGATCCGCTATGAGGCCAGCGGCGAGCCGATCTTTCAGAATCACTGCCAATGCCTCGATTGCCAAAAGCGCAGCGGTACTGGCCATTGTTCCTATGTGACCTTCGGCCGGCGCGCTGACGTAAAGATCACCGGCGAGCCGAGCACGTGGCGGATGATCGCCGACAGCGGCAATGAAAAAGCCCAGGCCTTTTGCCCGACCTGCGGCACGCCGGTCTACGTAACGTTCGTCGCCATGCCGGAGGTGACGGCTATCCAGGCCACGAGCCTCGATGATCCCGGCCAGTTCGACCCGCAGGCGGTCACCTACACCGTGCGCGGCCACGCCTGGGACACGATCGACCCAGCGCTTCAGCCATTCGAGCGAATGCCTGGATGAACCAGGCAGAGCCCTATCCCTCGGATAGGGCTCTGCGTTCAGCTCAGATCACCAGGCCCTTGGTCAGTTCCAGCGCCTGCCGCTCGAACAGGCGGCGGTAGATGCCGCCCTTCAGCCGGATCAGCTCGTCATGCGAGCCTTCCTCGACGATCTTGCCACGGTCGAACACGAGCAGCCTGTCCAGCGCCCGCACCGTCGACAGACGGTGAGCGATGACCAGCGTCGTGCGGCCAACCATCAGCCGCTCCATCGCCTGCTGGATCAGTACTTCCGATTCCGAATCGAGGCTCGATGTCGCCTCGTCCAGGATCAGGATGCGCGCATCCGCCAGGAAGGCGCGCGCGATCGCCACCCGCTGGCGCTCGCCGCCCGACAGTTTCACGCCGCGTTCACCGACCAGCGTGCCGTAGCCCTTCGGCAGGCCGGTGATGAAGTCGTGCGCGCTGGCGAGCTTGGCGGCATGCTCGATCTCGGCCTGCGTGGCGTCCGGTCGGGCATAGGCGATGTTTTCCGCCAGCGAGCGGTGGAACAGGATCGGCTCCTGCTGGACGATGGCAATCTGCGCGCGCAGCGACGCCTGTGCAACCTGGGAGATGTCTTGGCCATCGATCAGGATCCTGCCGCCGCTGACATTATAGAGACGCTGGATCAACTTCACGAAGGTCGTCTTGCCCGAGCCGGAATGACCGACCAGTCCGACCCGCTCGCCCGCCGCTATCTCCACCGAAAAGCCGCGGTAGAGCGGCAGGCGATGGCTGCCATAGTGGAAGGTGACGTTATCGAAGGCGATGTGGCCATGAGTGATCCGGATCGGCTTGGCGCCGGGCCGGTCCTCGATGCCGAGCGGTTGCGACTGGAAATCGACCAGTTCCTCCATGTCGTTGACCGAACGCTGCAAATTGCGGATATGCGTGCCGATGTCCCTGAGGTAGCCCTGCAGCACGAAGAACGAGGTCAGCACGAAGGCGACATCGCCCGCACTTGCCTGGCCCCAGGCCCACAGCATCAGCGACAGGCCGATTACTGCCGTCCGCAGCACCAGCAGCATGGCGCCTTGCGTCGTGCCGTTGATGGTGCCGCGCACCCAGGTGCGGCTGGTCCGCGCGCGCCATTTGGCGACGACCTTGGCAAGCCGCGTTTCCTCACGCGTCTCGGCGCCGAAACCCTTGACCACGGCATTGCAGCTCACCGCATCGGCAAGCGAGCCGCCAAGCCGCGTATCCCAGCTGTTGGCGAGCCGTGCCGCGGGCGCGACATAGCCGAGCGACAGCAGCGCCGTCACCGTGATGAACAGCACCGAGCCGACTGCCACGACCAGCCCCATCAGCGGCCAGAACCAGCCGAGCAGCAACGTCGAGCCGACCAGCATGGCGACCGACGGCAACAACGCAATCAGGATGGTGTCATTGAGCAGGTCGAGAGCCCACATGCCGCGCGTGACCTTGCGCACCGTCGATCCGGCAAAGCTGTTGGCGTGCCAGTCGGTGGAAAAACGCTGGACGCGGTGGAACGCGTCGGCGGCGATGTCGGCCATCATCTTCAATGTCAGTTCGACAATGCCCATGAAGGCGAGGTTGCGCAGCACCACGCCGGTCAATGCCAGGGCGATGAGCGCAAGGAAGGCCGCCATCGCCGCATTCCACGCGACAGCATCTGCCGCCGCATTGCTGGCGACGGCATCGACCAGCCGGCCGGAATAGAGCGGCGTCAAGACGTCGGCCAGGGTCGACACCAGGAAGCTGCCCATGATCAGCGAAAGCCGCCACGGCTGGCGCCGCCAGTGGCTGAGCGTGAAGCCAAGAACGCTGCGAAAGGCGCTTGCACGCAGATCGATTCGAAGACGAGCCATGATGTCATCCGGGCGCAAATCTGCCCGGTCCCGGTAAGGTCTGAAAAGTGAAAACCGCGCTGGGCAATTCGCCCGGCTGCGGAGGTTCGGCATAGGTGGCGGCGCGCCCCGGTTTGTCGGGTGGCGACCGGCATCGGCAGAAGCCTGTACTCGACCCGGCATCGGTGCGAAGGGCAAACCTTCGCCGGACGCCAAGTGAGACCTAGGCTTCGCGGCCTCGCATTACCATGTGAAATACTGCCATTCAGACCTCCCGCAAGACACTTGCGGAGCAGTCCTTATAGAGACGCCATGAAGGATCGCCAAGGCCGGGCACGTGGCAAAGCGTAACTGGTCCAACCAGTGAGGTTATTTTGCAACAACAGCCGGTCAACCCCCTCGCTATGCCTCATTCCGGGTTGCGATCGAGGCGCATGTAGCGGCCGTCGGTCGATGCCTTAAAGCCCAGCTTCTCATAAAGGCCATGCGCGTCACTGGTCGACAGGCTCCAGTGCGAGACCGTGCTGAGTTCAGGGTGGTTGATGAGCGCCCGCACCAGTTGCGTGCCAATGCCTTGGCCGCGATGCTGCGGCCAGATGATGATGTCGGCGAGATAGGCAAACACCGTACGGTCGGTGATGGCCCGGCCAAAACCGACTTGGTTCCCATCGATATAGGCCGCGGTGCAGAACGAGTTGGCAAAAGCGCGGCGATGAAACTCATCGCTGCGGCCGGCGCCCCAATAACTCGCCATCAACAGGTCGGAGGTCGCCCGGAAGTCGATCCGTGACATGTCGAAGCTGATCTCACAGTCGGGCATGGTGCCTCGCAAAGAATGAGGGCGGCCGAATTTCGGTCCGGCCCGTGGTTTGGTTACCGACCTGGCGCGCTTACGGCACCACGAGATAGGCCTTCTGGTCGGCGATCGCGATGGTCACGTCGGTGCCGGAATTGAACTCGACGAAATCGAGCTCCATCCCGTCGCTGAAGATGACGCCGCCCCTGCTCTGCCGCGAAGAAACCACCAGCGGCCGGTCGCGGGTGATGACGCCATGCACAAGCGACACGCCGGTCGTGTTGCTCGGAAACGGTTCGCGCACCGAAAAGAACAGCTGCTCGCCTTCGCGATCGTAGCCTTGCGGCGGCACGGTCGGCACCGCGGTATCGCCATAAGCGGCAGCCAGTCCCGCGGCGCCCGCCATCACGGAACGCAGCCAGCCGGTAGAGCCGGCGCCCGTGGAGATGATAATGCCGCTCGACGACTGGCGCTCGGTCCTGCCGCCATAGGTCAATTCGTAGCGCGCCGAGACATGCGTCGAGGCGCCGACGAACAGATCGTTGAAGGCGATTAGCCGGCGTCCGTCATTGGAGCGCGCTTCGGCCATCACCACCGCCTGGCGCTTCGCCTTGCCGGCTATCGTCAGGCGGAGGACCTTTTCGGTATCGTCGGCATTCCACGGCAGCAGCACGCCGTCGAAAAGCGCCGGGTTCGGGTTGATGCCGATCAGCGGCTGGTACGGGAGGTACTTCGCGGTGTTGGACACCAGCCCGTCCTGACCGAGCGCGATCACCACGTCGGACCCGAATTCGAACTGCGGTACCAGTTCTCGGTCGAGCCGCAACTGCTTGAGGCCTTGGGGAAGCGAACCCATCACCCGGTCGAGCGCCTGGTGATAGACGTCATGCGCCGCCTTGACCGGGTCGAAATTCATGCCGGCCTGCCGGAGATAAAAGCGCGCCTGTCCCTGCGTGTTGAATCGCGTCGTCAGCTCCTCCAGCTCGGTCTTGCGGGTGACGACGATCACCCGGTCGATCGGCCTGCCGCTCTGGTCGCTTGCCACCCGTGCTTGCCTTTCAGGACCCGGCTTTCGGCGTGGAAAGCTGGCTGAGCGCGCTGGTGAGCATGTCAGGCGTGATCGACAGATTGCCGACCGAACCGCCCTTTTCCGCCCAGGCCTTGAAGGCCATCGCCGTCAGCACGTGGGCGGGCGCCGACGAATAGACGGTCAGTTCCAGCTGCTGCGCCTTGGCTTGCGCCTCGGCAAGCGTCAGCTTGTTGCGCGCTTCGGTGTCGACCAGCAGCTTGTTGCGTTCGGCAAGCTCGATTTCGGTCGCCAGCTCGCTCTGCTTGATCTCGCGCTCCTTCTCCACGCCCCAGGCACGGCGCCCATAGATCGCGGCATCGGCCTGGCGCTGCAGCGCCTCGCGATATTCGGTCTGGAGCGCCTTGCGGATCTCCGGCGTCGGCTGGACCGAGGTGATGTGAACCTCCTCGATCGACAGGCCGGCGGTCGCGGCAATCGGATCGTTGCGCAGGAGTTCGGCGAGATTGCCACCGAGCTTGGTCACCTCGGCCAGCGCCTGTTCCAGCGTCATGCTCGAAACCACCGCGCGGGCGCGGCTTTGTATCGCCAGCACCAGGCGCTCGGCGATCTTCTCCCGGCCGTCGCCGACGACGTCCGCACGGCTGAGCTTGGCGCTGAAATCAAAACCTTCGGCTGCCTTGAGTGGATCGATGATGCGGTAGCTGACCGATCCCTGGATCGCCAAATCCTGGAAATTCGCCGTCGTCTCGGTGAAGATGAAGGGGTTATCGAGCGACGTCACCGGCACCATCGCTATCGTGGTGCCGAACGTGCCGTACCAGAAGGACATGCCGCGCCCCTGCTCCCTGATCTTGCCGTTCTTGAAGCGCAGGATGTGATACTCAGGCGTTCCCTTGAAATAGCTGATAAACATGCGCCCCCCAAAGTTCATCAATTTAATCAGATGTTTAGCCGCGATCCCTGAAACGGTTGGTGATGGGATAGCGGCGGTCGCGGCCAAAATTCTTCCGGGTGATCTTCACACCCGGCGCCGCTTGCCGGCGTTTGTACTCGGCAATGTAGAGCAAATGTTCGACGCGCGTCACCGTCGCCCGGTCGTGGCCGCGCGCCACGATGTCGTCGACGCCCATTTCGTTCTCGACCAGGCATTCCAGAATGTCGTCCAGCACCGGATAGGGCGGCAGCGAATCCTGGTCGGTCTGGTTCTCGCGCAATTCGGCCGACGGCGCCTTGTCGATGATATTCCTGGGGATCACCTCGCCTGAGGGACCGAGCGCGCCCGGCGGCAGATGGCTGTTGCGCCAGCGCGACAGCGCATAGACCTGCATCTTGTAGAGGTCTTTTATCGGGTTGAAGCCGCCATTCATGTCGCCATAAAGCGTGGCGTAGCCCACTGACATCTCGCTCTTGTTGCCCGTGGTGACGACCATCGAGCCGAACTTGTTGGAAATCGCCATCAGGATCGTGCCGCGCGCGCGGCTCTGTAGATTCTCTTCGGTGATGCCTTCCTTGGTGCCTTCAAAAAGCTGCGCCAGCGTGTGTAGGAAACCCTCGACCGGTTCGAAGATCGGCACGATGTCATAGCGGCAGCCAAGCGCACGGGCGCAATCCTCGGCATCCTTCAGCGAATCCTCCGAGGTATAACGGTAGGGCATCATCACCGCCCGCAGCCGCTCCTCGCCGAGCGCATCGACGGCCAATGCGGCGCAGATCGCCGAATCGATGCCGCCGGAGAGACCCAGCACGACATTCTTGAAGCCGTTCTTGTTGACGTAGTCGCGCAGGCCCAGCATGCAGGCGCGGTAGTCCGCCTCCTCGCGCTCGGGGATTTTCGACATCGGCCCTTCCGAGCAGACCCAGCCGTCAGAGTGTTCTGCATCTTGCGCGCCTGCGGCGACGCGGTTGCGCTTCCAGGTGGTGACATCGACAGTTTCCTCGAACTGGCTCATCTGGAAGGCGAGCGTCTTGTCGGCGCCGATGGCAAAAGAGGCGCCGTCGAAGATCAGCTCATCCTGGCCGCCAATCTGATTGGCATAGATCATCGGCAAACCGGTCTCGATGACCTGGCGGATAACAACCTGATGGCGCACGTCCATCTTGGCGCGGTAGTAGGGCGAGCCGTTCGGCACCAGCAGGATTTCCGCGCCGCTTTCGGCCAGGGTTTCACAGATGCCGACGTCGCCCCAGATGTCCTCGCAGATCGGAATTCCGATGCGCACACCACGGAAGTTGACGGGTCCCTGAGCCTCGGGCCCGGCCTGGAAGACGCGCTTCTCGTCGAACTCGCCATAGTTTGGCAAATCGAGCTTGTAGCGCTCGGCGAGGATCTTGCCGCCATCGGCGATGATGATCGAATTGTGAGTGCCGCTCTTGCGCTTCAGCGGCGTGCCGATGATGACGCCCGGCCCGCCATCGGCGGTATCTCCGGCGAAGTCCTGCGCGGCCTTCTCGCAAACCTTGAGGAAGGCCGGCTTCAGCACCAGGTCCTCCGGCGGGTAACCGGCAAGGAAAAGCTCGGTGTAGAGCACGATGTCGGCGCCCTGGCGGGCGGCATCCGCCCTCGCCTCACGCGCCTTGGCAAGGTTGCCGGCGACATCGCCGACCGTCGGGTTGAGCTGGGCAACGGCGATGCGCAGAATATCGGGTGCGGTCTTCTGGGTCATGCCTGCGGTTTAGCGCGGCAAATTTGCCCGGGCAATGGCGTTCGTTTGGACCAATTCGGTGATCAGTCATCGCCCATATATTCGCGCAGCGATTGCGGCGAATGGTTCTCTCCGATCGACATCGCCAGAATGCGCGAGATGTGCCGGCGCGGCAGGCCGGTTTCCTGCGCCCATTTGTTGATCTGCGCCTGAATCCTGTCGAGATCCCTCTTCGACGTCGGACTTTCGGCGATGTCGAGGCCGGCGTCACGCAAAGCCGCGACCATATCGGCCGAGATGACGAAGGCGTCCCATTGCAGCCAGCGCAGGAAATACTGGCCGGTGTTGCCGCCAAGCCGGCTGCCATGCTTGCCGAGATACGCCATCAGCCCGACCTGGTCGTCGTCAGGCCACTCCGCGAGGAATTTGCCGAAACCGCCATGTTCCTTCGACACACGCTCAACGAAGGCGGCGTTGTCGCGGACGGATTTGATCTTCTGCGGGTTGCGCACAATGCGTTGATCAGCCGTCAGGTCGTGCCAGAAGTCATCAGGTTGAAACAACAGCCGTTTCGGCTCGAAATGGAGAAAGGCTTCCTCGAAGCCCGGCCATTTCTGTTCGATGACGCGCCAGACGAAGCCGGCGGCAAACACCCGCTCGGCCATCGTCGACAGGACGCGATCGTCCGTAGTGTCAGCCACGGCGGCGTTGTCAGGCGCCGGCCCGAGCAGCGAGGTCAGCACGGCGTCGCCGCCTTTGCGTTTTGCAGCACGGGCGCGAATCTTCGCGAAATCGGGCATCCTGCATCCTCGCGCCGCGCTTTTGACGAAACGCCATCTTCCTATATGCAAACCAGGCTGCCAAGCCGACCCTTTTCCTATGGAGACATCCATGCACAAGACCGTGCCAGAACTGGCCAACCGCTGGTTGAGGCGAACGCCTGAAACCCTCAGCGATCTCGAGCGGCGGGTGTTGCAGAGCACTGTCGACCGCAAGCCCATCTCGCAGGATATCAACGATAGCCTCACCGGCCTTCAGGGCGCCGGCGACCGGATCGCCGATGCCATTGCCCGCATCGGCGGCTCGTGGACGTTCATCCTGTCCTTCATTGCTTTCCTGGTGCTGTGGATCGGCGCCAATTGGTGGCTGCTCGGGCGAGACTCGTTCGACCCCTACCCCTTCATCTTCCTCAACCTGGTGCTGTCGATGATCGCCGCCTTGCAGGCGCCGGTGATCATGATGTCGCAGAACCGCCAGGCCGCGCGCGACCGCATCGACGCCGCGCATGACTATGAGGTCAACCTCAAGGCCGAGATCGAGATCATGGCTCTGCATGAAAAGCTGGACGAACTGCGCCACAGCCAGATCATCGGCGTGCGCGAGGACATGGCGCGCCTGGCCGAACAGGTGAACCGCATAGACGAAAAACTGTCGGGCCGGCAAACCTCTCAATGACCGGGATCGTCCATCACCTCATCGAGCAATATGGGTTGATCGCGGTTTTCCTGAGGCTGTGTCGCCGAAGGCGAAAGTGCGGCCATCCTCGGCGGCTTCTTCGCCCATCAGCATGTCTTCATCCTCTGGAAGGCTTTCCTCGCGGCCGCCATTGGCGCCTTCGTCGGCGACACGTTTTTCTTCATTCTCGGCCGCAGCTTTGCCGACCATCCCAGGGTGCTGAAACTGAAGGCGAGGCCCGGCTTCAACCACGCCTACCGTCTCGTCTCGTCCCATCCCAACATCTTCGTCCTGTCCAACCGCTACATCTATGGCCTGCGCCTGGTCGGCGGCATCGCGGCCGGTTTCGCCAGCATTTCGGTAGCGCGCTTCGTTATCCTCAACGCGGTGTCGTCGCTGGTCTGGGCGGCTTTGTTCTGCGGCGTCGGCTACGTCTTCGGCCTCGGGGCCGAGCAGATGATCGGCAAGGCACTGCTCCATCACGAACGGCTGCTGATCGCGCTTGCCATAGGTCTGGCTTTCGCCATCCTTGCCTGGCTCATCGCCCGCACCGTCGCCGGCAAGGAGCGCGCCAAGGACGCCCGCGACAGCGAAACCACATCGTAAGGTTCAGTCGTCGTCCTCGACCAGAGCCCGGTCGCCGCGATCGAGGATCAGCGGGATGATGAGATCTTCCTCGTCGGCCAGATGCCGCTTCAGCATGGCGATCAGCCGGCTGTTCTCGTCCGCATAGGCGTCGGCGGCGAAGCGCTGCCTGTCCTCGCTCTCCTCGAGCGTGCGGATGAAGGCGTTCGCCGTCTCGGCGTTGCGCTCCAGCCCCTCATGAATGGTGTGATGGTCGGCATCGAGGATTTCGAAGCCGCGCTTCAGGCGCGGCTCCGCCTTGGCGAAAGCCGGGAAATATTGGTAGTCCTCGACATTGTGGTGGCCGTCGAGATTGCCTAGAAAGTGGTTCAGCCGCGGCGCGAACCAGCGGGCGAAATCCGGCGCCGTCAGCCTGCCTTCGCGATAGTCGCCAATGCCGTTGGTGAGCATGCCGCCCAGCTCTCGGAACATATCGTGCCGCTGCAGCCATATGTTTGCCATGCCGTGGATGTTGGCGTGACCCTGCCATGTCTCGCGCGGATATTTTTCCGCCAGCCAGCGCAGGTCTTCCGGCAGGCCGGCTCTTTCAAGCAGCAGAAAATTGGCTTCCACGACGCCAGTCTCCTTTGGTGACTAACACATATGGGAGCGTTCAGATCAGATCGGTAGTCCCGTGATGCGCTCGATGAGGGCGATTCCCCAGACGCCGGCGACGATGACGACCGAAATCAGCACCGCCAGCGAGCCGCAGTCCTTGGCGAGCTGGATGTCGACGTTGAACTCGCGACTGAAGGCATCGCAGGCTGCCTCGATGCCGGTGTTGAGCACTTCGACCATGATGAGCAGCAGCATCGCACCTATCAACAGCGCGTAGCCGCTCCACGACACCGAGACGAACCAGCCGAGCGGCAGCGCCAGCACCAGCAGCATCAGTTCCTGCTGAAATGCCCTTTCGCTGGCGGCGAGCTTGCGAAAGGCTCGCACAGAATTGAAGTAAGCACCGATCAGCCGCTGCATGCCGCATCCCCTTCGAATCACCGGCAGGGGATATCGCAATGGCTGGATCAAGGGAATAAGGCAGCCGCCGCAAAATCACTCCTCCGCAACCTTGATCGTCGGCGTCGACTTCTCGAACTGCGGCAGTCCATCGTCGATCGTATAGTAATCGCCCTTGTCGCCGACAAAGATGTGGCATTGGCCTTCGAGCCCGGTCGGGTTGTCGAACGATCCGGCCAGAACTGAGACATAGGCATCCTGACCCGGCTTCCAGAACAGCACCGAGCCGCAGATCTTGCAAAACCCGCGCTTGGCAAAGGAAGACGATTCGTACCAGCTGATGTTGTCGGCGCCGGTTATCGTGATGTCGCCGTCGGCGACGTTGGTCGCGGCGTAAAAATGCCCGCTCTGCTTGCGGCACTGCGAACAGTGGCAATAAATGACGCCGCGCAACGGCCCTCGCGTCTGGAAACGCACGGCTCCACACAGGCAAGATCCGCTGTGGTTGTTGCTCATCCCTACCTCCACCAGCCATCGTCCACGGCTTCGCCGCTGGCCGAGAGGATTTCAGTTTTGCCGCAGCCGGGCACCGGCAAATGCGACATGGGGTGGGCGTGTTCGGACCTGACCTCAGGATCTTTGCAAACCATTTCTGCAGCCTGCGGTAGAACGGACGCGTTACCTGGCGGCACATTAAGGAAACTTTAGCGCCGGCGCATCTATGGTCGTTGCCAAGCGAATGTCGCGATTGGGGACGTGTCTTTCGCAGGATGATCCGAAATACGGCTGGCACTCTCCGGTCGGCGGCATCTCGCACGGTCTGCGATGGTTCCCAGAGGCAGAGTGAACAGAACATGCAGCCGGCAGCCGTCCAGACCGACCGAAACAGCGACATTGCAACAGCCGTTGTGGCGACCATGCGTCAGCTCGGCGTGCTTGGCCTGCCGCGCAATTACGAAATCTTCTACGAAGCACTGAAAGGCACCAATCGCGAACTCGGCCTGGCCGTCGTCGCGCTGGGCAACCAGCCGACGCAGGACGATCTCGACCGCATCGGCCGCGCTTTCTTTGCACAGCATCACGGTCCCGGCATTGTCGAGCAGGCGCGCGACGTGCTGGCCAGGGAACTCGAGGACATCGCCTTGCTGCTGCGCAGCGAACGCAGCCATATCGAGAAATACGGCAAGATCCTCGATGAGACGTCAAGCGGCCTCGCCAACCGCAGCCTGCTTTCGCAGGATCTGCTGCAGAAGGTCGCCAGCGCCATGGCGGCGGCCACCAACTCGACCCTCGACCACGGCAAGCAGGTTGCAACCACGCTGAGCGACAAGACGGCGGAACTGGAGAGCGTCAAGTCGAAGCTTGAGGAGTACAAGCGGCTCGCCGACACCGACCCCTTGACGCATATCTGGAACCGCCGCGCCTTCGACAAGCAAATCACGGCGATTTACACCTCCAACAAGGGGATCCTGTTCAACGCCCTGATCCTTGCCGACATCGACCATTTCAAGGGTGTCAACGATCGCTACGGCCACCCGGTCGGCGACAAGATCATCCAGATCGTCGCTGAAATCTTCCAGACCAGCATCCGTGAAGACATGTTCGTTGCCCGCACCGGCGGGGAGGAATTCGCGCTGATCGTCGAGGGCGCCAGCGAGGATACCACTTACGAGATCGCCGAACGCATCCGCGTGCTGATCGAACAGACGCCGTTCACCAGCAGCCAGACCGGCGCCAATTACGGCACGGTGACCGTTTCCATGGGCATCTGCATGGCTTCCGAAGCGGAAAGCCCGGAGGATCTTTACACCAAGGCGGACCGGGCGCTCTACCGCTCCAAGGTTGGCGGGCGCAACCGCGTCACCCGGCACTCGACAATGGCCGGCCGCACGGGCAAGAACTGGCTGCTATACAAGAAAGACTGACGCTTCGGCGTGCAGCCAATTCCCGGGCACAGGCAAATTTATCGGATCCCGCCTCTTTCCATATGAATTTCCGTGGACTATATTTTCCATGGAAAGAGAGAGGCCATGTCTGTTACACAACCCAATGCTGCCGCCCCTGATCTGACCGCGAAGACGGCCGAAAACGCGGTTCTGACCAAGGCCACGCTGCGCGCCGCCGAACTCTTGGATATAACCGCCAGGGTGCTTGCGTCGATCATCGGCGTCTCGGAAGCCACGGTTTCACGCATGCGCAGGCAGGAATTCCTGCTGGAGCGCGGCACCAAGCCGTTCGAACTCGCGGTGCTGTTCGTGCGGCTGTTCCGTTCGCTCGATGCCATTGTCGGCGGTGACGAGACGATAGCCCGGGCATGGCTGAAGAACGCCAACACGGCTTTCGATGGCAGCCCGCTTGAAAAGATCCTCACTATTACCGGGCTTGTCGATGTCATTGCCTATCTGGACTCCCGACGCGCTCTCGTCTGAAGCCGTCCGGCTCGACGGCAAATACTGGCGCATGGTCGAGGCGCAGCACCGCGTCTCGACGCTGAAGATCGTCGACACGCTGGACGAACAGGCGCTGCTCGAGGATCTGATCGAGGAGACCAAGCCGCAAATCCCCATGGAATGCCGGCATCTCCACTATCTCCTGGCGACGCCCTTCCGCTACGGCTCGATCTATCCCTACGGCTCGCGCTTCCGCCGCGCTGGCCGCACCCTGGGTGTCTACTATGCCGCGGAGACGATCATGACGGCGGTCGCCGAAATGGCCTTCTACCGCTTGTTGTTCTTCGCCGATTCGCCCGACACGCCATGGCCGCACGACGCCGCCGAATACACCGCCTTCGCCGCCGCGATCCGTACCGACAAGGCCATCGACCTGACGCGGCCGCCGCTCGACCGCGACCGGGCCCATTGGACGCATCCGACCGACTATGCCGCCAGCCAGGCGATTGCCGATGTCGCGCGTGAGGCTGGGCTGGAGGCGATCCGTTACCGTTCGGCGCGCGACCCGAAGGGCGTCAATGTGGCGCTGCTGACATGCCGCGGCTTTACCAAGACCAAGCCGCTGGAGCCGCACACATGGCGCATCCGGCTGGGCTCCCTCGGCGTCCAGGCGATCTGCGAATTTCCGGAAAGGCGCATCGAGTTTTCCAGAACCGCCTTCGCCAACGATCCCCGGCTTAACGGCCTGCGCTGGGAACGTGGCCGCTGATCTAAACGAAAAAGCGCCGGATTTCTCCGGCGCTTTCCACTTCAATCTGAAAACGGGTTCAGCCGTTGGCCGCCTGCTTGTGCTGCACGGGATGGCTCTTCTTCAACAGGTCGGAGACGAGGAAAGCCAATTCGATCGCCTGGTCGGCGTTGAGGCGCGGGTCGCAATGGGTGTGGTAGCGGTCCTGCAATTCCTCGGCGGTGATGGCGCGGGCGCCGCCGGTGCATTCGGTAACATTCTTGCCGGTCATTTCGACATGGATGCCGCCGGGATGCGTGCCTTCGGCGCGATGCACCTCGAAGAAGGTCTGCACTTCCTTGAGGATGCGGTCGAACGGGCGCGTCTTGTAGCCGGCAGCCTCGATCGTATTGCCGTGCATCGGGTCGGACGACCACACGACGCTGCGACCTTCCTTCTGCACCGCGCGCACCAGCTTCGGCAGATGGTCGGCGACCCTGTCGGAGCCGAAGCGGGCGATCAGCGTCAGCCGGCCCGGCTCGTTCTCCGGATTGAGCAGGTCGATCAGTTCCAGCAAGCCATCCGGCGTCAGCGACGGGCCGCATTTGAGGCCGAGCGGGTTCTTGATGCCGCGGCAATATTCGACATGGGCATGGTCGGGCTGGCGGGTTCGGTCGCCGATCCAGATCATGTGGCCGGAGGTTGCATACCAGTCGCCCGACGTCGAATCGACGCGGGTCAGCGCCTCTTCATAGCCGAGCAACAGCGCTTCGTGGCTGGTGTAGAAATCGGTCTCGCGCAAGGCGTAGTTGGTTTCCGAGGTGATGCCGACGGCCTTCATGAAGTCCATCGTCTCGGTGATGCGGTTCGCGAGCTTGCCGTATTTCTCACCCTGCGGGCTGTCGGAGACGAAACCCAGCATCCAGCTATGCACGTTCTCAAGGCTGGCATAGCCGCCCTGGGCGAAGGCGCGCAACAAGTTGAGCGTCGCAGCCGACTGGCGGTAAGCCATCTCCTGGCGGGCCGGGTCGGGAATGCGCGACTTCGGGTCGAACTCGATGCCATTGATGATGTCGCCACGGTAGCTCGGCAGCGTCACTTCGCCCTTGGTCTCATTGTCGGACGAGCGCGGCTTGGCGAACTGGCCGGCGACGCGGCCGACCTTCACCACCGGCTGCGCGCCGGCGAAGGTCAGCACCACCGACATCTGCAAGAAGACGCGGAAGAAGTCGCGGATGTTGTCCGCGCCATGCTCGGCGAAACTCTCGGCGCAATCGCCGCCCTGCAGAAGGAATGCGTCACCGGCAGCGACAGCTGCAAGCTGCTTCTTCAGCTTGCGCGCCTCACCTGCAAAAACCAGCGGCGGAAAGGTGGAAAGCTGGGCTTCCGTGTTCTTCAGCGCGGCAAGGTCCGGATAGGCAGGAACCTGCTTGATCGGCTTTGCTCTCCAAGAATTCGGCGACCATTTCGTCATCGCTGCACCCAAACGCTCTTTCCAGCAGGTCTTTTGCCCGCCATTTCCGCCCCATATGGGGATCGCGGCTCCATACACGAAGCCGATTTCCTATTCTAGACCGGAATTCAAGCGCTGGCGAATGATGGGGAGCGCCATGCCGCGACCCACTTTGGCTTCTTATCTTCGCGACGGCTGTGCAATATCGCTTGGTGCCAGAATCGATCCTCACCGATCTAGTCGCGCCGGTCATCGTCCGCTGCGCAACAATTCTCCATGGAGTCCCTATGTCCGTGTCCGCCTACCTTGACCGCGTGCGCCGCGAGCAAGGCCTGTTTACGATCGAAGAGGTGGTTGGCCTGTCCGAGCGCGGCAACGTGATCTACGACCCCTACTCCACGCTGATTTCCGCAGGCGCCGTCATCGGGCGAGGCAACGTCTTCTTCCCCGGCGTCTACCTGTTCTGCACCGACGGTGGCGCGCTGGAGATCGGCGACGCCAACATTTTCCACGCCAACACACTGTTCGAAGCATCCGCCGGCGCAATCCGCGTCGGCTCACGCAACCAGTTTGGCGAAGGCGGTTTTACTGCAAAGGCCAACAGGCCGGGAGCCTCGATCGTGATCGGCGATCGAGGCCGCTATCTCAACGGCGCGGCGGTCTTCGGCGAAACGGTGCTGGGTTCAGGCAGCCAGCTTCTCGGTGCAATCACAGTCGACAGTTGCCGGCTGGAACCGGGCGGCAGTTTTCGTGAGCCCGACCCCGACCGCCGGGCCGGATTGCTGAAAGGCGCCGGCGCCGCGCGCGGCTTCACCGTGCCTGCCGGGCACGTCATCGTCGGCGCCGGCACGTTCTCGGCATCCGACCTGCAGTTGCAGTCGAATTTCCATCCGAAAGTCTAGGCGGCCACCAGCCGCGCCAGCTGGGTCATGACGACAGCCGAGCCCGCCAGACGCTTCTCGGCTGTCGGCCAGTCGCGGATGAAGACCACGCTGTGGTCGGCCCTGATCTTGGCCAGCGAGCCCTGTTCGCCGATGTACTTGACCAGCCCGACCGGGTTGGAAAACTCGCGCTTGCGGAAATGGATGACGACGCCCTTGGGGCCGGCATCGAGCTTTTCGACATTGGCCCTGCGGCAGAGTGCCTTGATGAAGACGATCTTGAGCAGATGCTTCACTTCCTCCGGCAGCGGGCCGAAGCGGTCGATCAGCTCGGCGCCGAAAGCATCGATCTCCTCGGTGTTTTCGAGATCGCCAAGGCGGCGGTAGAGCGCCAGCCTGAGCTGAAGGTCCGGCACGTAGCTTTCCGGGATCATGACAGCCGTGCCGACAGCGATCTGCGGCGACCAGCCGCCGTCCTGGACCTCGCCGGAGTCCTTCACCTCGGCCACCGCCTCTTCCAGCATCTGCTGGTAAAGCTCGAAGCCGACCTCCTTGATGTGTCCGGATTGTTCTTCGCCGAGTAGATTGCCGGCGCCCCTGATGTCGAGGTCGTGGCTGGCGAGCTGGAACCCGGCGCCAAGCGTGTCCAGCGACTGCAGCACCTTCAGCCGGCGCTCGGCCGTGTCGGTGAGCTTGCGGTTGGCCGGCAGCGTGAACAACGCATATGCCCGCACCTTGGAACGGCCGACGCGGCCGCGCAGCTGGTAGAGCTGCGACAGGCCGAACATATCGGCGCGATGGATGATCAGCGTGTTGGCGGTCGGAATGTCGAGCCCGGATTCGACGATGGTGGTCGACAACAGCACGTCGTACTGGCCGTCATAGAAGGCGTTCATGATGTCGTCGAGTTCGCCGGGCGGCATCTGGCCATGCGCCACCGCCACTTTCAGCTCCGGCACGGATTCGCGCAGGAAATCATGGATTTCGGCGAGATCGCTGATGCGCGGCACGACATAGAAGGAATGGCCGCCGCGGTAGCGCTCGCGCAGCAGCGTCTCGCGGATGACCAGCGGATCGAAGGGCGAGATGAAGGTGCGGACCGCCATGCGGTCGACCGGCGGCGTGGCGATCAGCGACAGTTCGCGCACCCCGGTCAAGGCAAGCTGCAAGGTGCGCGGGATCGGCGTCGCCGACAGCGTCAGCACATGGACATCGGTCTTGAGATCCTTCAGCCGTTCCTTGTGCTTGACGCCGAAATGTTGCTCCTCGTCGATGATCAAAAGGCCGAGATTCTTGAACGAGATCGCCGAGCCAAGCAGCGCGTGGGTGCCGATGACGATGTCGACCTGACCCTCGGCGATGCCTTTCTTGGTTTCCGCCAGTTCCTTGGCGCCGACCAGCCGCGAAGCCTGGGCGACGCGGATCGGCAGGCCGGAGAAGCGCTGCGAAAATGTCTTGAAATGCTGGCGTGAGAGAAGCGTCGTCGGCACGACGACCGCGACCTGGAATCCTTCCATCGCCGCGATGAAGGCGGCGCGCAGCGCCACTTCGGTCTTGCCGAAGCCGACATCGCCGCAGATCAGCCGGTCCATCGGCTTGCCGGCGCCGAGATCGTCCATGACGGAATCGATCGCGCCCTGCTGGTCGTCGGTCTCCTCATAGGGGAAACGCGCGGAGAATTCGCCATAAAGCCCTTCCGCCGGCACCATGGGCGGCGCGGTACGCATCTGGCGCTCGGCGGCTATGCGGATCAGTTGCCCGGCCATGTCGAGCAGGCGCTTCTTCAGCCGCGCCTTGCGCGACTGCCAGGCGCCGCCGCCGAGTTTGTCCAGCGATGCTTCGGCCGAATCCGAGCCGTAGCGCGACAGAAGCTCGATGTTTTCCACCGGCAGGAACAGCCGGTCATCGCCGGCATAGTGTATTTCCAGGCAGTCATGCGGCGCCCCGACAGCCTCGATGGTGCGCAGGCCGATGAAGCGGCCAATGCCGTGATCGGCATGGACGACGATGTCGCCTGCCGACAGTGACGATGCTTCGGCAATGAAGTCGGACGCGCGCTTCTTGCGTTTCGATCGCCGGATCAGCCGGTCGCCCAGAATGTCCTGTTCCGCAACGACGACCAGCCGTTCGGTCTCGAAGCCGGATTCCAGCGGCAGCACGGCGAGTGCCGCCTGCCCCGGCTCGAGCTTTTCCGCCTCGGCCAGCGTCGCCACCGGCACGAGATTGCCGAGATGGTGCTCGGCCAGGATCTGGCCAAGCCGGTCGAGCGAGCCTTCGGTCCAGCCGGCGACGATGACCCGCCGGCGCGCCGCGCGCTCGTCGGCGATGTGTTTTACGACGACATCGAAGACGTTGATGTTTGGGTCAGCCCGTTCCTCGGCAAAGCTGCGGCCATGGCGCGAGCCGCCATGGAAGACCTTCTTGGCCCCGACATCGGGCGCGTCGAAGGCGGTGAAGTCGATGGCTTCGCGCGGTCCGAGCGACGCCACAAGGTTTTCCGGTGAGAGATAGAGCAGGTCCGGCGCCACCGGCTTGTAGGGCACGGCGTCCTTCAAGGCGGCGTCGGCCTGTTTGCGGCGCGCTTCGTAGTGGTCGAGGATCAGCGTGTGACGCTCAGCCAGCGCTTCGTGCGCCAGATGGTCGAAGATGACAGGCGCATCCGGCAGATAATCAAACACTGTCTCCAGCCGCTCGTAGAACAGCGGCAGCCAGTGCTCCATGCCGGCAAAGCGCCGCCCTTCGCTCACCGCCGCATAAAGGCCATCGTCGCGCTGCGGCGCGCCAAAGGCTTCGATATAGGAGCGCCGGAAGCGGCTGATGGTTTCGGGCGTCAGCGCCACTTCGCTCATCGCCTGCAGCGCCATCGACTTGCGCTGGCCGGTGGTGCGCTGCGTGGCGGCGTCGAATACACGGATCGATTCCAGCGTGTCGCCGAAGAAATCGAGCCGCAGTGCTTCCGTCCAGCCGGGCGCGTAGAGGTCGAGGATGCCGCCGCGCACGGCGAATTCGCCGATACCGCGCACCGTCGGCACTCGCTCGAAGCCGGAAATCTCCAGCCGGGACACCAGCGCGTTCATGTCGATCTGGTTGCCGGGCTTTGCGTGGAAAGTCTGCGCTTCGACCAGATCGGCCGGCGGAATGCGCTGCAGCAGCGCATTGGCAGTGGTCAGGATGACCGCGCGATGCGGCTTTTTTGCCAGCGCGATCATCGCCGTCAGGGCGTCGAGCCGCTTGGCAGCGGCATCGGAGCCTGGCGAAACGCGGTCATAGGGCAGGCAATCCCAGGCCGGCAACTCCAACACCGGCAGGCCGGGGGCGGCAAAGGTCAGCGCCTCGATGATCGACGGCAGGCGCTGGCCGTCGCGCGCCACGAACAGCACCGGTTTGTCAGGCGCAATCTCATGGATCGCCTGCACCAGCGCAAAGGCTTCGTAGCCATCGGCAACGCCATCGACGATGAACTGGCCTGCGCGGCCTTTCGGCAGACCGATTCTGGGAATGAGGCTCATGGTTGCACGTTTAAAATGTCATGGTCCGGCGCGATGCCAGGATCTTTTGCAGGACGGCACAGTCGATATTCCTGGGAACCGGGCGTTCGCCGGTGACCATGGGCAGGAATTCGGTGTCGGGAATGTCGAGGAGCCTTTCATATTGGTCGATTTCATCGCCGGTCAAGGCGCCGATCTCGTTGTCGGCAAACGTACCCAGGATAAGGTCCATCTCGCGCATCCCGCGATGCCAGGAGCGGAACAACAGCTTGCGGCGCCTGATATCCAGCCCCTCGCTTGATCGTTTCGTCCCGGTCATCGTGCCGCATCCTTGCTTGGTGCGGCGCATATAGCGTGGATAGAGGGCGGTGTCAGCCTTGCAACGCACGGGTGGGCGGCTAAACATCCCGGGTGTGAAGAACACTCCTGACAACGCTGGTGCCGGACACCGCCCGCACTTCACCCTCCCCCTTGTGGGGAGGGTCGGCGAGCACGCTTCGCAAAGCGAAGCGAGTGAGACGGGGTGGGGGTGCGGCGCTGACCTACCGACTTCCTCGAAAGTTAGACGCGCACCTACCCCCACCCCGCTCCGCTTCGCGGATCGACCCTCCCCACAGGGGGGAGGGTAAAGGCATGCGCCCCTCCCTCCTCGACCCTCTCTTCGTCCCCATCACTTCGCTTGCCGGCGTCGGCCCCAAGGTTGGCGCTCTGATCGAGAAGGTGGTGGCGGCCGATCTCGGCGAACGGCCGGCGCGCGCGGGCGACCTGTTGTTCGTGCTGCCGCACACCGTCATCGACCGTCGCAATCGTCCCGGCATCGCGCTTGCGCCTGCAGGCGCCATCGTCACACTCGACGTGCGAATCGACCGCCACCAGCCGCCGCCGCGCGGCAACCGGTCGGTGCCTTACCGCGTCTATGCCCATGACGACACCGGCGAGATCGGCCTGACCTTCTTCCACGCCCATGCCGCCTATCTCGAAAAAGCGATGCCGGTGGGCGAGCATGTCGTCGTCTCCGGCCGTATGGAATGGTTCAACGGCCGCCCGACCATGGTCCATCCCGACCATATCGCCCTGGTGAGCGAGGCGGAAACACTGCCGCTGGTCGAACCGGTCTATCCGCTGACCGCCGGCCTGTCGGGCAAGGTGCTGCGCCGCGCCATCGGCCAGGCGCTCGGCCGGCTGCCGGAATTGCCGGAATGGCAGGACGGCGCCTTCATGCGCAAGCAGACTTTCCCCGCCTTCGCCGACGCGCTCGCCCGCATCCACTATCCCGCGGACCCGATCGATGTCGCCATCGAGGGGGTGGCATGGCGCCGCCTTGCCTATGACGAGCTTCTCGCCGGCCAGGTCTCGCTGGCATTGGTGCGGGCAAAAGTGCGCCGCCTGTCGGGCCGGCCGCTCATCGGCGACGGTCGCATCGTCGAGAAACTGCGCGCAGCCCTGCCGTATTCATTGACCGGCAGCCAGGAATTCGCGCTTGCCGAAATCAATGCCGATCTGGCCGACCCCGAGCGCATGCTGCGCCTGCTGCAAGGCGATGTCGGCTCCGGCAAGACGGTGGTGGCGCTGCTGGCCATGGGGCGCGCAGTCGAGGCCGGCGGCCAGGCGGCCTTGATGGCGCCGACCGAAATCCTGGCGCGCCAGCATCTGGCGACAATCACGCCGCTGGCCGAACAGGCCGGCCTGCGCGTCGCTATCCTGACCGGCCGCGAAAAGGGCCGCGAACGCACTGAAACGCTATCAGGTCTCGCCAGCGGCGAGATCGACATCGTCGTCGGCACCCATGCGCTGTTCCAGGAAACGGTGACCTATCACGACCTCGTCTTTGCCGTGGTCGACGAGCAACACCGCTTCGGCGTCCACCAGCGGCTTGCCATCACCGCCAAGGGCGACGCCCCCGACATGCTGGTGATGACGGCGACGCCGATCCCGCGCACTCTGGTGCTGACCGCCTTCGGCGACATGGACGTCTCCAAGCTGACGGAAAAACCGATCGGCCGCCAGCCGATCCGCACCGTAACGCTGCCGCTGGAACGGCTGGACGAACTGGTCGGGCGCATGCTTGATGCCGTTGCCGACGGCCAGAAGATCTACTGGATCTGCCCGCTGGTCGAGGAATCCGAAGAGATCAAGCTGATGTCGGCCGAGGACCGTTTTGCCTCGCTGCAGCCCTTGTTCGGCGATCGCATCGGCCTCGTCCACGGCCGCATGAAGGGGGCTGAAAAAGACGAGGCGATGCGCGCCTTCAAGGCCGGCGAAACCCGCATCCTGATCGCCACCACCGTCATCGAGGTCGGCGTCGACGTGCCGGACGCTACGATCATGGTCATCGAGCATGCCGAACGTTTTGGTCTCGCGCAACTGCACCAGCTGCGCGGCCGCGTCGGGCGCGGCGACAAGCCTTCTTCCTGCGTGCTGCTCTACAAGGACCCGCTCGGCGAGACGGCAAAGCGCCGGCTGTCGGTGATGCGCGAGACCGAGGACGGTTTCCTGATCGCCGAAGAGGATCTGAAGCTGCGCGGCGAAGGCGAATTGCTCGGCACCCGCCAGTCCGGCACGCCGGGCTTCCAGGTGGCGCGCATCGAGGTGCACGCCGACTTGCTCGAAGCAGCCCGCGACGATGCAAGGCTGATCCTGTCGCGCGACCCGGAACTACAGTCTGAGCGCGGCGAGGCGCTGCGCCTGCTGCTCTATTTGTTCGGCCGCGACGAGGCCGTGCGGCTCTTGCGCGCCGGCTGAGCGCCCTCGGCGATCAGCCCGCCAAGCGGCGGGTTGGCGAGATCTCCGTCGATCGGCTGGCCGTTCATCGTCACCATTTTCGGCTTGACTTCGGGCGCCACCAGCCCGGCCGAGACGATCAGCCTGGCGCCGTCCTCAATCGTCATGTCGAGCAGCACGATGTCGGATTTCGGCACGTACATCAGGAAACCGGTGGTAGGGTTCGGCGTGCACGGCATGAACACGGCGATCATCGGGTCGCCTGCATGGTCGAGCTTCTGGTTGATCTCGGTTTCCTTCTCACTGGCGACGAAGACCAGCGACCAGACGCCTTTTCGCGGATATTCGACCAGCCCAACCTGGCGGAACATATCGCCCTTGTTCGACAGCACCGTCTGGAAAATCTGCTTCAGCGAACCGTAGATGCCGCGCACCAGCGGCATACGGCCAAGCAGCCGTTCGCCGAAATTGACGATGGCGCGACCGACGATGTTGGCGGTCATGAAGCCGATCAGCGTGATCAGCACGAGCGCCACGATCAGGCCGAAGCCGGGCACCGGAAACGGCAAATAGGTGTCGGGGCTGTAGCGCGCCGGAATGTACGGCTTCACCCAGGAATCGACCCAGCCGACGAACGACCAGGCGATATAGGCGGTGATCGCCAGCGGCGCGCAGACGATAAAGCCTGTGAGGAAATAGTTCCTCAGCCGGGTCATGCCGGAAGTTCTGGGAGCATCGGACATGGTTCACCGGGGATGCGGGTTGCAGCGCCACACTAGTGAAGCGGACGGCGCTTTGGAACTGCGAAGTTTTTTAGACCCCCGATGAGCGCCGACTACTCCACGGTCACCGATTTCGCCAGGTTGCGCGGCTGGTCGACGTCCGTCCCCATGAACACGGCGGCGTAGTAGGCTAGCATCTGGATCGGCAGCGCATAGATGATCGGCGAGATGATTTCCGGCACGTCAGGCAGGATGATCGTCTCCATCGTCTTCACGCTCACCTGAGCCGCGCCCTTGGCGTCGGTGATCAGGATGATCTTGCCGCCGCGCGCCGCCACCTCCTGCATGTTCGACACAGTCTTTTCGAAGATGCGGTCATGCGGCGCGATGACGATGACCGGCATGTTCTCGTCGATCAGCGCGATCGGCCCATGCTTCAGCTCGCCCGCGGCGTAGCCCTCGGCGTGGATGTAGGAGATTTCCTTGAGTTTCAGTGCGCCTTCCATGGCCAGCGGGAAATTGGTGTCGCGGCCGAGATAGAGCACGTCCTTGTAGCGCGAGATTTCGCGCGCGATGCGCTCGATCTGCTCCTCGAGCTTGAGCACCTGGTTGGCGTAGCGAGGCGCCTCCGAAAGAGCGCGTACCAGCGTCTTTTCCTCGTCCTTCGAGATCGTGCCGCGGGCCACGCCGGCGCGCACCGCCAGCGAGGCCAGCACCGAAAGCTGGCAGGTGAAAGCCTTGGTCGAGGCTACACCGATCTCCGGGCCGGCCAAGGTCGGCAGCACGACATCGGATTCGCGCGCCATGGTCGATTCGCGCACATTGACGATGGCGCCGATCTTCATGCCCGCCTTGCGGCAATAGCGCAGCGAGGCCAGCGTGTCGGCGGTTTCGCCGGACTGCGAAATGAAGAAGGCCGCGTCATCAGCCGATAGCGGCATTTCGCGGTAGCGGAACTCCGAGGCGACATCGATGTCGACCGGCAGCCGCGCATAGCGCTCGAACCAGTATTTGCTGATCAACCCCGCGAGATAGGCGGTGCCGCAGGCCGAGATCGCCAGCCGGCCGATCTTGGCGAAGTCGAACGGCAGCTCCAGCGGCTTCGACACGCCGGAGACGAAATCGACATAATGCGCCAGCGTGTGCGAGATCACTTCCGGCTGTTCATGGATTTCCTTTTCCATGAAATGGCGGCGGTTGCCCTTGTCGACCATGAAGCTGGTCGACAGCGATTGCTGGCGCTTGCGGGCAACCTCTTTGCCGTCGATGTCGAAAATGGTGACGCCATCGCGGCGCACCACCGCCCAGTCGCCGTCTTCGAGATAGGTGATGGAATTGGTGAACGGGGCGAGCGCAATGGCGTCGGAGCCCAGAAACATCTCGCCATCGCCGTGGCCGACGGCCAGAGGCGGACCATTGCGGGCGCCGACGATGAGGTCCTCGTCGCCGGTGAACATGATGGCCAGCGCAAAGGCGCCTTCCAGCCGCTTCAGCGCCTGATGCGCGGCCTCGATCGGCTTCAGCCCCTTGGCCAGTTCGCGCGCCACCAGATGCGCTACGACCTCGGTGTCGGTCTGCGACGAGAAGGAATAGCCGTCGCGGATCAGCTCATCGCGCAACTCGGCGAAATTCTCGATGATGCCGTTGTGAACGATGGCGACGCCGTTGGAAAAATGCGGATGGGCGTTGGTCTCGTTGGGCACGCCATGTGTGGCCCAGCGCGTGTGGCCGATGCCGATCGTGCCATCGAGCGGCTCGTCCTTCAGCCGACGTTCGAGGTTGATCAGCTTGCCTTCGGCGCGGCGGCGGCCAAGCCGGCCATGCTCGATCGTGGCGACACCGGCCGAGTCATAGCCGCGATATTCCAGCCGCTTCAGCGCATCGACGATGAGCGGCGCGACCTGGCTCTGGCCGACAATTCCGACGATACCGCACATATGCCTGCCCCCAAT
The DNA here is from genome assembly GCF_000502235.1 of Mesorhizobium sp. L103C119B0. Lineage (NCBI taxonomy): Bacteria > Pseudomonadati > Pseudomonadota > Alphaproteobacteria > Hyphomicrobiales > Phyllobacteriaceae > Mesorhizobium > Mesorhizobium sp. L103C119B0. The sequence continues at coordinate 404,066 of NZ_AYXE01000002.1, read as the reverse complement.
TCCCGCTGGAAAACCAGTCCCGATGGAAAACCAGCGCTATCTAGGGATTGCCGGCCCGCCGCGAAAGTCACTTTGCGTTTCGTCTGCTGTAACGGAACGTTTCTCAACCCGATGCACTATGACACACCGCTCTTGCAATCCGGTTACCGCAATTCCTCGGTTGTTCAATTGCTTCGGCGGTTAATGGTCGGTGCCGGCCTTTTTCTTCGCCGCTGCGGCAGACGCGAAGCGCTCGCGCAATTCCTTGCCCTTGCCGGGAATGGTCTTCTGGCGGGCGCGGCCGAAGGCCAGCGCATCGTCCGGCACGCTTTCGGTTATGACGCTACCCGAGGCGATGTAGCCGCCCTTGCCGATCGTAACCGGCGCCACCAGCGACGAGTTCGAACCGATGAAGGCGCCCTCGCCGATGTCGGTGAAAAACTTCGAGTAGCCGTCATAGTTGCAGGTAATGGTGCCGGCGCCGATATTGGCTCCCGCGCCCACACGGGCATCGCCGATATAAGTCAGATGATTGACCTTGGCGCCCTCCTCGATGACCGCCTGCTTGACCTCGCAGAAATTGCCGACCTTGGCCTTGTTGCGAAGATCGGCACCCGGCCGCAGCCGCGCGAACGGCCCGACAACGCAGTTGGAGGCAATGGTGGCGCCTTCGATGTGGCTGAAAGCGTGGATCTTGGCGCCGGTTGCAATTTTCACGCCCGGTCCGAACCAGACATTGGGCTCGACGATCGTATCGGCGCCGATTTCGGTGTCATGCGAGAAATACACGGTTTCCGGCGCGATCAGCGTTACGCCCGACCGCATGGCCTCGTAGCGCCGGCGCACCTGCCAGATGCCTTCGGCCTGCGCCAGTTCGGCTCGGTTGTTGATGCCGAGCGCACTCTCGAAGCTGGTTTCGGTGGCAACGACATCGAGCCCTTTCGCACTGGCGATCTCGACGATGTCGGTGAGATAGAACTCGCCCTTGGCGTTCTTGTTGCCAACCTGGTCGAGCAGGTCGAGCGCATGCTTGCCCGCCACCGCCATCATGCCGGCATTACAGAAGCCGATCTTCTTTTCCTCGGCGGAGCAGTCCTTCTCCTCGCGGATGGCGGTGAGCTTGCCGCCCTTTTCGATCAGCCGGCCATAGCCGGTCGGGCTGGGCGGGCGGAAGCCGATCACCACAACAGCCGCGCCATCGGCAAGCTTTTGCCGCGCGGTCACCAGGGCTTCAGCGTCGATCAGCGGCGTGTCGCCGAACATCACGAGAATATCGTCATAACCCTTTGATATCGCATCGCCCGCAGCCAGCACGGCATGCGCAGTGCCGAGCCGTTTCTCCTGCACGAAGGTCTCGGCCTTGGGCGCGAACTTCGCGGCCGCCTTGCGCATATCATCGGCGCCATGGCCGATCACCAGCGCCTGGCTGGCAGCACCGGCGGCCTCGGCCGCTTTCACCACATGGGCGACCATCGGCATTCCGGCGATCTGGTGCAGCACCTTCGGCATCGCGCTCTTCATGCGCGTGCCTTCACCGGCGGCGAGAATGACGGACAAGCAGGATCTCTGGCTCATGGAAGGACAACCGTATGAAATGGGATCAGGAATCGCAGAGTGGTAGCATCTGGTGTCATGCTGCACCAATGGGGTTAAATTCCGGTGAGGTGATAGGCAGTTCACTCTCGATCAGCGGATCGCTACCCCAGCCGGCCCAGCACCGGAAAATTCTCCAGCAGCCAGTAGGACACCGTCTGCACGCCGCCGGTGAGAAAGAACACCCCGGCGACGACCAGCAGCGCGCCGATCGCCTTTTCGACGCGACCGAGATGGACGCGGAATCTGCCGAGGAAGCGCATGAAGGCGCCGGAGAACAGTGCAGCGATCAGGAACGGAATGCCGAGGCCAAGCGAATAGGCGGCGAGCAGAAGAGCGCCCTCGCCCACCGTCTCGCGGCCGCCGGCCAAGGTCAGGATCGGCCCCAGCACCGGGCCGATGCACGGCGTCCAGCCAAAGGCGAAGGCCAGCCCCATGACATAGGCGGCGACCATGCTGGCAGGCTTGCCCTGCGACTGAAAGCGCGCCTCGCGCGACAGAAGTGGTATGCGCAGGATGCCGAGGAAATTCAGCCCCATCAGGATGATCAGCACCCCGGCCGCCATCGCCAGCGGCTCCTGCCACACGCGCAGCCAATGGCCGATGGTCGAGGCGCCAGCGCCGAGCGCCACGAACACGGTGGAGAAACCAAGTACGAAGGCGAGCGAGGAATAGATGAGCGCGCCGCGGGCGCCGGCCTTGGCCGTAACGCCGGCATCGTCACCGCGAAAATCGTCGACCGACACGCCGGCCATGTAGCAGAGATAGGGAGGCACCAGCGGCAGCACGCAAGGCGACAGGAACGAGATCGCCCCCGCTCCGACCGCGCTGACATAGCCGATGTCCAATGGCATTCCAGAACTCCAGATTCCTTGGCGCCGATATAGCGACGCAAAATCGTGTTCGCCAATCACCATCGTGTGGAATTTGGCTACAGATACGATCCGGCCGGACGAATTGTTGTCGGCCAATCCCAAGTTGACCAAGCCGGGGAAGAAATGTCCCTCGCCGAACGTTCACAGAGCGAAGCCGCGGTTTCTGCGCGCTTCGTCGGATCACCAGGGAGATTTCCATGAAAACGATCACCGTCGGCCTGGCCGCCCTTCTGCTCAGCACCGCCGCATCCTTCGCCGCCGAAGCGTGGAAGGAAGCGGAAGTCGCTGGCACCAAGATCTACACCGATGCCAACGGCATGACGCTCTATACCTATGACAAGGACGAGAAGGGCAAGACCAACTGCTATGAGAAATGCGCCACCAACTGGCCGCCGCTGAAGGCCGAGGATGGCGCCAAGGCGGACGACGAATGGACCATCGTCGAACGCACCGACGGCACCAAGATGTGGGCCTATGACGGCAAGCCGGTCTACACCTTCATCAAGGACAAGAAGGCCGGTGACATCACCGGCGACGGCGTCGGCGAAGTCTGGCACATCGTCAAGGCCGACTGATCGTCCGAGCCTCTATCCCGCACCCCATCGGCGGGACTCGGCTGGCCGCCGGCTCCAAGCGACCCGGCGGCCAGTTCGGCATTTACGGGCAGCACGAACTGGTCGCGGCGCCTTTCCCGGTGGCTCGAAACACGAACCCTCCCAGACAAAAATTTTGTGATCTTCTCCATACACTCTAAGAGTGTATTGCGGCACACGCCTCCGCATTTTGGCCGCTTGCCCTTGACCGATCGCAAAAGCGCGGCCATGTGAGCGACCAATTGAATGCGTCACGCAGCGGAATTCTTCTGCCGCCCCACAGCTGATATGAGACCTCATGGACGTCGTCGTCGTCGAATCGCCGGCCAAGGCAAAGACAATCAACAAGTATCTCGGCAAGAACTTCAAGGTTCTGGCCTCGTTCGGCCATGTCCGCGATCTGCCGGCCAAGGATGGTTCGGTGCGTCCCGACGAGGATTTCGCGATGTCCTGGGCGGTCGACACCGCGTCCGGAAAGCGTCTCACCGACATCGCCAACGCGGTCAAGGATGCCGATGGCCTGATCCTCGCCACCGATCCGGATCGCGAGGGCGAAGCCATTTCCTGGCACGTGCTGGAGGTGCTCAAGCAGAAGCGCGTGTTGAAGGACAAGCCGGTCAGCCGCGTCGTCTTCAATGCCATCACCAAGTCGTCGGTGCTGGAAGCGATGGCCAATCCGCGCCAGATCGATGCGCCATTGGTCGATGCCTATCTGGCTCGCCGCGCACTCGATTATCTCGTCGGCTTCACGCTGTCGCCGGTGCTGTGGCGCAAATTGCCGGGCGCCCGTTCCGCCGGCCGCGTCCAGTCGGTGGCGCTGCGCCTGGTCTGCGACCGCGAATCCGAAATCGAACGTTTCGTCCGCGAGGAATACTGGCAGATCGCTGCCCTCCTCGGCACGCCACGTAACGACAGCTTCGAGGCGCGGCTGACCGCGTTCGAGCGCAAGAAGCTGCAGAAGCTCGACATCGCCAGCAAGGCGCAGGCCGACGATATCAAGGGCATGCTCGAACGCGCGACCTTCAAGGCTCTGTCGGTGGAAGCCAAACCGACAAGGCGCAATCCTGGCCCGCCCTTCACCACTTCGACGCTGCAGCAGGCGGCATCGTCGGGCCTCGGCTTTTCGGCGACGCGCACCATGCAGGTGGCGCAGCGCCTCTATGAAGGCATGGAGATCGGCGGCGAGACCACCGGCCTGATCACCTATATGCGAACCGACGGCGTGCAGATGGCGCCGGAGGCGATCGACGCCGCCCGCGACACCATCGCCAAGGAATTCGGCCCAAGATACCTCCCGGAAAAGCCGCGCCAGTACACAGCCAAGGCCAAGAATGCCCAGGAAGCGCACGAGGCGGTCCGCCCGACCGATTTCATGCGCACGCCGGCTTCGGTCAGGCAGTATCTCGATTCCGACCAGCTGCGGCTTTACGAATTGATCTGGAAGCGCGCCATCGCCAGCCAGATGCAGTCGGCCGAGATCGAGCGTACCACGGTCGAAATCGAGGCGGTCAATGGCGCTCGCACCGCGGAGCTTCGCGCCGTCGGTTCCGTCGTTCGCTTCGACGGCTTCATCGCCGCCTACACCGACCAGAAGGACGACGACGCCGAAGACGAGGAAAACCGTCGTCTGCCCGAGATCCGTGCCGGCGAGCAACTGGCCCGTCAGGCGATCAATGCCACCCAGCACACCACCGAGCCGCCGCCGCGCTACTCCGAGGCGTCGCTGATCAAGAAGCTGGAAGAGCTCGGCATCGGCCGTCCGTCGACCTACACCGCGATCCTGAAGACGTTGGAAGACCGTGACTACGTCACCATCGACAAGCGCCGGCTGGTGCCGCAGGCCAAGGGCCGGCTGCTGTCGGCTTTCCTCGAAAGCTTCTTCGAGCGCTATGTCGAATATGACTTCACGGCCTCACTCGAGGAAAAGCTTGACGAGATTTCCGACGGCAAGCTCGCCTGGAAGGACGTGCTGCGTGACTTCTGGAAAGATTTTTCCGGCGCCGTCGCCGACATCAAGGAACTGCGCGTCACCGACGTGCTCGACGCGCTGAACGAGGAACTGGCGCCGCTGGTGTTCCCCGCGCGGGAGGATGGCTCGAATCCCCGCATCTGCCCAAAATGCGGCTCCGGCAATCTGTCGCTGAAACTCGGCAAGTTCGGCGCCTTCGTCGGCTGCTCCAACTATCCGGAATGTTCCTTTACCCGCCAACTCGGCGATGCCGCCAACCCGAATGGCGAGAATGGCGGCGGCGAGGACGGCACCAAGGTGCTCGGCAACGATCCCTACACGGCAGAGGAAATCACGCTGCGCTCAGGCCGCTTCGGTCCTTATATCCAGCGCGGCGACGGCAAGGAAGCCAAGCGCTCCAGCCTGCCCAAGGGCTGGACGCCCGACTCGATCGACCATGAAAAGGCCTTGGCGCTGCTGTCGCTGCCGCGCGATATCGGCAAGCATCCTGAATCCGGCAAGATGATCTCCGCCGGGCTTGGCCGCTATGGTCCATTCGTTTTGCATGATGGCACCTATGCCAATGTCGACAGCATAGAGGATGTGTTCTCGATCGGCCTCAACCGCGCTGTCACCGTGATCGCCGAGAAGCAGCTGAAGGGCAAGGGCGGCCGCAATGGCGGCACCGCGGCGGCGCTGAAGGAACTCGGCGACCATCCCGATGGCGGCGGCAAGATCGTCGTGCGCGATGGCAAATACGGGCCCTATGTCAACTACGGCAAGGTCAACGCGACACTGCCCAAGGGCAAGGATCCGCAGTCGGTGACCGTCGAGGACGCGGTGGCGCTGATTGCCGAGAAGGAAGCCAAGGGCGGCGGCAAGAAGCCGTTCCGCAAGGCGGCAGCCGCCAAGGCCCCCACAGCCAAGAAAACCACTGCCAAAACAACCACTGGCAAGAAAACCACAGCCAAGAAGTCGGCGACCAAGAAGCCGGCGGCGAAGAAAAAGGGATAGCAGAGTGGCGCGCAGGATCACCGGTAGAAGCCACGGCGATCCGCGCACCGCCGACACGAGGGCCAAGGTCAAGGACGACTACAGGCCGTCGCGTGACGAAATCCTGCGCTACATCGCCGAGAACCCCGACCGCGCGGGAAAACGCGACATCGCAAAGGCGTTTGCCTTGCGCGGCGACGACCGCATCTGGCTGAAGGACATCCTGCGCGACCTGCAGGACGAAGGCATCCTGACCAAGGAGCGCAAACGGCTGGCCCGTGTCGGCGCCTTGTCGCATGTCGCCGTACTCGACATTTTTGGCCGCGATGGCGACGGCATCCTGCTGGCGCATCCTGCCGAGCCCGTAGGCACCGGCGAACCGCCCGTCGTCTCGATCCGCGTCTCGCGCGGCGGCAATGGCCCGCAGCCGGGCATCGGCGACCGTGTGCTGGCCAAGACCTTCCCGACCGACGAGGCGACCGGGCCTGCCTATACCGGCCGCGTAATGAAGATTTTCGAGAAGCGGACAGATGCCGTGCTGGGCGTCTTCCGTATCCTGAGGGACGGCACCTTCCGAATCGAGCCGGTCGAACGTCGCCAGCCCGAACTGATCGTCGACAAGGAATTCCAGAACGGCGCCAGGAACGGCGACCTTGTCGAGGTCGAGCCGGCGCGGGCCTCCCGGTATGGTTTGCCGCGCGCAAAAGTGCTGGCGGTGCTGGGCTCGCTGACCAGCGAAAAGGCGGTCTCGATGATCGCCATCCACGCGCACGACATTCCGCATATCTTCCCGGCCGACGTCATCGCCGAATCCGAGGCGGTAAAACCGGCGACGCTTGCTCACCGCGAGGACTGGCGCGACCTGCCGCTGGTGACCATCGACCCGGCCGACGCCAAGGACCATGACGACGCCGTCTTCGCCACGCCCGACCTCGACGAGAAGAACCCCGGCGGCGTGATCGCCACGGTGGCGATCGCCGATGTTGCAGCCTATGTCCGCTATGGCACCGCACTCGATCGCGAGGCGCTGAAACGCGGCAATTCTGTCTATTTCCCCGACCGCGTCGTGCCGATGCTGCCAGAGCGCATCTCCAACGACCTGTGCTCGCTGCGCGAAGGCCAGGACCGTCCCGCGCTTGCCGTGCGCATGATTTTTGCCGCCGATGGCCGCAAGCTGCGTCACACCTTCCACCGCGTCATGATGAAATCGGCGGCAAAGCTCGCCTATCCGCAGGCCCAGGCCGCGATAGACGGCCTTCCTGACGACAAGACCGGCCCGATCCTCGATACGGTGCTGAAGCCGCTGTGGGACGCCTACGCCATCCTCAAGCGCGGCCGCGATGGCCGCCAGCCACTCGAGCTTGATCTGCCCGAGCGCAAGATCCTGCTCAAGCCGGACGGCACCGTCGACCGCGTCGTCGTCCCGGAGCGGCTCGACGCCCACAAGCTGATCGAAGAATTCATGATCCAGGCCAATGTCGCCGCCGCCGAAACGCTGGAAGCGAAGAAGCAGGCGCTGGTCTACCGCGTCCACGATGCGCCGTCGCTGGCCAAGCAGGAATCGCTGCGCGAGTTCCTGCAGACGCTCGGCCTGTCGCTGGCGCGTGGCGCGCAGATGCGGCCCGCCCAGTTCAACGGCATTCTCGAGCGCGTGCGTGGCGCCGACAATGAGGGGCTGGTCAACGAAGTGGTGCTGCGCTCGCAGAGTCAGGCCGAATATTCGCCCAAGAACATCGGCCATTTCGGCCTCAACCTGAAGCGCTACGCGCATTTCACCTCGCCGATCCGCCGCTATGCCGATCTGATCGTGCATCGCGGGCTGATTGCCGCACTTGGGCTCGGCCCTGGCGGGCTGACGCAGGACGAAGAGACGCGGCTGGAAGACGTCGCGGTGCTGATCTCCGGCACCGAGCGCCGCGCCATGGCGGCCGAGCGCGACACCGTCGACCGGCTGATCGCTGCCTACCTCGCCGAGCGCATCGACGACCGCTTCGACGCCCGCATTTCGGGCGTCACCAAATCGGGACTATTTGTCCAATTGCCGCAGTTTGGCGCAGATGGCTTCATCCCGGTGTCAAGTCTGGATGGCGATTACTATATATATGACGAAACCGCGCGATCGCTGTTCGGAGAACGCACCGGCAAGGGCTATCAGCTTGCCGACCGCGTCGAGGTTCGCCTGATCGAGGTGGCGCCTATGGCCGGCGCGATGCGTTTCGAGATGCTGACCGACCCGAAGCCCCTGCCCGGCTCCAAACGGTCGTTTCACAAGGCAAAAGGCCGCGCCCGCGCGTCGCAATCGCGCCCGGGGTCGCGCGGCAGGAGACGATAATGGCAAGCGAAATGGGAATCCAGAAGCAGGTTTTCGGCGGCGAACATCATTCGGGCCGAGTCGCCCGCCCGCTGTGGACGGCGATGAAGCGCGGCGCCCTTGGCCGCTGCCCGCATTGCGGCGAAGGCAGGTTGTTCGCCGGCTTCACCAAAAGCGTCGACAAATGCGCCGTGTGCGGTGAGGAGTTCCACCACCACCGCGCCGACGACCTGCCCGCTTATCTCGTCATCGTCATTGTCGGCCACATCGTTCTCGGCGCCTTCATGGGCGTCGAGGCGACCTCGACGCTCTCCATGTGGCAGCACATCGCCATTTGGGTGCCGCTGACCATCGTGTTGTCGGTCGCTCTGCTGCAACCGGTCAAGGGCGCCGTCATCGGACTGCAATGGGCGCTCTATATGCACGGCTTCGGCGGCGAAAAAGACGGCACCGAGCCGCATCCCGGAACCTAGTTTGCGTCAGGGCAATGTCGCCTGGCGCAACATGCCGACCGTGAAAGGCCACTTTCGTTTGCCAGAAGTTTCCGCTAGGTCCTGCGCATGGAAGGTATGACCAAGGCGGAAGTCAGCAGGATGGACCGTGGCGCAGCCGCCCACAGCGGCCTGCCCATACGCCCGCGCGATGCCGCCACCCTGATCCTGCTCGACCGCGAGGGCGGTGAGATTCTGGTGCTGATGGGCCGGCGCCACGCAGGCCACGCCTTCATGCCCGGCAAGTTCGTCTTTCCCGGCGGCCGCACCGATTCGGCCGACAGCCGCATTGCCGTTGCCACCCCATTGCTCCCGGAGGAGGAAGCCAGGCTGACCGCCGGCGTCGGCCGCATCAGCCCGTCGCGGGCCCGTGCCATCGCGCTCTCGGCCATCCGCGAGACTTATGAGGAAGCCGGCCTGCTCATCGGCAGCAAAGGCTCTTTCGCAACCGACAAACGCGACTGGCAGGGCTTTGTCGAGCACGGCGTCCAGCCTTCGCTGGCGCCGCTGCGCTTCATCGCCCGCGCCATCACCCCGCCCAATCGCGTGCGTCGTTTCGACACCCGCTTCTTCAGCGCCTGGCGCAGCGATGTCGCCGTGGAACTGCCGGGTGGCGGCCCGACCAATGAGCTGGAAGAACTGGTCTGGCTGCCGCTTGCCAAGGCCAGAGAGGCCGATATCCCCGACATCACCCGAACGATCTTGCAGGAGCTGGAGACGCGGCTTGCCGGCGATCCGCGCCTGCGACCCGGTGGGTCCGTGCCGTTCTACCGGCTTGTCCGCAACCGCTTCGTTCGCGAAATTCTTTAGAGCAATTCCAGGAAAAGTGTGACGCGGTTTTCCGTCCGGAATTACGCAATATCAAACAAACAGAGTATTCAGGCATCACATGACGGTCGATACCCAGCAAGAGGGCGACGAGCGCGTACATTGGCTACCTATGATCGCCGCGATCTCCTCGATCAGCGTCGTCGGCATCGCCATAGGCCTCGGCATGCCGCTGCTCAGCGTTATTCTCGAGAGCCGCGGCCACTCGGCATCGATGATCGGCCTCAACACCGCGGTCGCCGGCCTCGCCTCGATCGCCGGCGCCCCGTTGGCCACGCCGCTGGCGATGCGCTTCGGCGTCGCCTGGACGATGATCGCCATGATCGCCGCCGGCGCGCTCGCCTTTGTCGGCTTCCACTTCGCCCCGGACTTCTGGATGTGGTTCCCACTACGCGTCGTGCTGCACATCGCGCTGACGGTGCTGTTCATCCTGTCGGAATTCTGGATCAGCACCTCGGCGCCGCCGCGCCGGCGCGGCCTGGTGCTCGGCATCTACGCCACAGTGCTGTCGCTCGGCTTCGCCGCCGGGCCATGGATCTTCGCCCATATCGGCAGCACCGGCTTCTTGCCGTTTGGCGTCATCATCGTCCTGGTCGCGCTGGCCGCAATCCCGGTGCTGGCCGCACGGAATGAAAGTCCCACAATCGTGGTTGACGGCGAAACCAGCAACTTCCTGCGCTACATCTGGCTGGTGCCGACAGCGACCGCCGCCGTGCTGGTGTTCGGCGCCGTCGAGACCGGCGGCTTTGCGCTGTTCCCCGTCTATGGCAACCGCATCGGCTATTCCGAGGCGGATGCAGCCCTCCTGCTCACCATGATCGGCCTCGGCAACGTGCTGTTGCAGATCCCTATCGGCATGATCAGCGACCGCGTCTCAGACCGCCGCTATCTGCTTTTGGCCTGCGCCACGGTCGGACTTGCCGGCACCATCTTCATGCCGTTCTTCGCCGGCAATTGGCACCTGATGGCGGCGCTTCTGTTCGTCTGGGGCGGCGTGGTGGCCGCCATGTACACGATCGGCCTTGCCCATCTGGGCTCGCAGCTCTCCGGCCACGAACTGGCCTCGGCCAACGCCGCCTTCGTGCTCTGCTACGGCGTCGGCATGGTGCTTGGCCCGCAGGCGATCGGCATCGGCATGGATGCCTTCGGGCCCTCCGGCTTCGGCTGGTCGCTCGGCCTGTTCTTTGCCGCCTATATCGTCTTGGTCAGCGCCAGGCTGGTCCGCAAGATCTGGTAGCCTGTCCGTCGCCAGTCTGCGCAATCCTGACGGGATGTCGCCGCTGCTGACAGAACCGTGTCAGGAGACCTCAGCTAAAAGGGTGTCCCAAAAAACCCGAGTTTGAGGATACGGCGATGATCGACAGCGGCTTTGAAACCACATCTCTGCGCATGACGCTTCTGCTGCTTGTCAGCTTCCAGGCCCCGGCAGCCGATGTCGACCGCATCATGGACGCCGTGGTCGCGATCGCGCCGCTGGCAATGGGCAAATACGACCGCAACGCCGATCAAACCGCGCACGGCATCGAACGCTACCGACCGCTGGAAGGTGCAGCCGCCGGCGTCGAAACCGAACTGCGCCGCCGCCCCGGCACCGTCGAGGTCTCGTTCGAGTTGCCCGACGACCAGGCGCTCGTCGCCCGCGTCGTCGAGGCAATTTTCCAGGCGCATTCCTACCAGGAGCCGGTGATCCGCATCCAGCCAATCCTCGCCAGCCGCTCCAAGGGCCTGGACGACCGCGCCAATCCGAATCGCTGGTGGAACACCACCGGGGACTGGAAGAAAGCGCTTCCAGTTAAGGAAGAAGCCTAGAAATCCGGCCCCGCTGAGGGCGAGCAACAGCGACCTTACCTTCTCTCCTTGTGGGGTGAGAAGCGGCCTCGTAGCGGACGAAAAGCCAATTGCTTGGCTTTTCAAGATTCGAACGCCCTGAGCCTCAGCCTCCATCGAGCCGGTGATAAAACCGGACAACTCATGTGCTACCTAATCCGGACAACTCATGTGCTTACGACACGGCCGCCGAGCCGGGCTTGACTTTCCGGGCACGTTCTTTATGTGTCGCGCCAAGTTTCCCGCGTCCGGGTGTTTTCCCCCGCTCCAGCGGCCAGAACCCCACGAACATAACGGACTGATACAATGGCCAAAGCCGCAAACATCAAGATCAAGCTTCTGTCGACCGCCGACACCGGTTTCTTCTACGTGACCAGCAAGAACAGCCGTACCAAGACCGACAAGCTGTCGTTCCGCAAATACGACCCGGTCGCCAAGAAGCATGTCGAGTTCAAGGAAACCAAGATCAAGTAATCTGGTTTTCATACGCTCTGTCAAAAGCGCCGCCCCTTCGGGCGGCGTTTTTGATTCAAGGCCCCGAAAGCCAGAACCCTCCGCTGTTTGGCGCGAAGTGCTCATCTCATTTTTTGGTAAAAAAGGGGGCCGGTCGGCGTATGGCAGCGGTACGAGGAGGCCACTATGTGCCAGCGCCGGCCGGCCGACCCCACGGACCCAGGAGATGCGGCGGACCTGAGCATCATGGGGTATTCGGCGAAGCGATGCGGCTGTCTACCCTCGTGCCCGCATCGCCCTTGTTCTTGCACCGCACATTTGCGCAACAATGTTTGAAAATCAATAGTTTCTTAACCAAGCCTGCCGAATCGCTTGGATTAAGGTAAATTCCTAACCCTGTCCGATTGACTGCATAATCGGTGGTCTAGCCTACGCTGCCTTGGCGACGACCCGGTTGCGGCCGCCACTTTTGGCTTCGTAGAGCGCCACGTCGGCACGTTTCATCAACGCCGCGACCGTGTCCGCGCCCTTCAGAACCGATGACACGCCGACGCTGACCGTGACTTCGATCGCCTTGCCTTCAGGGCCGATGGCAAAGGGCAGCTGGGCGATTTCGGCGCGAATGCGCTCGGCAACCTTCTCCGCCACCGCGCCGTCCGTGTCCGGCATCACAACGACGAATTCCTCGCCGCCGAAGCGGCAGGCAAGGTCGATGCCCCTGACGTTCTTGCGCAGCCGCCTTGCGAACTCGCGCAGCACATCGTCGCCGCCATCATGGCCATGCGAGTCATTGACGGTCTTGAAGCGGTCGAGATCGGTGATCATCACCGACAGAGGCCGCCGCCGCGCCACGGCGCGGTCGAACAGCGTCTGCAAATGGCTGTCGAGGTAGCGGCGGTTGTGCAGCCCGGTCAACGCGTCGGTCACCGCCATCTCGATGGTCTGGGTGACACTGGCGCGCAGCTGGTCGTTGTAGCGCTTGCGGCGCACCTGCGTGCGCAGCCGCGCCGTCAGCTCCTGCTGGTCGATCGGCCGCATCAGATAGTCGTTGATGCCGAGTTCGAGGCCTCTGATGATGCGGCCCTCCTCGCCTTCGTCGGCAATCAGGATGATCGGCAGGAAGCGGGTGCGGTCGAGCGAACGCAATTGCGAACACAACCGCAGCGGATCGAAATCGGTAAAACCGGTCGAGATCAGCACGCACTCATAGGGCGCCTCGGCGGCCTGGAAGAAGCCGGCATGCGGATCGGTGGCAATGTCGAGCTCGGCGCTGCCGCGCAGCATGTTCTGGATGCGCTCGAACGACGATTTGCGCTCGTCGATCAACAGCACCTTCGGCGTGGCGTCCTCCGACGCGAAGCTGCGGCTCAACAGCGCCTCGATGCCGATGTTGCGGGTGGTCGATGCGCGCAGCCGCAGCTCGTCGGTCAGCGACTTCAGCCTGACCAGGCTCTTCACCCGCGTCATCAGTTGCAGATCGTTGACCGGCTTGGTGAGAAAGTCGTCGGCGCCTGCCTCGAGGCCGCGCACCCGGTCGGCAACATGGCCCAGCGCGGTCACCATGACCACCGGTATATGCGCGGTCGCCGGATCGCTTTTCAGCCGCTTGCAGACCTCGAACCCGTCCATGCCGGGCATCATCACGTCGAGCAGCACGACATCGACCTTGCCGTTTTCGCAGGTCTCGATCGCGTCCGGCCCGTTGGAGGCCGTCAACACCTCGAAATATTCGGCCAGCAGCCGAACCTCGAGAAGTTTGACATTGGCAGGGATGTCGTCGACGACGAGGATCCGCGCGGTCATGTCACAAGGCTCCGGCTGGAATGGGTGAAGGCATCAGGCATCACCGAGATAAGATTTGATGGTCTCGATGAAACGCGGCACCGAGATCGGCTTGGAGATGTAGGCCTCGCAACCGCCCTGGCGAATGCGTTCCTCGTCGCCCTTCATGGCGAAGGCGGTGACGGCGATGACCGGAATGGAATGGAGGTCGTCGTCCTCCTTCAGCCATTTCGTCACTTCCAGCCCCGACACTTCGGGCAGCTGGATGTCCATCAGGATCAGGTCGGGCCTGTGCTGGCGCGCCAGATCGAGCGCCTCGAGCCCGTTGCGCGTGCGAACCGTCTCGTAACCGCTGGCTTCGATGAGGTCGCGAAAGAGCTTCATATTGAGCTCGTTGTCCTCGACGATCATGACCTTCTTAGGCATCGATTTCCCGTCCCGGCCAGGCTTCTGCCCGAAGCCCTGCCGCTATGCGCCCTTGTCGAAGCACACCAAACCCTCGCTCACTCTTAAGGCAATATGATTGACGAAATGGAAACCCGAAGCGGCAAAAGCCATTCGGATTCCACCTCGAAAACCACATTGGATCGGGGCTGTGGCTTGCCGCAGGCGACGCTTGCGATTACTGCGGAAAAGAGACTCATTTCCGCAACGAGAAAGTAGTGATGGCAAACGCAGCGTCAATGCGCGAGGAAGCGGAAACCATTGCCGTGAAGGCACTGGGCTTCGTCGCCGCCGACCCCGAACTCCTGCCGCGCTTCCTGGCCATCACCGGCATCGAGGCGTCCGCCATCCGCCGCGCCGCGGCCGAACCGGGATTCCTGGCCGGAGTGCTGCAGTTCATCCTTGCCCACGAGCCGACCTTGCTGCGCTTTGCCGAGGAAACCGACACCCCCCCGGCCGCCATCGGCAAGGCGTTGCGCGCGCTGCCTCTTGGCGGCGACGACCATGAGCATTCGATATGAGCGACGATCCCGAGACGGCACGCCAGATCGCCGAACTTGCAGCCGACGACCGGCCTCTGCTGATCCTCGATGTCGACGATGTCGTGCTCGAATTCATCCGGCCGTTTCCGCAGTTCCTGAAATCGCGCGGCTTCGGCCTGACCCTGGCCTCCTTCCGTCTCACCGGCAACATTGCCGAAACGGCGAGCGGCCGGCTGATCGAACAGCCGGAGGTGACGGCACTTCTCGGAGATTTCTTCGATACGCAGGCCGACTGCAGAGCGTTACCGACGGTGCCGAACAAGCGCTTGCCAGCCTCAGCGACCGCGCCGAGATCGTCCTTTTGACCGCCATGCCGCACCGGCATCGCGCTGCGCGCCGCGCCCATCTCGATGCGCTCGGGCTGCCCTATCCGCTGTTGACCACCGAGATGGCCAAGGGACCGGCGGTGGCGAAACTGCGCGGCAAGAACGGCCGGCCGGTGGCCTTTGTCGACGACCAGCCCGCCAATCTTATCTCGGCGCGCAACTCGATTGCCGACGCCCATCTCTTCCACCTGATGGCCGACAATTCGCTGCGCGCCTTCCTGCCGCCGGTGCCGGACGACATCATCTCCGTCGAGGACTGGCACGAGGCCGCGCCGAAGATCGCGAGCGCGCTCGGGCTTTAAGCCCAAGCGCCTCCAAGCTTGGCGATCAAGGCTGCAGCTTCGCCCCTGCTCCGCCATTGTTGCCCTCGCCAGGGATCGCATCCTGATCGGTGTTGTCTTCCACGACCGGATCCGGCCCCTTCAGCATGGCGCCGTTGACCGTCACCGACCCATCGTGCCTGGCGTTGATAACCCATTCCACACGACCATCCGGCAGCGTCTTGGCAAATCCCAAGATGGCCAAGGCGCCGGTAAAAGCCTGTGAGGCCTGCGGGTCGGTCTTCGCCGCCTCCTGCAGGCTTGCCACGATCTTGTCGTAGCCGGTCACGTCGATTGTCACGTTGGCATCGGGCTTCTTGTCGGGGAAGGTCATTTCGCCTTCCATGGCGACCTCAATGTCACCATTCTTGACCGTGCTGTGTCCAAGCACGAACTTTGGTGTCTTGGCCAAGAAATCGGCGGAAATCTCATCGCCGAAATCTGCCGGAAGCGGTGGATCCTTACTGAAATCGAGGGTTTCTATGGTTTTCCGAGCCATACTGTCGAGATCGATGTTGGCGCCGCCGAAATTCAGGTCGAGATCCGTCGGCAGCAACGCAACGGTCCAACTGGGCAGCATCTGCTGCGGTATTGTCAGGCCGGAAACCTTGAATGCGTAGCTGATCTTGCCGTCCTTGCTGATGCCGTCCATGCCGACAACGGTGTTCAGCTGCGCCGCGCCGAAATTGCCGGCATATGTTTCAATGGCAAGGTTTTTGAATGCGTAGGTCCCATCGATCCGTTCCCATAGCGGCAGCGCACCGAGCAGAAGCGTTTTGAACTCTGCTTGATCGGCCTTCATCCGGGCCTCGTCCTCATGGGCGACGGCGAACGCCAAAAGATCCAGAAGCGGCTTGGTCTGAATGGCCTTAGCGGTCACGTTCACAGCGAGCTCCGGTGCCCGGAGCGCTGCGATTGACCGGTCATCGATTTTGACCGTTTCGACGAAGTCCGCCATCGCCTGTGTGAAATTAAGATCGACGCCGCCGTTGGCCGACTTCCTGGCGTCAAATTTGGAAGAGCCCAGCCCCACGCTCAAATCGGTCAATTGACTGACTTGGCGCGACGTCATCGTCATGCCCGCAATCGAACTGGTGCCGCTGGTAAATGCCGCCAGTTCCGGGTCATAGACGCCCGTGAACTTGCCATCCTTGACAACGATTTGCCCGGTGTTCAGGCCATTTGGGCCATTTACCTCGATGGACCCAGTCGTAGAGAAATCCGAGGCGACATCCCAGCCTCCGTCGCTGCGCGGTTTGACCCGCAGCGTGACGGGCGGGAAATCGAACCGCTTCAGATCCTGCTTCGGCATCTTCGCCACAAGCGCCTTCACATCGAAGGTGATCTTGTAGGCACCCTCCTCGGCTGAGATCTTCAAAATGCCTTCATTGAGCGCCTGTTTGCCGACATAGCGAGAGAGCTCATCGGAAAGTTGCTTGGCACCTTGGGCATCGACAGCCTGGCCAAAGGCAGGAGCGCTGAGGGCGAGAAGGAAAGCAAGCGGCAAGACACGGTTCACAAAATTCTCCATTTGACCAAAAAGGAACGCTTCGTTCGTCTGCTATGAAACCAACCTACAGCTTCCACAGGACATCAACAAACGCCGACGGGTAATTGACTACAACACCAGCCGCATCAGCGGCCGTCCGGCCTTGCGTTCGACAAGCCGCTCGAAGTCGGCCTTTTCAAACACACGCGACGAGCCGACGAACAGCCCGATCGAACGCGAATCGCGCGACACGTCGATCGGACACGCCTCGACCAGCCGCGCCTTGTTCTGGCGGGCAAAAGCGATGCCGCCCTCGACCAGGCGGTGGCTGACGCCCCGGCCGCGCGCGCTGGCGCGGATGAAGAAGCAGGAGATGGCCCAGACGCCGGGATCTACGGCGTCGGTTGGATCGACCGGCGCCGAGCCCCGGCCCCGATTGTTCCATTCGGGCACGTCGGCGCGTGGACCGATCTGCATCCAGCCGACCGCCTGGCCGTCCTCGAAGGCCAAAAGCCCCGGCGGCGGTCCGGCCTCGATACGCGCCTTGATATGATCCTTGTTGCGCTGCTTGTCCCTGGCCCGTCGGACCGCCGGCGCCATCCGGAAATGCGTGCACCAGCAGCCGTAACAGGCGCCCTGCTTGCCGAAAAGATCCTCGAAATCCGCCCACAGGTCGGGCGCCAGCGGCGCTATGGTGGTGCTCATGAGTTCTCTCCCGGCTAACCGCTTGTGGCGGCTTCCGTCCTGACGTACCATTGCATCTGTTCTCTTTATGTTCGCAGCGATGGCGGCCCCTGTCAACAATCCCGAGCACGGTTTTTGCCGCGACTGCCTGACCTTTCAGCGCAGCGATACCAGGCGCTGTGAGCGTTGCGGCAGCCCTCGACTCACCCGCCATCCCGAGCTCTACCAGCTGCATCTGGCGCATATCGATTGCGACGCCTTCTATGCGGCGATCGAAAAGCGCGACAATCCTGCGCTGAAGGACAAGCCGCTGATCATCGGCGGCGGCAAGCGCGGCGTCGTTTCCACCGCCTGCTACATCGCCCGCATCCAGGGGGTGCGCTCGGCAATGCCGATGTTCAAGGCGCTCGAAGCCTGTCCGGAAGCGGTCGTCATCCCGCCCAATATGGAGAAATACGTCCGCGTCGGCCGCGATGTCCGCGCCTTGATGCAGGCGCTCACGCCGCTGGTCGAGCCGCTCTCCATCGATGAGGCGTTTCTCGACCTTGCCGGCACCGAGCGCCTGCACGGCATGCCGCCGGCGGTGGTGCTGGCGCGCTTTGCGCAGACCGTCGAAAAGGAAATCGGCATCACCGTTTCGGCCGGCCTTTCCTACTGCAAGTTCCTGGCCAAGGTTGCCTCCGATTTCCGCAAGCCGCGCGGCTTTTCGGTGATCGGCGAAGCCGAGGCGCTGGGTTTCCTGGCCGAACAGCCGGTGACGCTGATCTGGGGCGTAGGCAAGGCTTTTGCCGCAACGCTCGAACGCGACGGCATCCGCAGCATCGCCCAGTTGCAGCGCATGGAGCGCGCCGATCTTATGCGCCGCTATGGCGTGATGGGCACCCGGCTCTACCATCTCTCGCGCGGCCAGGACGACCGCCGTGTCGATCCCGACCAGGATGCGAAAAGTGTGTCGGCCGAAACCACTTTCGACACCGACATAGCTGAAATGGGCGAACTGGTTCCAGTGCTGAGGGGATTGTCGGAAAAGGTCTCGGCGCGGCTGAAGAAGTCAGGCATTGCCGGGCGCACCGTGGTGCTGAAGCTGAAGACGCAGGATTTCAAGCTGCGTACCCGCAACCGCCAGCTCGGCGACCCGACCCGGCTGGCCGACCGCATTTTCCAGACCGGGCTCGAGCTGTTGCGCAAGGAGGCGGACGGGACAAAGTACCGGCTGCTCGGCATCGGTCTCAGCGATCTCTCGGATGACGAGAAGGCCGATCCGCCCGATCTCGTCGACGTCGGCTCGCGCAAGCGCGCCATGGCCGAAAGCGCCATCGANTGACGAGAAGGCCGATCCGCCCGATCTCGTCGACGTCGGCTCGCGCAAGCGCGCCATGGCCGAAAGCGCCATCGATACGCTGCGCGACAAGTTCGGCAAGAAGGCGGTGGAAACCGGCTACACCTTCGGTAAAGGCCGCAACGCCAACCCGCCGGAGCCGATCGAGGAGTGAGACGGCTTAGATACGCTTGAGATCGATGCGGCTCGTCACCACGTTCTTGCCGGTTTTCGGATCGACGTCGGTAACGGTCAACCGCATTCCGTCGCCGCTGGTTTTCTCGACCGTCAACCGCGCCTTGCGATCACCATTGACCTCCGCCGCCCAGCGAATGCCGAGACTGATCGCGTTCCCGGAACGGCTGCCGGCGAGCTGTGCCGGCCCGGTGCGCGACCCGACATAGACGCCAGTATACTTCGCCCCGCGGGCCTTCAGATTGGCGCTGATGGCGCGCGTCACCACGACAAGACCACGGCAATTGCCGTCAAGCGACAATGAACTCGAGGTCGCGTCGGAATTGAAGGTGCAGGACACATTCACCGTCGGTGCGTCGGTGGTGACCTTGACTGTCCCCTTGCCGGAGAAATTCCCTTGCAAGGAGCTGAGAAAATTCGCCTCGTCGGCATGGGCCGTGGCGCTTGCAGTTAGCAGGCAGCCGGCTAGCAGAGACCGCGCGAATGATTTCATCGGAATCTCTCCCCCGTTGATGTTGAAGAAACGATGCGTCCAGCAATTGGCCAATACCGGGAACCAACGCCTGCCGCAGCGTCAGGTTCCACGTCCAGCATGGCTGTTTCGCAACGGGTCTGGCCCAGTCGAATGCGTGGCCTAACGGTTGCGATAGAAGTCCCGGCTTGCGACATAGCGCCTATGGCACCTTCCCCATCGATCCCCAAAGCCGCGTTCTGGATGGCGCTGTCGATCGCCTCGTTTCTGGCGATGTCAGTCGCCGGCCGCGCAACCACCGCCGAGCTCAACGTCTTCCAGGTGCTGGAACTGCGCTCGGTGATCGGCTTCTTCATCCTGTTGCCGCTGGTGATGATGAGCGGCGGATTCGCTGCAATGCGCACGCAGCGCCCGTTGGCCCATATCGCTCGCAATGTCATCCACTATACGG
This sequence comes from Mesorhizobium sp. L103C119B0, assembly GCF_000502235.1. Taxonomy (NCBI): domain Bacteria; kingdom Pseudomonadati; phylum Pseudomonadota; class Alphaproteobacteria; order Hyphomicrobiales; family Phyllobacteriaceae; genus Mesorhizobium; species Mesorhizobium sp. L103C119B0. The sequence goes on along the minus strand of NZ_AYXE01000002.1, from coordinate 384,152 downwards.
GCCAGGCTGCATGGCTCTATGCGCTGACGCTGATCCCGCTTGCGGTCCTCATATCGGTCGAATTCACCACGCCGATCTGGACCGCGATCCTGGCGGTGGCGTTTCTTGGCGAAAGGCTCTCCCGCCCGAAAATTGCGGCGGTCGTGCTTGGCCTGATCGGCGTGGTGGTCATCGTTCGCCCCGGCGTCGGCTCCATGGATCCGGGTCACCTCGTCGTTCTCGGCGCGGCCGTGTGCTTTGGCGTATCGGTGGTGTTGGTCAAGTCGCTGACCCGCACGGACAGCGTCGTGCGCATCATCTTCTGGATGCTGATCATCCAGTCGGTGGTCGGCCTGATCCCGGCGCTTTATGAATGGCGCAACCCACCGCTCGAACTCTGGCCATGGATCCTGCTGATTGCCTTCACCGGCATGTCGTCGCATTTCTGCATGGCGCGTGCCCTCACCTATGCCGACGCTACGGTGATTTCACCGATGGATTTCCTGCGCGTGCCGCTGTCAGCGCTGATCGGCTGGCTGCTCTACAGCGAACAGATCGACATCTTTACAGCCGGCGGCGCCCTGCTGATCCTGATGGGCAATCTGCTCAACCTGCAGCGCAAGGCGCCAAAGCCGGCTGAGGTCGCGGCCTCGTAGCGGTCGGTCAATTCCCCTCATCCGGTATGTTGAGAAGATGCCCGCAGGCCTTGCAGTGCACGGCGTCCGGCTCGTGCCGTTGCAGTCCGCACTGCGGACAGGGAAAGAACACCTTGGCGGGTCGAAAAATCGCCGTCGCCAGTCTGACGAACAGCGAGATGCCGATGATCATGGTAGCGATCGCGGTCAGCTTGCCGGCGATCCCCGGCAGCACGATGTCGCCGAAACCGGTCGTCGTCACCGTGGCAACGGTGAAATACAGCGCATCAATGTAGTTTTCGAGGCCGGCGCCGGTGCGGAAGAAGAAGGTGTAGACGAAGCCGGTGATGACGAACAGAAACGTCAACAGGTTGATGACCGCGTGGCTCGCCTCGCGCCAGGGCCTTAAGCCACGCATTTCGAAATGCCGCCACAGCGAACCGCTGCGCGACAGCGACCACAGCCGCAGGATGCGCAGGAACGCCAGATTTGCCAGCGCCGTCGGCATCAGCAGCGTCAAAAGGATGAAGACATCGACCCAGGATGTCGGCTGTTTCATCAGCCGCAACATGTCGTTGGAGGCTAACAGCCGGGCAATCAGGTCGGCGGCGACCAGCGCCGCGACGGTATAGTCGAGCCACAGGAATGACGGCTTGTCCTGGAGCACCGGCGTGGCAACGAAGAAGGCGATGATGGCGAGGTCGATGATGACCGCCGCCAGTTGAAACCGGAACGCCGCCGGCGTGCGCCCGTGATAGAGCTTGCGCAGCCTGTCACGCAGCCGCGCCATCGCTGAGCTTTGCTGCAATCCGTCCTTCTCGGCTGCCTTCATCACCAAGTGCGTAACGGTCCCAGCCGGGGCCGTCTAGAGCATGATCCCAAAAAGTGGGTGCCGGTTTTGGAAAAGATCATGCTCCAACAAAGGGTTAGATCATGATGAGATTTCAACCAAATCTCATCATGATCNGCCGGTTTTGGAAAAGATCATGCTCCAACAAAGGGTTAGATCATGATGAGATTTCAACCAAATCTCATCATGATCTGACCCGGTGATCGTCACCCCTCCACCACCTTGCCGTCCGGCCCGACGAGGCGCCAGGCCGAGGCGGTGTCGTAGACGAACCGCTCCTCCGCAATCCGGTCGCCACGCCAGCGCTGCAGGGCCACCTCTTCCAGCCGGCGCACGGTGCCGGCCTTGTCGACACGGTCGAAGGTCCAGCGGATGGCGACATTGTCGCCATCGACCAGGAATGTCTGGACAGGATGGGTGTGCATCTTCTCGATCCGGTCGAGTGCTGCCTGTTCATGCGCCATCAGTGTTTCCTTGCCGCGCCGCGGGACGCCAAGATTTTCCTGCATGGTGGCATCGTCATGGTAGAAGTCGGCGATCGCATTGACGTGGCTGCCTTCGACCACCTCCTTGAGGAAGGCTTCGACGCGTTCGCGGCTGGGCATGATTGTGCGTTCCTGTGAAGTTTCTGCTCAACGCATGTGGTTCAAAGGAAGGTCAGTTCAACCGCGCCCCGCACGCTGGCCCTATCGGCCGCAATGTCAGGCCCAGAGCACCGTTACGCCGTGATGCACTGGCCGACGTCGATGCGATTGCCGTGTATATCAGCGCAGCCTAGACGAGCTCGACTTCGACCACACCCGGCACCGCGCGCATGGCCGACGCGATCTGCGGCGAGATGCGGTAGCGGTTGGGCAATTCGATCTCGATCTCGCCTTGGCCGGCCTCCTTGATCAGCACGAAGCTGACCTGGCCTTCGCCCTTCACCGCCAGTTGGCCGGCCAGCATGCCGATCGGAGCCGCATCGCGCACGAAGATGCGCAGCGCCTTCTGGATGCGGCTGGCCTCATCCTCCAGCGACTGCACCGTCTGGATGCGCAGATTGACCCCTTCGGGCCTATCCTCGGCCGAAACGGTGATCACCACCGAACGTCCAGGCTCGAGCAGATCGCGATACTGCGCCAACCCTTCCGAAAACAGCACGGCTTCATACTGGCCAGAAGTGTCGGAAAAGGCGATGACGCCCATCTTGTTGCCGGTTCGGGTCTTGCGCTCCTGCTTGGTGGTGACGGTGCCGGCGAGCCGGCCCGCGGCGGCACCGCGTTTGACCGCAGCCGAGAACTCGCCCCAGTTTTGCACGCGCATCTTCTGCAGGGCCGCCTTGTACTCGTCGAGCGGATGCGCCGAAAGATAGAAGCCGACGACCTGGAATTCACGGTGCAGCCGGTCGGCGGCAAGCCACGGATCGGTCTGCGGTAAATTGAGCGCCTGCTGCTGCGCGCCGAGCGACGCGCCGAAAATGTCGTGCTGGCCCGAAATGGCATTCTGCTGCGCCAGCGAAGCCAGCCCCATCATCCGTTCGACGCCGGCCATCATCTGGGCGCGGTCGTGGCCGAAGCAGTCGAGCGCGCCGGCCATGATCAAGCTTTCGAAGACGCGCTTGCCGACGATCTTGGGATCGACCTTTTCACAGAAATCGGCGAGATTCTTGAACGGCTTTTCGCCGCGCATGGCGACGATGTGCTCGACCGCAGCGTCGCCGACGCCCTTGAGGGCCGCCAGCGAATAGTAAATGCGGTTCTCGCCGACCTCGAAATTGCGGAAGCTGGTCATCACTGACGGCGCCACCACCTCGATGCCGAGACGCAGCGCATCCTGGCGGAAATCGGCGAGTTTGTCGGTATTGCCCATGTCGAGCGTCATCGACGCCGCCAGGAACTCGACGGGGTAATGCGCCTTGAGATAGGCGGTCTGGTAGGACACGACGGCGTAGGCGGCCGCGTGCGATTTGTTGAAGCCGTAGTCGGCGAACTTGGCCAGAAGGTCGAAGATGAAGTCGGCCTGCGGCTTGCCGACGCCGCGTTCGACCGCACCGGTGACGAAGCGCTCGCGCTGCTTGTCCATTTCGGCGCGGATCTTCTTGCCCATCGCGCGACGCAGCAGATCGGCTTCGCCGAGCGAATAGCCCGACAGTTCCTGCGCGATCTGCATCACCTGTTCCTGGTAGACGATGACGCCTTGCGTCTCCTTCACCAGATGGTCGATCTTGGGATGGATCGATGCCATCTCCTCTTCGCCATGCTTTCTGGCGTTGTAGGTCGGGATGTTCTCCATCGGGCCGGGACGGTAGAGCGCCACCAGCGCGATGATGTCCTCGATGCAGTCGGGCCGCATGCCGATCAGCGCCTTGCGCATGCCGGCACTTTCCACCTGGAACACACCGACCACTTCGCCGCGCGACAGCATGGCGTAGGTTTCAGGATCGTCGAGCGGGATCGTCGCCAGGTCGATCTCGATGCCGCGCCGGCGGATCAGCTTCACCGCCGTCTCCAGCACCGTCAGCGTCTTCAGGCCGAGGAAGTCGAATTTTACCAGCCCGGCCTGCTCGACATATTTCATGTTGAACTGGGTGACCGGCATGTCGGAGCGCGGATCGCGGTACATCGGCACCAGTTCCGACAAGGGCCGGTCGCCGATCACGATGCCGGCGGCGTGCGTCGAAGCGTGGCGGTAGAGCCCTTCCAGCTTTTGCGCCATATCGAGCAGCGTCTGCACGATCGGCTCCTTCTCGGCCTCCTCGGCAAAGCGCGGCTCGTTGGCGATTGCATCCGCCAGCTTGACCGGATTGGCCGGGTTCTGCGGCACCATCTTGGAGAGCTTGTCGACTTGGCCGTAAGGCATTTGCAGCACGCGGCCGACGTCGCGCAGCACCGCGCGCGCCTGCAGCGTACCGAAGGTGATGATTTGTCCCACCTGGTCGCGGCCATATTTCTGCTGGACGTAGCGGATGACCTCTTCGCGCCGATCCTGGCAGAAGTCGATGTCGAAGTCGGGCATCGACACGCGGTCCGGATTGAGGAAGCGCTCGAACAGCAGCGAGAAGCGCAGCGGATCGATATCGGTGATGGTGGTGGAATAAGCGACCAGCGATCCGGCGCCCGAACCACGGCCCGGCCCGACCGGAATGCCTTGCGCCTTCGCCCATTTGATGAAGTCGGCCACGATCAGGAAGTAACCGGGAAATTTCATCTTCTCGATGATGGAGAGCTCGAAATCGAGCCGCTCGCGGTATTGTTCGACCGTGTAGCCGGCGGTGGGTCCATGCGCCGCCAGCCGGGCGTCGAGACCTTCATGGGCCTGCCGGCGCAGTTCATCGGCCTCGGCCTTCAGCGCCACCTCATTGTCGGCGACATCGCCGCCGGTAAAGCGCGGCAGGATCGGGTTGCGGGTCTTGGGATAATAGGAGCAGCGCAGGGCGATCTCGACGGTGTTGTCGATCGCCTCAGGCAGGTCGGCAAACAGCCTTGCCATATCGGCCTGGCTGCGCAGGAAATTGTCCGATGTCAGGCGGCGGCGGTTGTCGGCGGCAACGACCGACCCTTCGGCAATGGCGATCAGCGCATCATGCGCGTCATAATCGTCGCGGGCGGCGAAGAACGCCTCATTGGTGGCGACCAGCGGCAGATCATGGGTATAGGCAAGATCGACCGATGATTTCTCGATGGCGCGGTCATAGCCGGAAACGCGGTCCAGTTCGACATAGAGCCGGTCGCCGAACAGCGCCTTGAGTGCCAGAAGCCGCGTCTCGGCAAGATCTCGGCGATCCTCCTTCAGCGCCCGGCCGATCGGGCCGCGCGGCCCGCCGCTGAGGCAGATCAGGCCATCGCTATGGCCTTCCAGCATTGCTGACGTCAGATGCACGGGCTCGCCCGGCGGCGTCTCCAGATAGACCTGGCTGACCAGCCTGACGAGGTTGCTATAGCCAACTTCGGTGGCGGCGAGCAGCACCACGGCGTTCATCTCCGGCCCGTGGCGGCGGCGGTCGCGCTGTGCGTCACTGGTCTCGCCGGAAAAGGCGAGATCGATCTGGCAGCCGATGATCGGCTGGATGCCTTCCTTCACTGCCTTCTGGGCAAATTCCAGCGCGCCGAACAGATTGTTGGTGTCGGTGACGGCGATTGCCGGGCACTCGTCCTTGACGGCATGACCGACAACGGCGGCGACCTGCAAGGCTCCCTCGAGCAGCGAATACGCCGAATGCACCCGCAGATGGATGAACCGCCGCGCCGGTGCCTCCGGGCGTGCGGCAGCAATCGCAGCTTCGCGCTTCAGGGGATCGCGTGGAAGTTTGTCATCCGCCATGATTTTTACGTTGCCCGGAAAGCTTTGAGTCGAAGGAAATGTATTGTCCGGGACCAGGCGATACCAGTCCAGCACAAACGACTACTGACCACAGGGTTCCGTGCCCTCGCCTGCCTGTTTTCAAAGATTATTTCGAAATTCGCCCCGCCAGAGTAAATTTCCAAACGATCACTAGGTCGTGAACTCATAAATGCGGAATGCCCAAGAGTGGGAAATGGGAAGCCGTCCTTAGAAGTTGTGGGGATTCAACCGGGGACAGGGGTGCGGAAGCCGTGCGTATCGCAGAGCTTCTTGGCCCTGTCATCGACTTTGGGGTCGCTATCAATTTCTTCGACTTCGATAGCCCCATCTGCCTTCTTCGCAAAGAAGAGGATGGAGTTCGACACGCTGCCACCATCCGTAAGCCCGCAAAGGTAGACAACCCCACTTTCTCCGATGCGAGCCATCGCGATGAACACTGTTGGTTCCGTCAAGATGGCAAGGTGCTTCCGGATTGCAAGCTTCAAGGGAGCTGCGTCACTAAGCGTGGTGTCATGCGGAAAGGTCTTCTCGGTGGCATCTTGAGCCAATGCCGAACTTGCCCACGTTCCGACGACAATCCATGCAAGAAGAACCAAACTTCGCGTCATCAGAAATCCACCGGTGCAAGTTGCTTTTTGCGACTAGGATGATTTGTGACGGGAAGGTATTACAAGTCTGAAAGCGTCGGCAATGGGTAGCTTCCGACTGGCTTTCATATTGCGGCAGAATCTGACTCAGGCGCTGCAAAGCTGATATATGAGTCTAGGCGAATTCCATGATCACCGCATCCACAGCCAGGCTGTCACCCGGCTTGGCGTTGAGCTTCGACACGACAAGATCGCGGTCGGCGCGCAACACGTTTTCCATCTTCATCGCCTCGACCACCGCCAGCGTCTCGCCGGCCTTGACCTCCTGCCCCTCGGCAACCGCGATCGACACGACCAGGCCCGGCATCGGGCAAAGCAGCATCTTGGACGTGTCCGGCGCCACCTTTTCCGGCATCAGCCTTTCCAGTTCAGCCGTGCGCGGCAGCATGGCGCGCGCCGTCACCGACATGCCTTTCCAGGCAATGCGCAGGCCGTTCGGCGCCGGCCTGATCTGCGCCGTGACCTTGCGGGCACCGACAGTGCCGCGCCAGATGAGGTCGCCCGGCCGCCAGTCGGACGCCACGGTCAGCGCTTTGCCGCCATCGACCGACAGATCGATTTCCATCGGAATGGAGATCATGCCCTCGATGATCGAAGCCTGGAGATAGTCGTCGCCGAGCTTCACCACCCAATCGCGCTTGAGTGCGCCCGAATGCGGCGCCAGCCGCCCGCCCAGCCGGTCAAGCCGATCGCGGCGCAGAAGCTCGACCGCGGTGGCGATCGCCGCCAGCACTGCCTTTTCATCGTCATTGGGCACGATCGGCGCGAAGCCGTCAGGATATTCCTCGGCGATGAAGCCCGTCGATATCCGCCCCTCGCGCCAGCGCGGATGCTGCATCAGCGCCGCCAGGAACGGGATGTTGTGCTCGATGCCGTCGACGACGAAACTGTCCAGCGCTTCCGACATGGCATCGATGGCCTCGATACGCGTGGGCGCCCAGGTGGAGAGTTTTGCCACCATCGGATCATAGAACATCGAAATCTCGGAGCCTTCGGTGACGCCGGTGTCGTTGCGGATGAAGACATCGCCGAACTTGCCCTCCTCCGGCGGCCGGTAGCGCGTCAACCGGCCGATCGAGGGCAGGAAATTGCGATAGGGATCCTCGGCATAGAGCCGGCTTTCCACCGCCCAGCCGTTCAGCTTGACGTCGCTCTGCTCGATCGCCAGCTTCTCGCCGGCGGCGACACGGATCATCTGCTCGACCAGGTCGATGCCGGTAACAAGCTCCGTCACCGGATGCTCGACCTGCAATCGTGTATTCATTTCAAGGAAATAGAAGTTCTTTTCAGCATCGACGATGAACTCGACGGTGCCGGCGCTCTGGTAGTCGACCGCCTTGGCCAGCGCCACGGCCTGCTCGCCCATGGCCTTGCGCGTCCTGGCATCGAGGAATGGCGACGGCGCCTCTTCCGCAACCTTCTGGTTCCGGCGCTGGATCGAGCATTCGCGCTCGCCGAGATAGAGGGCGGTGCCATGCGCGTCGGCCAGCACCTGGATTTCGATATGACGCGGATCGACGACGAACTTTTCGATGAAGACTCGGTCGTCGCCGAACGAGCTTTTCGCCTCCGAGCGCGCCCGGTCGAAGCCGTCGCGCACTTCCGACTGGCTCCAGGCAATGCGCATGCCTTTACCGCCGCCGCCGGCCGAGGCCTTGATCATCACGGGATAACCGATCTCGCCGGCGATCTTTTCGGCATGGTCGGCATTTTCGATGACACCAAGCCAGCCGGGAACCGTCGACACCTCAGCGGCCTTGGCGAACTTCTTCGATTCGATCTTGTCGCCCATCGCCTTGATAGCCTTGGGTTTCGGACCGATGAAGACAATGCCCTCAGCCTCAAGCGCTTCGCAGAAGGCGGCCCGCTCCGACAGAAAACCGTAGCCGGGATGCACGGCCTGCGCGCCCGTCTCCTTGCAGGCAGCGATGATCTTTTCAGGCAGAAGATAGCTTTGCGCGGCAGGCGATGGCCCGATATGCACGGCTTCGTCGGCCATTTCGACGTGCACGGCGTCGCGATCGGCGTCGGAATAGACCGCTACGGTGGCAATCCCCATCCTGCGCGCCGTCTTGATGACGCGGCAAGCAATCTCGCCGCGATTGGCGATCAGGATTTTCGTGAACATCGAAGGCGTTTCCTCGGTCTTTCGTCCTTCTTATGGGCTTCGGCAGCCGGGCTCAAGCACCGCCGGCAGCGCACCCATCAAGACACTCCCTGCCCGCCAGGGCCGTGCCGAGGGGCGAAGGTTGGGCTCGCCGACGACTGGGCCAAGATTTGCGCCATATTTGGTCGCCAAATCGGGTTGAAACAGTATAAAAACCCTGAAAGCCTGAAGACCAATCGCCTTGGGAGGAATTGCCTGATGAAAACCCGCGCCGCTGTCGCTGTCGCCGCCGGAAAGCCGTTGGAAATCATGGAGGTCGACCTCGACGGACCGCGCGAAGGCGAGGTGCTGGTCGAGATCAAGGCGACCGGCATCTGCCACACCGACGAGTTCACCCTGTCGGGCGCCGATCCCGAAGGTCTGTTTCCGGCAATCCTCGGCCATGAAGGCGCCGGAATCGTCGTCGATGTCGGCAAGGGCGTCACTAGCGTCAGGAAGGGCGACCACGTCATCCCGCTCTACACGCCGGAATGCCGGCAGTGCCCATCCTGCCTGTCGCGCAAGACCAATTTGTGCACCGCCATCCGCGCCACGCAGGGCCAAGGCTTGATGCCCGATGGCTCCTCGCGCTTCTCGATCGGCAAGGACAAGATCTTCCACTATATGGGCTGCTCGACCTTCTCCAATTTCACCGTTTTGCCCGAGATCGCCGTCGCCAAGGTCAACCCGGACGCGCCCTTCGACAAGATCTGCTACATTGGTTGCGGCGTCACCACCGGCATCGGCGCGGTCATCAACACCGCGAAGGTCGAGCAAGGCGCGACTGCTGTCGTCTTTGGTCTCGGTGGCATCGGCCTCAACGTCATCCAGGGCCTGAAGCTCACCGGCGCTGACATGATCATCGGTGTCGACCTCAACAACGACAAGAAGGCATGGGGCGAGCGCTTCGGCATGACGCATTTCGTCAATCCGAAGGAGATCGACGGCGACATCGTTCCTCACCTCGTCAACTTGACCAAGCGCGGCGCCGACCAGATCGGCGGCGCCGACTACACATTCGACTGCACCGGCAACACCAAGGTGATGCGCCAGGCGCTGGAAGCCTCGCATCGCGGCTGGGGCAAGTCGGTCGTCATCGGCGTGGCCGGCGCCGGCCAGGAGATTTCGACCCGGCCGTTCCAGCTGGTCACCGGCCGCACCTGGATGGGCACCGCCTTCGGCGGCGCGCGCGGCCGCACCGACGTGCCGAAAATCGTCGACTGGTACATGGACGGCAAGATCCAGATCGACCCGATGATCACCCATTTGCTGAAGCTGGAGGACATTAACAAGGGTTTTGATCTCATGCATGAGGGCAAGTCGATCAGGAGCGTCGTCGTTTACTAAGTGCGATCAGCAAAAGTGGCGCCCGGTTTTGCGTCCGATCGCGCACACCAAACGGAGGAAGAACAAGCCGCCGACCGAAGGGCCAGCGACTGAACTGCATAGGTTCAACAAGGGAGGAAGACAATGCCTGAGAAACTGCATCCCAAAATCGACAATGGCTTGCCAAAGGAGAGCGCAAGCTTTGCCGGCGGCACGCTGGTCTGCGCCTGCACCAGCAAGCCGGTGAAGGTGACGGTCAAGGGCCAGATCGCCCACAACCATGCCTGCGGCTGCACCAAATGCTGGAAACCGGACGGCGCGGTGTTCTCGGTCGTGGCGGTCGCCGGCACTGGCGACGTCACCGTCACCGAGAATGGCGACAAGCTGAAGGTGGTCGATCCGGCAGCATTGATCCAGCGCCATGCCTGCACCGGTTGCGGCGTCCACATGCACGGCCCGGTCGAGCGCGATCATCCGTTCAAGGGTCTGTCCTTCATCCATCCCGAGCGCTTCCAGGAAGACGGCTGGTCACCGCCGGGCTTCACCGCTTTCGTTTCGTCGATCATCGAATCCGGTGTCGACCCGAAGCGGATGGACGGCATCCGCGGCCAGTTGAAGTCGATGGGCCTCGAGCCCTATGACTGTCTCAATCCCGGCCTGATGGATTACATAGCCACCTGGACGGCGAAGAAGTCGGGCGCGCTGCCGGCCTGACGGTACGAGATTTCTGGCATGGGGCCGGGTAACATGCCGGCCCCATGTCCGTTTTGGAGAGATAATGCCGGCACCCGCCATCTACGTCGACGCCGACGCCTGCCCGGTGAAAGCCGAGGTCGAGAAGGTCGCCGAGCGCCATGGCGTGGTCGTCACCTACGTCTCCAATGGCGGGCTGCGTCCGTCGCGCGATCCGATGATCCGCAACGTCGTCGTCTCTAAAAGCGCCGATGCCGCTGACGATTGGATCGTCGAGAACGCAAAACCCAACGACATCGTGATCACCGCCGACATCCCGCTTGCCGCTCGCACCGTGGCGCTCGGCGCGCATGTGCTTGGGCCAACCGGCCGGCCGTTCACGCCGGAGACCATCGGCATGGCGGTTGCAATGCGCGATTTGAAGCAGCATCTGCGCGAAACCGGCGAGAGCAAGGGCTACAATGCCAGCTTTGCGCCACAGGATCGCTCGCGTTTCCTGGGTGAGCTCGACCGTATCTTGCGGCGCGCGCTGAAATCCGTCACACCCGACCAGACGTGAAGCACCATCCGAGGTCGGGCTATGGCCGACACATCGCCGAATAACCCCTTGCAGCGGCACAAGCAGTTCTTTGTGTCGCTAGCCGTCGGTCTGGTCGTATTTGCCGCGGTATTGCCTTTGATTGGATCGCTCCCCGTCTCCACGCGGCTTGCCTATTCGATCTCGATTGCCGCCGATTCCTTCTTCGTCGTCTTCATCGCGCTCGTCATCGCCAAGATGCCGCTGCTGTCCGGCCGCTATCTCAGCAAGAACGCGCGCGAACTGGACCTCCCAGTGCTGGGCATCTTTGCCATCACGCTCGGCATCGTCGCCATGGCCATTGTCCTGCTGTTCCTTTTGATCAATCACAAGGATCGCGACCCCATCGAACTCGGCTTCGCCATGCTGTCGATCCCGCTTGGCTGGTTCACCATCCATGCCATGGCCGCCCTCCACTATGCGCATGTCTACTGGATGGACGGCGACGCGATCGATGCCGAAACCAAGAAGAAGATACCGGTCGGCGGCCTCGATTTTCCCGGCAGCAAACGGCCGGACGGTTGGGACTTTCTCTATTTCGCGACGGTGATCGGCATGACCGCGCAGACCGCCGACACCGCGATCACGACCTCGCATATGCGCCGCGTGGTGCTTGTCCATTCGATCCTGTCGTTCTTCTTCAACGCCGTCATCGTCGCCGCCGTCGTCAATCTCGCGGTAAGCCTCGGCAATTGAGTATCCGTGCCCGCGATAAACCCGTGCCCGTAATAAAAACGTGACCGCATGAAACATCGCTTTCGATAGCGACGTATTGGGAGGACAAGGACGAGCGCGGCCGTCCCAGGATCGCGCAGCCGGAGGCGAGGAAAAGATGGAAACCATTACCATGAGTCAGCCCGGCGCAGGCGTCGATGCCGCCTCAACGAAGGATGCGACGCTGATCTACCGGCAATCGCGCTGGACCCGCCTGACGCACTGGCTGTGGGCGATCTCGCTGTTCTTCTTGCTTTTGTCCGGCCTGCAGATCTTCAATGCCCGGCCGCAGCTCTACATCGGCAAGCAATCCGGCTTCGAGTACAACAACACCGTCTTTGCCATCGGCGCCGAAAACACCGCCACCGGCCCGCGCGGCTATACCGAAATCTTCGGCCATCGCTTCGACACCACAGGCGTGCTCGGCTGGTCGGGCCCGGCCCGGCAGCAAACGTCGCGTGCCTTCCCGTCCTGGGCGACAATCCCGTCCTATTACGATCTCGGCACCGCCCGCGTCGTGCATTTCTTCTTCGCCTGGATACTGACAACCACCTTGGTCGTCTGGCTGGTCGCCAGCCTGGTCAACGGCCATCTGCGCCGCGATCTGGCGCCGCGCCTTGACGATCTCAAGCGGCTGCCGCAGGACATCATCGAGCACGCCAAGCTCAGGTTCCACCACACACGCGAATACAACACGCTGCAGAAAATGGCCTATGGCGGCGTACTGTTCGTGCTGTTGCCACTCATGATCATCACCGGCCTTGCCATGTCGCCGAGCATGAACTCGGTGCTGCCCTGGCTCAACGAACTGCTCGGCGGCCGGCAGACGGCGCGCACCATCCATTTCACGGTGATGGTGCTGCTGGTCGGCTTTTTCATCGTCCACATAATGATGATCCTCGCCGCCGGCCCGATCAACGAACTGCGCTCGATCATCACCGGCTGGTACCGCACCGATCCGCCAAGGCATGGCGACACCGAGAGGAGTGCGTGAGATGGCCAAATTCCAGATCAGCCGCCGAAAGTTCCTGACGGGCGCCGGCCTCGGCGTTTCCGGCATCATGTTGTCGGGCTGCGATGCCTTCGACAGCCAGCTCGGCATGGGCGATGGCCTGCGCAGTTTCCTCGAAAACGCCAATGGCCTGACCTACCGCGCGCAACGCTGGCTTGCCGGCCGCGATGCTCTGGCGCCGGAATTCACCGAGGCCGACATCCGCCAGCCGCAGCGGCCGAACGGCGTCACCGCGCCCGACGATGACACCTACAAGGGCCTGCTCGCCAACAATTTCGCCGACTGGCGGCTGGAGGTAACGGGCCTGGTCGAAAAGCCGCTGTCGCTCAGCCGCGAGCAGTTGGAGAACATGCCGAGCCGCACGCAGATCACCCGCCACGACTGTGTCGAAGGCTGGAGCTGCATCGCCAAATGGACCGGCACCCCGCTGTCGCTGGTGCTCGACCAGGCTGTGGTCAAGCCGCAGGCCCGCTATGTCATGTTCCACTGCCTCGATACGATCGATCGCAGCCTCTCCGGGGAAATCAAATATTACGGCACCATCGACCTGATCGATGCCCGCCACCCGCAGACGATCCTCGCCTACGGCCTCAACGGCAAGCCGCTGCCGGTCGAAAACGGCGCGCCGCTGCGCGTGCGCGTCGAACGACAGCTCGGCTACAAGATGCCGAAGTATCTCTACAAGATCGAGCTCGTCGACAGTTTTGCCAATATCGGCGGCGGCCGCGGCGGCTATTGGGAAGACAATGGCTATGACTGGTATGGCGGGATTTGATGGCCTCGCATTCTGACCGAGCACGATCTGACTCCGACCGAACCGAGCTTGCCTGAGGAAGCCGGTTTCGAGCGCGTGGCCGAACTTGGCGATTGGCCTGAAGACACTCCAATATCGTCCTCTGCAAAACGGTCGCAGAAAACGGCGCGGCTTAAGCAACCTTGTCGAGCAGTGGCTTGAGCGCCGGATGTATCTCCGGCGAGGCGAGTTTGATCAGCGTCAGCAGCGCGCGTTCATTGTCACGCAGCGGGCGGTCGGTGCCGATGCGATCGGCCAGCCATTTCGCCTCGCTGGCGTCGATCGTCTCGGCGCGGCGCGCGAGTGCCTCGGCGGCACGGTTCTTCGACTCCCATTCGGCCTCGATATAGCCGGGCGAACGATAGGCTTCCATGATGCCGGCCAGTCCGCCCGACACCATGCGGCTGAAGAAGCCACCAATTTCGGGCTCGACCTGGTCCAAGAAACTGTCACGACGCAGCGCCACATCGCGCGTCGGCGCTTCGTAGCCGGCCGAACACATGACGAAATTGGCGAGCGCCTTGACGAACAGGTCGTTCCAGGACGGGTCGTTGTGGGCCGCTGCGGTCTGCTCGTTGATCTGGAACAGCACCTCGGCCTCAACCCGTGTGATGGCGATGTTACCGTCGCCGCCATAGGCATGGAGAATGCGGCGCAACAGATCGACCTCTGCCTTGGCGACCAGCCCGGGAACCAGCGCGCCGCCGAGCATCAGTGGTCCCTTGCCGTCGACCACCGCGTTGGCGACCTGCTCGAGCGCATAGGCGGAGAGCCGGCCGGGCGATGATTTCGCCCTTTCCAGCACATGCACCAGCAGCTCCAGTTCGGTCACACTGTCGACCATTCCGTCGCGCGAGATGGTCTGGATCAGCCAACCGGCATTGTCTTCAGAGATATAGCCTGCCGGCTTTTCCTGGTGGACGATGTAGTCGGTAACGGCCTCGACGAAGAATTCAGGCCATTGCGGGCATTTGTCCGTCGCTGTCGCATCGAGCGCGAACAGTGCTTCAGCCTCGCCGCGCGTCACCACGCCGTCGGCGAACACTTCGCGACGCAGCATGACGACATCTTCCGCCGTGATGCGGTCCTTCGAGGCCAGCCCCGCCACCGGCGCGCTCCCGATCCGTTCGCCCATCTGTCAATCCCCATCCGCCGTGCCCAACGCAATTGCCGGCCAAACCGTCAGCCCAGAATATCGCCATTGTCTTGAAAAACCGGCAAACGGCGTGGTTAGCGAAGACTGTAAAGACGACTCGCTTTACGTGTCGCTGGCAGGTGACAAGGTGTCGCCGACAAGCTATGGATGGCGCGTCGAGGGCTTAAGTTTTGAGTCCTACCTGTTTGCGGGAGAGAGCAGCGCGAGCTGCCGCCGAAGGGGAAATCGCCCGAAATCTCTCAGGCAAAAGAACCGTAGACGGGAAAGACACTCTGGAAAGTCGGGGCTTGCCCCCGCGCCGAAGGTGTAAGCGTCGCCGACAGAGTTCCGGTTGCGCGAGTCTCTCAGGCTTCAGACAGAGGGGCACGGACTGGTCGCCAGCAGCGGCCGATTGCGTGCGACTCTGGAGATGACATGACGGGCGACGACACCAAACACCTTCCTCTCGAAGATCTGCACACCGCCGCCGGCGCACGCCTTGGCGCCTTTGCGGGCTGGTCGATGCCGCTGACCTATCCGGCCGGCGTGATGAAGGAGCACCTTCACACCCGCGAACATGCCGGCCTGTTCGACATTTCGCATATGAAGCTGTTCGAGATCAGCGGACCGGGCGCTGCGGCACTGCTCAACCGCGCCAGTCCGCTCGATGCCGGCGCGCTTGAGATTTCACAGTCCAAATATACCTTCTTCCTCAACGAGGTCGCCGGGATCATCGACGATCTGATCGTCACCCGGCTCGTCGCCGAGCGCTTCATGGTGGTCGCCAACGCCGGGAATGCGGTCGAGGACGAGAAGCATTTGCGTGCGCTGGCGACCGATTTCGACGTGAAGGTCGATGCGCTCGATCGCGTCTTCCTGGCGATCCAGGGGCCCGAAGCCTGGGCTGCCTTGTCCCGCGCCGGCATCGAGACCGGCTCGCTCTTGTTCATGCATGGCATCGAGCCGAAGCAAAACTGGTTCATGAGCCGCTCCGGCTACACCGGCGAGGACGGCTTCGAGATCGGCCTGCCGGAGGCGGATGCGCGCGCTCTGGTCACGAAACTGCTCGAGGACGAGCGTGTGTTGTGGATCGGCCTTGCTGCCCGCGACTCGCTGCGGTTGGAGGCCGGCCTGTGCCTGCACGGCCAGGACATCACGCCGGAGATCGATCCGGCGAGTGCCGGCCTGATGTGGGCGATCCCCAAAGATCTCCGCGCCGGCGGGTCCTTCATCGGCGCCGATGCGCTGCGGTCCATCCTGGAGCGCGGGCCGTCGCAAAAGCGCGTCGGCCTGAAGCCGGACGGCCGCCAGCCGGTGCGCGCCGGCGCTGCTTTGTTCGATGCCGACGGCGATCCGGCCGGCTACGTGACATCAGGCGGCTTCGGCCCGTCGGCCGGCCATCCCGTCGCCATGGGCTATGTGTCAACGGCCTTGGCCAAGCCGGGCACGAAACTGTTCGCCGACGTTCGCGGGACGAAAATCCCGGTCGATATCAGTTCCTTGCCCTTCACTCCTCATCGCTACCGCAAAGGATAATTCCGATGGCAAAAACCTATTTCACACAAGATCACGAATGGCTGAGCGTCGAGGGAGGCATCGCCACCGTCGGGATAACCGACTATGCGCAGGAACAGCTTGGCGATCTCGTCTTCGTCGAACTGCCTCAAATCGGCACCAAACTCAGTAAGGGCGACACCGCCGTGGTCGTCGAATCCGTCAAGGCGGCATCCGATGTTTATGCGCCGGTTGATGGCGAGATCACCGACGCCAACGGCGCGCTGTCCTCGGACCCGTCGCTGGTCAACTCCGCTGCGACCGGCGACGGCTGGCTGTGGAAGATGATGCTCGCCGACGAAGGCCAACTCGCAGGCCTCATGGATGAGGCCGCCTACAAAGCCCATATCGGTTGATATCAGGACCTATTGCCATGAGCGCAGCACTTACCCCCTTCTCGGCCCGCCACATCGGTCCTGATGTAAACGATGTCAGAGCCATGCTTGCCGTGATCGGCGTTCCCTCTGTCGAGACGCTGATCAGCCAGGCTGTGCCGCAGTCGATCCGCCTCGATCTGCCGCTGACCCTTCCCGCGCCGGCGAGCGAAGCCGAAGCGCTGGCCGAATTGTCGGCGATCATGGCAAAAAACACGGTGCTGAAGAGCTTCATCGGCGCCGGCTATCACGGCGTCCACGTGCCGCCGGTCATCCAGCGCAACCTGTTCGAGAACCCGGCCTGGTACACCGCCTATACGCCCTACCAGGCCGAGATCAGCCAGGGCCGCCTGGAAATGCTGTTCAACTTCCAGACCCTGGTCACCGAATTGACCGGCCTGCCGGTGGCTTCGGCTTCCCTGCTCGACGAAGCGACGGCGGTGGCCGAAGCGGTCGGCATCGCGCTGCGCCATCATCGCGACAAGCGCACCAAGGTAGCGCTGGCCGGCACGCCGCATCCGCAGACGCTGGACGTCGTGCGCACCCGCGCCGAGCCGCTCGGCATCGAGATCGATGGCGAGACCATCGACGACAACACCGCCGCCCTGCTGGTCTCCTGGCCGGACACGTTTGGCGTCTATGGCGACCACAAGGCGGCGATCGAGAAGGCTCGCGCCACCGGCGCCGTGGTCGTCTTCATCGCCGATCCGCTTGGTCTCACGCTGACCGACGCGCCGGCCAGGCTTGGCGCCGACATCGCCGTCGGCGCGATGCAGCGCTTTGGCGTGCCGATGGGCTTTGGCGGCCCGCACGCCGCCTATTGCGCCGTCTCCGACAAGCTGACCCGGCTGATGCCCGGCCGCCTCGTCGGGCAGTCGATAGACAGCAAAGGCCGTCCCGGCTATCGCCTCGCCCTGCAGACGCGCGAACAGCATATCCGCCGCGACAAGGCGACCTCCAACATCTGCACCGCGCAGGCGCTGCTTGCCAACATGGCGACCGCATACGCGATCTGGCACGGGCCCACTGGTTTGCAGGCGATCGCAGCCCGAATTCATGAGCTCGCCAACGGCCTCGCAGCAGGCCTGAAAACCGCTGGTGTTTCCGTGCTCGGCTCAAGCCGTTTCGACACGGTGACGGCCGAAGTGAAGGGCAAGGCAGCTTCGATCGCCGCTGCCGCTGAAAAAGGTGGCCGGCTGCTGCGCGTCGTCGATGCCGACCGCATCGGCATCGCCTTCGACGAAACCTCGACCGAGGCGGATCTCGAGGCTATCGCCGCCCTGTTCGGCGCCAAGTCCGGCGCTACTGAGGCCGGCGCGATGCCCGGCAAGCCGCGCGGCAAGGAGTTTCTGACCCAGCCGGTTTTCCGCGAAAACCACTCCGAGACCGACATGATGCGCCTGCTGCGCAGGCTAGCCGACAAGGATTTGGCGCTCGACCGCACCATGATCCCGTTGGGCTCCTGCACCATGAAGCTCAACGCGGCGGCCGAAATGATGCCGGTCAGCTGGCCTGTTGTCGCCAACCTCCATCCCTTCGCGCCGGCCAGCCATTCGGCCGGCTATCGCGCCATGGTCGGCGAGCTGGAAGGCTGGCTGGCGGAGATCACCGGCTTCGACGCCGTCAGCCTGCAGCCCAATGCCGGCAGCCAAGGCGAATATGCCGGCCTGCTCGCCATCCGCGCCTTTCACCGTTCGCGTGGCGAAGGCCATCGCACCATCTGCCTGATCCCCCAGTCCGCGCATGGCACCAATCCCGCGAGTGCGGCGATGGCCGGCATGAGCGTCGTCGTCGTGCGTTGCCTGGAGGACGGCAATATCGACATGGACGATATGCGGGCCAAGGCCAACGAGCATTCGAAGAATCTCGCAGCCCTGATGTTCACCTATCCCTCGACGCACGGCGTCTACGAAGAAGGCGCGCGCCACCTGTGCGCTCTCATTCACGAGCATGGCGGCCAGGTCTATTTCGACGGCGCCAACCTTAACGCCCTGGTTGCTTTGGCGCGGCCCGCCGATATCGGCGCCGATGTCTGCCACATGAACCTGCACAAGACCTTCTGCATCCCGCATGGCGGCGGCGGTCCGGGCGTCGGTCCGATCGGCGTCAGGGCGCATCTGAAACCCTATCTGCCGGGTCATGTCACCGAAGATTCGGCGCATGCCGTGTCCGCTGCCCCGTTCGGCAGCGCTTCCATCCTGCCGATCACCTGGATGTACATCCGCATGATGGGCGCCGCCGGCCTGAAGCAGGCGACGGAGACGGCGATCATCTCGGCCAATTATGTGGCGACGCGGCTCGCGCCGCACTTCCCGCTTCTCTACAAAGGCAGGCACGATCGCATCGCGCATGAATGCATCCTCGACACGCGCGTGCTCAAGGAGAGCGCTGGCATCAGCGTCGACGATATCGCCAAGCGGCTGATCGATTACGGTTTTCACGCGCCGACCATGTCGTTCCCTGTCGCCGGCACGCTGATGGTCGAGCCGACCGAATCCGAGCCCAAGCGCGAACTCGACCGGTTCTGCGAGGCGATGATCGCCATTGCCGGCGAGGCAGCGAAAGTGGCGAAGGGTGAATGGCCGCTCGAGGACAACCCGCTGGTCAATGCCCCGCACACGGCGGCCGAAACCCTTGCCGGCCAGTGGACCCACCCCTATTCGCGGCTGGAAGCGGCCTACCCCGCCGGCGATGTCGATACAGCGGCCAAATACTGGCCGCCGGTCTCGCGCATCGACAATGTCGCCGGCGACCGCAACCTCGTCTGCTCCTGCCCGCCGCTGTCGGAATATCTCGGCGCCGCCGAATAACACTCTGGCCTGTCAGGCTGAGCGCAGGGCCGGTCCGTCGGCTTTGCCGTTGAGGACAAGCACGCGATTTCGCCCGGCGTTCTTGGCCGCGTAGAGCGCCCGGTCGGCCTCGGCCAGCACTTCATCCAGGCTGCTGCCGTCTTCCTTGCCAAAGCCAATGCCGCCGCTGACGCTGCTGCGCAACGGCCCGCGCGGCGTCGGCACCACTTCCGTGCCGAAGGCGACGCCGGTCCTGCTGGCGAAATCGTAGGCCTTGTCTTCGGTCATCCGAGACATGACCAACGCGAACTCCTCGCCGCCCAGCCGGAAGGCGTCGACGCCAACCCTGTCATACTTCTTGATGACTGGGGCGAAACGGCAGAGCACCCGATGCCGACGGGATGGCCATAGACATCGTTGGTTCGCTTGAAGTGGTCGAGGTCGAACATGGCGACCGACATGAACGGGCCGAAGACGCGCTCGCGATAGAGCGAGTTCAAAGCCCGCCGGTTCATCAGACCGGTCAACGGGTCGGTCAGGGTCTCGGCCTTCAGTTCGATCTGTGCCTGCAGATGATGCAGCGACAGCGTCAGCGCGCCGAGAGCCGTCATGCAGGCGACCGCCACGACCGAATTCAACCGCTCGGCCCAATTGTCGGGTGCGACGCCGAGCACCCACTGGCCCTTGACCAGAAGCACGGCGCCGCAGAGCCCGAAGGATACGCCGCAGACGCCGCTTAGCGCCGAAAAGACCAGCAGAATGCCGCGATCCTGACCGCCCTTGATCCAGAACATCACCCCGATCGAGGCGAGCAGCACTGTTACCGTCGTATAGGTGAGGATGAAGCCGACACCATCGAAACCGAGATAGGTCACGCCGGCGCAGACAGCGATCGCGAGCATGGCCGGCAGGACAGCGCGGCTGTAATTGCGCACACCAAGATATTGCATGGCCGAAAGTGAAAGCGCCAGGAAACCGAGGCTGAGCAGCGCCAACGCTGCCTGACAAAGCAACGGACTGGGCTCCCTCGTGTAGCGCCAGAAGACGATGACGTGGGCGACAAGGACGAGAATGCCGCACGCCACCGTCAGCACGAAGCGTCCACGCGGCGCCGTGAACCAGATCACAAACATGGTGACGCTCAGGCATGTGCCCGACAGCGCAGCCGCCAGCAATAGCGAACTGAAATCCAGCATGGATGAGCGGCAACCTTTGGGATCATCGATTTGTGGCGCATCATAGGCATGCAACCGGCCGGAGATACCGTTTTCGGCCGGTTTTCAAAGCAAGCTGCCGACAGGGTTTACAAAGCGTCGACTGCCGTCCCGCGAAGCTCGGCACGCGAGTGTCCCTAGTCTCAGCCCTTGTTGAGCAGCGCCAGATTGGCGTTGATCACGCTCGGGTCGGCCATTCCGGCCCTTGCTTCCATGAGCAGCGCCCTCGCCTTCTTCTTGTTGCCGCGCAGCAGCTGCGAATAGCCCATATTGTTGACAATCTGCGGCTTGCGCCCGGCAACCTTCAAAAGCTGGTCGTAGGCGCGGTCGGCGAAGTCGAAGCGGCCGAGTTCGTCATAGGAGGCGGCAAGCCCCATCCATCCCTCGGCACTGTCGGCCTTCAGTTCCACGGCCTTGCGGAAATGCTGTTCGGCAAGGCCGTAATTGGCCTCGCGGAACTGCGCCTTGCCTTGCGCAAGGTCGGAGGTGCTGACGTCTTTTGCCACCGGTTGGATCGATGTGGTCTTGGTCTTGTCGACGTTGTCGGTCGTGCAGCCGCCGACCATCAAGACCGCCGCTAGCGCGGCCATTGCCGTGAAACTTCTGTGACGCATGCCCCTGGCCCCAATCGCCCGATTTACCGGGTCGTTCTCTGAGGAAGCAGACTACAACAGGGCGATTAAACTTCAGTGCGGAAACGCGCCTAAAATTTGGTTTCGGGCACAGAAGCCATTAACCAACCGAAGCCTATTCCGGCTCCAGCGCCTTGAGCCCCGCCGGAAACTGATAGCGCCTGCCGTCGTAGCGCAGCCGGTAGGTTCGTTTCATGGACCTGCCGGGATGGGACTGGCACTCGCCATTCTTGTCGACAGACGGATTGTCGGTGTCCAACCGCTCGAACACTGTGATGTCGTGATAGCCGTGATGTCTCGCCGGGCTCATCGCCAGGCTGACCCGGTTGGATTGAAAGGATCCTGCGCAATTGGTGTCGCCTTCGCCGCCAAAGCCGGCCACGATGATGCCGTCGAGCACCAGGCGCAGAGCACCGCCGTCAAGGGCATAGAGCCGCAGGTCGGTTTCACTGTAAGGATTCGGCTGCGAATGGTTTGCCATGTCGATGCGCAGGCCGAAGGCGCTGACATCGGGCGCCAATCTGTAGCGCCCGGTATCGAAGTCGATCTCGCGGATGCCGACGGCATCATCGGTCATCAGCCCGGGCTGGAGCAGGCGCTGGCGCACCTGCCGGGTCTTCCTGTCGACGACCAGAAGCTCGACATCGCCGAAATGCCCGTCGTCGCTGGATTGGGAGCTGTCGATCAGCGGCACGGCGACCAACAACAGGTCGTCATGGGCGGGCCAGATCTTGCAGACCACGCCGAATGGCGCATCGCCATCCCAAAGCGTCTGGGCGATGCTGGTATGAGGTTCGAGCGTGAAGGAGGCGCCATCGGCACTCTTTTGGGCCTTGGGATATGCCTGCTGCACCAGAGCGGCAGAGTCGCCGCAATCGTCGGCCGCGGCCGAGGCCGGCGACAGACTGGCCGCGGCGAGGCCGAGGAAGGCGGTGCACAAGACTATTCGCATGGACGGCTCACTCATTTTGCTTTTTGCGGACTTTGCCGAAGGAGAGCGGCCAAACCGGCCGGATATGACATCCAGGCGAAGCGTAGTTGAAGTGAGTAACCGCAGAAAGCCGCCGGGCGGCCACTTGGTATCTACTGCCTTGGTATCTACTGAACCGCCGTCATTTTGACGATGATCGGGATGACGGCGATCATCAGCACCACCGGCAGGATGCACACCACCACCGGCACCGACATCTTGGCCGGCAAGGCATGTGCCTTCTCCTCGGCCAACGACATGCGCTTGTGGCGCATTTCGTCAGAGAACACGCGCAGCGCCCCGGCGAGGCTGGTGCCGAGTTCCTTCGACTGCTGCAAGAGCGTGGCGAAGGAGCGCACCTCGTCCAGGCTGAGGCGGTCGGCGAGCGCCTTCAATGCATCGTCGAGGCTGCGGCCGGCCCTGAGTTCCAGCGACACCAGCTGCAGGTTTTGGCTCAGCGACGGATAGGTCTTGGCCAGTTCCTTCGAGACGCGCTCGATGCCGGCCTCCATGCTCATGCCGGCATCGGAGCAGACGATCATCAAATCCATGAAGTCGGGAAAGCCGTTGCGGTATTCGCGCATCTTTTCCCGCACCTTTTGGCTGAGCACCAGGCCGGGCACGAAATAGCCGGCGGCTCCCGACAGGATGATGAAGGTCCAGCGGCTGGTCGCGGTGGAATCGGCGCTGCCCATCCAATGGTTGACCAGGAACGCGCCGATCGCTGCGCCCACCAGGCAGGCGAAGCGGATCAGGAAGAATGTGCCGACCGCGCGCGGCTCCATATAGCCCGCCTGGATCAGCTTCATACGCAGCCGGGCGACATTTTCCGGATCGCTCTTGGCGTAGAATTCCTGCGCCCGCTTCACCGCCTTCTCGCGCACGACGCTCTGGTTCTTCTTCGGCGCCACCTCGGCCTGTTGGGGAGTCTTGCTGTCGTCGATCTTGAGCCGGCGCTTGAGATCGTTGCGGTCGCCTTTGGCCACCACCAGCGGCCATGCCACCGCGCTGCCGCCCAATGCCAGCAGCATCGCGGCTACCGGCATCAGCGACGTCGGCGCCAGCGAGGCAAGAAACTGGATCACCTGCTCCATCTCAGAACCGGAAGTTCGACATCTTGAACATGATGATGTTGCCCAGCATCAGCCATGTCACCGAACCGCCCAGCAGATACCAGGTCTTCGGCACATCCCAGACGCTTTGATAAAATTGCGGCATCATCACCATGATGGCGGCGAACAGCAGCGCCGGCACCGCCGTCAGGATATAGGCCGACATACGACCCTCGGTCGAAATGGCGCGCACCTTGCGGCGCAGCTTGCCGCGTTCGCGGATCGTCGTCGACAGCCCGTCGAGGATCTCGCGCAGATTGCCGCCCGAACTCGTCTGGATGGAAACCGCGGTGACGAACAGCGGCAGATCCTCCTGGCCGACGCGATCAAACAGTGAATTCAACGCCGAAACCAGGTCGGAACCATAAGTCACCTCGTCGGAGATAACGCCGAATTCGGTGCCGATCGGATCGGGCATCTCGCGCGACACCATGGAGATCGCCACCGGAACCGGATGCCCGGCCTTCAAGCCGCGCGTGATCAATTCCAGCGCCTCCGGCAACTGCACGCCGAAACGCTTCACCCGCCGGGCACGCTTGGAACGCAGCACAATTACCGGCAGCAGCGCTGTCAGCACCACAAACAGCAAAATGGCGAGCAACAGCGGCAGGCCGTACCAGAGCGCGACGAGCATCATCGCCAGCGCCACGCCCGTCGTCATCGTCAGGAATTTCGGCAAGGGCATCACCATGCCAGACTGCGTGCGCAGCGCGCGAAAACGGTCGGGCGAGAAGAATGACGTGCCGGAATCGAGGCCGCGTTCCTTGCGCAGCTGGATCAGCACCTGTTCCTGGCTGATCTTGTTTTCCTGCAGCTTCATGCGCCGGTTGATAGCCAGGCGCTTGTCGCTGCGGCCGGCATAGAGCAGATAGCAGCCTTCGGCGATCATGATGCCGGTCAGCGCTGCCGCGGCATAAACGACATAGATCGGGCTGAAATTCTCGAACACCCGGCTACTCCTGCGGCCGGCCGGGTTCGAAATATTTGCCGGGGAATTCAATGCCCATATTGCGCAGGTCCTCGAGGAAACGCGGGCGAATGCCGGTCGCCTCGTAGTGACCGAGGATCTTGCCGTCGGCCTCCATGCCAGTGCGCACGAAGCGGAATATCTCCTGCATCTGGATGACGTCCCCTTCCATGCCGGTCACCTCGGCGACGCTGGTCACCTTGCGCTTGCCGTCCGACAGTCGCGTCAGCTGGACGATAAGGTCGAGCGCGCTGGCGATCTGACTGCGGATCGACTGCACCGTCATCGGCATGCCGGTCATGCCCAGCATCTGCTCGAGGCGTGAAATGGCGTCGCGCGGCGTGTTGGCGTGGATGGTCGCCATCGAGCCTTCATGTCCGGTGTTCATCGCCTGCAGCATGTCGAAGGCCTCCTCGCCGCGGCACTCGCCGAGGATGACGCGGTCGGGGCGCATGCGCAGCGCGTTCTTGACCAGGTCGCGCTGCTTCAGCTCGCCATGACCTTCGATGTTGGCGGGGCGCGTTTCCATGCGCGCGACATGCGGCTGCTGCAGCTGCAGTTCGGCCGCGTCCTCGATGGTGATCAGCCGTTCGTCTTCCGGAATGAAGGCCGACAATGCGTTGAGCATCGTCGTCTTGCCGGTGCCGGTACCGCCCGAGATGATGGTCGTTTTGCGGGCGTGGACTGCAGCCGCCAGCACCTCGGCCATGTTCTGGGTGATGGCGCCGAACTCGACCAGCTTGTGCAGGCCGAGCTTGTTCTTTGAAAACTTGCGGATCGACACCAGCGGCCCGTCGACGGCGACCGGGCGAATGGCGGCGTTGAAGCGCGAGCCGTCGAGCATGCGGGCATCGACCATCGGTTGCGATTCGTCGACCCGGCGGCCGACGGCGGCGACGATCTTGTTGACGATGCGCAACAGGTGCGCCTCGTCCTTGAACGGGATATGGACCTGCTGCAGCTTGCCCCGCTTTTCGACGAAGCAGTTCTGGTGGCCGTTGATCAGGATATCGTTGATGTCGGGATCCTTGAGCAGCGGTTCCAGCGGCCCGAGGCCGACCATCTCATCGACGATGTCGTCGACCAGTGCTTCAAGTTCGACGGTGTTGATCGCCATACGCTCCTGGCGGGTCTTTTCCGACACGAACTCCTGCACCTGCCGGCGCATCTCATCCTTGGGCAGGCGCTCCAGCGCGACCAGGTTGATTTCCTCGAGCAGCAGCCGGTGGATGCGCACGCGGGCATCGAGCACCTTGTTGGCGCTTTTTCCCGGTGTTGTCTCCGGCTTCGGCGGCAAGGCCTTGCGGCTCGTCGGGATGACCACGGCGTGATGCGCGACCGGCGCCGCCTCGGCCGGCTTCAGCGCGCGGACGTCACGGTTCTGCAGGGTCGAGAAGCGGCTGGTCATCCGGCTTTCCTCTTCAGGAGGCCCCTGCCGATGCCGAACAGCGAGCGCGATTTCTCCGGCGTCACCACGGCTTCTTCCGGCAGGATGATCCTCTTCAGATCGTTGACGACGTTGGCGTTCGGGTCGATCTCATGCAGCGGCACGCCGCGGTCGACCGCTTCACGCACAAGCCGGTAATTGTTGGAGATGCCGCCGACGAAATGCTCGCCCAGGATTTCCTGGACATCCGCCTGCTTGATGCCGTTGTCGAACATCTTCTGCTCGAAACGATTGACGATGACGTTCGGCTTCACTTCCTTGCCGGCCGTCTCGTAGACCGCCTGGATCAGCCGCTGCGTGTGGCGCAGGCATGGCACCGTCATTTCGGCGACGATGTAGAGCTTGTTGGAGCCGAGCAGCACCGTCTCCGTCCACGGAAACCAGGTGCGCGGCATGTCGATGACGACGTTATCGAAATAGGCCGAGACGAGATCGAGCATGCGCACCACGACATCGGTCTTGAACGAGCGCATTTCCGACGGATGCGTTGGCGCCGCCAGCACGCAGAGCCCGCTCGCATGCTTGGACAGCATCACATCCAGCAGCTGACGGTCGAGGCGCTCGGGCTGGTTCTCGATTTCGGTGATGTCGAAGCGCGGCTCGAGGTCGAGATATTCGGCGCAGGCGCCTTGCTGGAAATTGAGGTCGACCACGCAGGTCGACGCGCCGCGCGTCACCGAATGATGCAGCTGGAAGGCGGTCTGCAGCGCCAGCGTCGTGGTGCCGACGCCGCCGGCGGCCGGCATGAAGGTATAGATCTGCGACTCGGTGTTTTCCTCGCGCCCCGGCCCTTGCAGCGCGCGCACGACCGACCGCACCAGATCGGCGGTGGTGATCGGCTTGACCAGGAAATCGGCGACCTGGAGCTGCACCAGGATACGCACTGCGGCTGCGTTGAATTCCTGGGTGACGACGACCACCGGAACGCGGCCTTCAAGCCGGCGCATGATGCGCTGCAGCGACTCGATCTCTTCCAGCTTTGCCGCATCCATGTCGACGATGAGCGCGCCGAAATCGGCTTCCTGGACCTCGCCGCGCAGTTCGGTAATGTTCTTCTCGACGGTCGAAAGCTGGATCACCTCCGAGGCCGCGAACGCGGTGCGCGTATCCTGCGCAAAGGTCCGGTCGCTGGACACCAGCAGGATCTTCTTGGTCTTGATGCCGCTTGCCATTTTGTCAGCCTGTCAGGTCATTCCCGGTCAAATCACCGGGGCAAATCAATCGGTTGTCGCTGTCGGTTGCACGGCCTTGGCAGCAGCAGCCTGGTCGGCGGCGTTGACTGCCGCCTCACTGCGCTGCGCCGGCACCAGCAGCCTGGTGTTCTGGACGCCGTATTTCCAGGGATCGACCATCTGCATGGCCGTATTGGCGGCCTGTGCGTTGCCGGCGGCAATCGTCGGTCCCTCGGAGCGGACATAGTCGTCGCTGGTGCAGCCGCCGGCGAGGCCGGCGATCAGCAGGGCGATGCATGATTCCACGCGCATGGCTTCAATCCTTCGGCAGGTCGAGGAAATGCCCGACGGTGGTGACCGCGGCCGGCTGTGGCGTACTGCCGCTGGCCATTGCCACTGCACGATTGGCTTCGGACGATTTCACTTCCTCGGTGTTGTTGAGGAAATAGTCGACATTGCTGGCCGGCTGCGTGCCGTCGGTCGGCTCGAGCAGCTTCTTCGACGGATCGACCGGCTTGACCAGATAGGGGGTGACGATGATCACCAGATCGGTCTCGCGCCGCTGATAGGATTTGGAGGAGAACAGCGAGCCGAGCACCGGCAGCTTGCCGAGGCCGGGTAGACGCGATGTGGTAATGTCGTTCTGTGACTGCAGCAGGCCGGCGATCATGAAGCTCTGGCCATTCTTCAGGTCGACGGATGTTTTGGCGCGGCGCACGATAAAGCCCGGGACCGAGATATTGCCGATATTGTAGGAGGCCGAAGCGTCGATCGAGGACACTTCCGGCGCGATGTCGAGGCTCACCAGCCCGTCCTTGAGAACCGTCGGCGTGAAGTCGAGGCTGACGCCGTATTTCTTGTAGCTGACGGAAATCTTGCCATTGTCCTCGGAGACCGGGATCGGGAACTCGCCGCCGGCGAGGAAGCTTGCCGTCTGGCCCGAGCGGGCGATCAGGTTCGGCTCGGCCAGCCGCCTGGCGAGACCACGTTCCTCCAGCGCCTTGATGGCGACGTCGATCGACAGGCCGTTGGACAGCAGCCGGCCGATGATCTCGCCATTGCCGGCTCCCGGCACCGTGCCAGGATCGAGGGTGACGTCGCGCCCGCCAATGCCGTAAGCGAAATTGGCGCTGTATTTGGCGCCGAGATCCTGTCCGGCCTGGCGATTGATCTCGACGAAGCGGACGTTGAGCTGAACCTGCTGCGAGGACGAGATGTTGACCGAATTGATCACTTCTTCATTGCCGGAGAAGCGGCTGGCGATCTTGCTTGCCTTCTCGGCGGCGACCGCGTCATCGGCCTCGCCCGACAGCACGACGCGGCCATTGGCCGAGCCGACCTTGATCTTGGCGTCCGGCACGCTGGCGCGAATGGTGCTGGCCAGCTGGTCGGTGTCCAGCGTCACCTCGATGTCGACGGTGCCGACCAACTGCTTGTTCTCGTCGAACAGCGCGATGCCGGTGGTGCCGAGATTGTTGCCCAGCACATAGAAGGATTTGTCGGTCAGCGGATTGACGTTGGCGATCTCCGGATCCCCGATGACGATCTGGTAGAAGGCGGCATTGGTCATGACCGTCTTCGGCTTGCCCTTGGCTACCTTGATCGACGCATTCGTTGTCGACGAGACANAAGGCGGCATTGGTCATGACCGTCTTCGGCTTGCCCTTGGCTACCTTGATCGACGCATTCGTTGTCGACGAGACATGGACGATATCGTTGTCGGCCTTGGCTGGCGCACTGAGGCCGAGCATTGCGGCCGCGGCCAGGCAAGCCCCCACCGCAAGCGCCCGCATTGGGCGCAGCCCTTTCGTAGTTCGAAATGCATGAAGTCCCGACATCTGTCCCGTCCCTCGCCCGGTCCCCACCGGCAGTTATTGCTGGTCCCGCGCAGGAACCTGGTATTCTTCGACCTGCGTGCCGCGCGTCACGATGATCGTCTTGAATTTCGGCTTCTCAGGCTCCTTGGTCGCGGCAGTGAACAGCGCGCCGGCAGCGGCCTGGACGCCGGAGGCGACCGATCCGCCGAAGGACGAGATGGTGGTGACGCCGTCCTTGGCGGCCCCTCCGTCTGCGGCCGAGCGGAGCGACAGCGACAAGGTGCCGACGGTGCGGGCAAGCGCCACTTTCTGCGCGCCTTCGGTCGTCACCTCGATGGTGACGGAATTGGCGATCTGCGGTGTGGTCTGGCGCTCGTCGGCGCCCTGCCCCACGGTCAGCACCTTGGCGTCGGAGACGACAATCTCGGAGGTAACGGTCGATCCGGCAGCGCCCTGCGCGTTCTTGGCCACTTCCTGGATTTCGCCCGCATCGCGTGTCAGCACCACGTCGACCCGGTCGCCCGGCATGACGAAGCCGCCGACACCGGCGATCTCGTCGGTGCGGATTGTCACCGCCCGCATGCCGGGCGTCATCATGTTTGATAGCGTCGCGCGGCCGTTCGGCCCCGACAATTTGCTGATCAGCACCGGCTCGTTGACCTCGATCGGCGACAATACCACGCGGCTGCCTTCGGCGAGCAATGCATTGACTGTGGTGAACGCGCCCTGCGGCACCGAATCCTCGGACCATGGGATTTCGCTGAGCTGCGCCCGGTCAAGCTCCATGCCGTAACGCAGCGGCGCGTTGGCCACCACTATGGTCTTGAAGACGACCTTGGGGACGGCGGGCGCCGGGATCGACGCCGTTTTCTCTTCGGCATCGGCCTTGGCCTGGCTTTTCACCCAGAAATCCGCGGCAAAGATTGAAATCGCGCCGAAGACGGCAGCGATGCCAATCATCGTTATGGCCTTGCCCCTCACAACCAACCCCTGACATTCGTGGTCTTTTGTTTTGTTGGAGCGACGCTAGGCCGCTTTGTTAAAGATTCAGGAATCGCGGCCGCTCCGCACGGACCTATTTCCGCCGGCTTGGTTATCGAAAGGTTTTAGGATAAGAAGGTTTAATCCCCGAACGTAACAGGAACTTCCGTCGCTTGGCGCCGAAAAGCGTGGCAGTATCGACGGGTGATTCGCGGCACGGATTCTATGGTAGGCATGGACGACAACAACGATCTTTTCGGCAATCTGGAAAAGCAGCCCCAACCGGCTCGGACACCTTCGCGCCCGGCCGACCCGCTGGTGCAGGCCACGAAGCGTCCTGCCGCGACCAAGGACGGCAGCGAGGGCTATAGCGCCGCCGACATCGAGGTGCTGGAGGGGCTGGAGCCGGTGCGGCGCCGTCCCGGCATGTATATTGGCGGCACCGACGACAAGGCGATGCACCATCTGTTTGCCGAGGTCATCGATAATTCGATGGACGAGGCGGTCGCCGGCCATGCCACCTTCATCGATGTCGAGCTGTCGGCCGACGGATTTCTGACCGTCACCGACAATGGCCGCGGCATTCCGGTCGATCCGCATCCGAAATTCAAGAAACCGGCGCTCGAAGTCATCATGACGACGCTGCATTCGGGCGGCAAGTTCGATAGCAAGGTCTATGAGACCTCCGGCGGTCTGCACGGTGTCGGCGTCTCGGTCGTCAATGCGCTGTCGGACCATCTCGAAGTCGAGGTCGCGCGCGGTCGCCAGCTTTACCGCCAAAGGTTCTCGCGCGGCGTTCCGGTGAGCGGGCTGGAGCAGCTCGGCGAAGTGCACAACCGGCGCGGCACCAAAATCCGCTTTCATCCCGACGAGCAGATTTTCGGCAAGGGCGCCGCCTTCGAGCCGGCGCGGCTCTATCGCATGACCCGCTCGAAAGCCTATCTGTTCGGCGGCGTCGAGATCCGCTGGAGCTGCGACCCATCGCTGATCAAGGAAAAGGACCAGACGCCGGCCAAGGCGGAGTTCCATTTCCCCGGCGGCTTGAAGGACTATCTCAAGGCATCGCTCGGCGATGATTTCCAGGTGACCCGCGAAATCTTCGCCGGCAAGAGCGAGAAGCAGGGCGGCCACGGTTCGCTGGAATGGGCGGTGACCTGGTTCGGCGGTGACGGCTTCGTCAACTCCTACTGCAACACCATCCCGACCGGCGAAGGCGGCACGCATGAGGCCGGCTTTCGCAATGTGCTGACGCGCGGGCTTCGGGCCTATGCCGACCTGGTCGGCAACAAGCGCGCCTCGATCGTCACCTCCGAAGACGTGATGATCTCGGCGGCAGGCATGCTGTCGGTGTTTATTCGCGAGCCGGAATTCGTCGGCCAGACCAAGGACAGGCTGGCAACGATCGAAGCCATTCGCATTGTCGAGACCGCCATCCGCGATCCCTTCGACCACTGGCTGGCCGACAATCCGCAGGAAGCCTCCAAGCTGCTGGAATGGGTGATTGCGCGCGCCGACGAGCGGGTGCGCCGGCGCCAGGAAAAGGAAGTGTCGCGCAAGAGCGCGGTGCGCAAGCTGCGCCTTCCCGGCAAGCTCGCCGACTGCACGCAGAATGCCGCCGCGGGCGCCGAACTGTTCATCGTCGAAGGCGACTCGGCCGGCGGCTCGGCCAAGCAGGCGCGCGACCGCGCCAGCCAGGCGGTGCTGCCGCTGCGCGGAAAAATCCTCAACGTCGCCAGCGCCGGCAACGACAAGCTAGCCGCCAACCAGCAGATTTCGGACCTGATTCAGGCGCTCGGTTGCGGCACGCGCTCGAAATACCGCGACGAGGATTTGCGCTACGACCGCGTGATCATCATGACCGACGCCGACGTCGACGGCGCTCACATAGCCTCGCTGCTGATCACCTTCTTCTACCAGGAAATGCCGAACCTGGTGAATGGCGGCCATCTCTATCTGGCGGTGCCGCCGCTCTATTCGATCCGGCAAGGCGGCAAGGTTGCCTATGCCAGGGACGATGCGCACAAGGACGAGCTGTTGCGCACCGAATTCACCGGCCGCGCCAAGGTCGAGATCGGCCGTTTCAAGGGCTTGGGCGAAATGATGGCCGCGCAGCTCAAGGAAACCACCATGGACCCGAGGAAGCGCACGCTGCTCCGGGTCGATGTCATCGACGCCGTGGCGGCGACCAAGGATGCTGTCGACGCGCTGATGGGCACCAAGCCGGAAGCCCGCTTCCGCTTCATCCAGGAACGCGCCGAATTCGCCGCGACGGAAGTGCTGGATATCTGAGCGCCGGCCGACTCTTCGTTTTGACGCAGTTCCGGGCGGAAAACCGTTTCAAACTTTTCCTGGAATTGCTCTAGCCTGCACTTCCGATACGGAGACCAGCTTGTGATCCGGGCGCGGCTGAAGAGCTACTTCGAAACCAGTTTGGCGGGCCTGACGCAGCCGACGCGCTCGGATTGGATTTTCGCCCTGCGCACGGTTTCGGCCGGTCTGATCGCGCTTCTCGCTGCTTACGCGTTGAAACTCGACCACCCGCAATGGGCGATGATGACGGTCTTCATCGTCGCCCAGCCGGTCGCCGGCATGGTGCTGGCGAAAGGTTTTTACCGGCTGCTCGGCACGCTGGCCGGTGGACTTGCGGCGATCGGCATCACCTCGGTTTTCGGCACCAATCCCTGGCTGCTGGTCACGGCGCTATCCGTCTGGATTGGGCTGTGCACGCTGGTTTCGTCGCTGCTGCGCAATCCGGAAGCCTATGGCGCCGCACTTGCCGGCTATACCGCGATGATCATTGGGCTGCCGGCTTTCGGCCAGCCGCACGTGGTCGTCGATCTCGCTGTCGCGCGCTGCGCCGAGATCGTGCTCGGCATCGTCTGCGCCGGCCTNAGCCGCACGTGGTCGTCGATCTCGCTGTCGCGCGCTGCGCCGAGATCGTGCTCGGCATCGTCTGCGCCGGCCTGACCAGCCGGCTGATCCTGCCCAAGCTGGCCGCTGACGCCATCATCTCCAGGCTGAAGCGCAGCATCCTCGACCTTGCAACCTATGCAGGCGGCGCTTTTTCCGGTGGCGACCCGGCGACGCTGGCCGGCCTGCACCGCAAGCTGATCACCGACGCCCAGATGCTGGCCGAGATGCGCGCCTATGCCCGGCTCGAAGCACCGAGCTTCGCCACCCGCGCCCATCCGGTCCGCCTAACCATCGGTCAGCTTCTCTCGGCGCTGTCGGCGGCGCGCGCGCTGCATTCGCATGCCGCGCCGAAAAACGCAGCGCTCATTCCGGTACGCTCCGAACTGCAGTCGTTGGTCAGCGAGCTGGCAGCGACGCCCGAGGCGCTGGACGACACGTCGCCCTGGGTGACGCGGCTCGACGCGATTGCCGGCAAGGCCCGGCAAATGCCCGACGCCTCGACCGATCAGGGCGACGACAGGGTCGGCACCATAACCCGCCTCACCATCGCCGCCGATTTCGCCGAAGCCTTCAAGCAGGTGCTGCGCGGCCTCGACGCCCTGCGCGCACCGGTGACGGGCCCCAGCCGGAGCAACAGGCAGCCGCCTGCGCTGGTGGTGCACCGCGATTATCCCGGGGCTTCGCGCAATGCCATACGCGCCGGCCTTGCCACGTTGGCGGTCGCCGCCTTCTGGCTGACGACGAAATGGTCCGACGCGGCCGGCACCGTCATCCTCGTTGCCGTCGTCTCCAGTCTTTTCGCCGCGCGGCCTGACCCGGTGCGGGTGTCCTGGGGCTTCTTCAAGGGAACGCTGCTGGCTTTGCCCTTTGCCTTCCTTGTCGGCCAGGTCGCGCTGCCTGCTTTGCCCGGCTTCGGCTGGTTCACGCTGTTTGTCGTGCCGATCCTGGTACCGACGGCGCTGGGCATGGCCAATCCGCGCACCGTCGGCGTGGCGACGGCCTTTGCCATTAATTTCCTCGCCTTCCTCAGCCCGCATCAGGCGATGACCTATGCCCCAGGCCCGTTTTTCGCCGGCTCGGCGTCGGTGCTGGTCGGCATCCTGCTGGCGATCGGCGTCTTCATCGTGGTGCTGCCGGTGGATCCATGGCGCGCGGCCAACCGCATCGTGCGGGCCATGCGCGAGGATCTGGCGCGGCTGTGCCTGCATGAGCGGGTGCCGCGGCGTTCGGCCTTCGAGAGCCTGGCCTATGACCGCATCAACCAGCTGATGCCGCTCTTGCAAAATGCCGGCAGGAAAGGCGATGCGATTCTGGGCGGCGGGGTCGCCGCCGTTACCGTCGGCCTTGAAATCCTGCGTCTGCGCGCCGCGCAGCAGAGCCCGTCCACTCCTTCCGACACCGCGCTCTCGATCGCCAATTTCCTGCGCGGCCTGGCGCGTGAACTGCTCTTTCGCGCACCAGGCGAGCCCCAGATGGCGACCATCACTGTGGCCCGGCAATATGCAGCCGGCCTCTCAGAGCGCAGCGGTAGTGCCGACACGCTGCAGATCGCAGCCTCGCTGCGCATCATCGCCGCCGCGATCGAGGATTTCCCGGATTTCTTCACCAGGGACCGTGGCTAGGGCGTCAGGCCGCGGCTATCGCCAGCGCATGCCCGCGCGCGTTTTCCCGCAGCGCGTCGAGATGGATCGACTTGACCAGGCCGGCGAGATCGCCCTCGGTGGCATGACCGCCGAGCTCCTTCAGCATCAGCCAGCTGACCTCCTGCACGCCGGCGAGGCGCTTGCCGTTGGCGACTTCGCGCCAGATTTTGAGCGCGCGCAGGATGATGCCATGGGTGGAAGCGGCAAGGCCGGCGCCGCGGAACAGCGCCTGCAACGCAACGTCCTGGCCGCCTGCGAGCAAGGCCCGCACCCGCTGCTCCGACTGCTGGCTGAGCGCAACCAGGGCCGAGCCGAAAAAGTCGACCTTGCCGTGGGCAATGGCACGGATGATGAAACTTGCGGTCAGGTCGCCGCGCAGGCGCAGATGTTCGATAAGTGCCGCATGTTCCTCCGCGCGCGTGCCTTCGACCAGCCGCACCGAAGCCTTGACGCAAGCATCGCGCGTGACGCGCTCGGCTCTGGCCGCCCCCATCAGCGCCATCACCAGCGGCGAAGCCTTCAGCGTTTCGCCGAGCTTGACCAGTAGCATGTGCCGGCAGTCGGCCGGCAGCCGCACATCCGTGACCATTGCCTCGCGCAAATGAGCGATATGGCCATGCCGCTCGGCGATGCGGCGGAAGGAGAGCGAGGCTATGTCGGCGCCGTCATTGGCGAGCAGCGCCGCACACGCTTCCGGTTCGCCGATCTCGGCGATCGCCGCGGCAACCGCCATCGAAACGACCGGCCGGTCGGCGATCAGTTTTTGCGTCGCCTTGTGCCCGGCCGCGACGCGGTCGATCAGGTCGGCGTCTGTCAGCAGCGGGGAGCGCGCCAGCACCAGGGCTGCCACTTCCGGCTGATCGGAGGCAAGCGCGCTGATGATCTGCAGCGGCGCGTGATGGCTCATCGACAGCGCTTCGGCCATAGCCAGCCGCACCTTCGACGAGGCGTCGTCGAGCAGCAGCGTCAGCGCCGCTTCGGCCGCGCAACGGTCTTCGAAAGGCAGGTCGGAATTGACGTAGGCGCGGGCCAGCGCGCTCGCCGCCGCGGCGCGCTCCGAAACTCTCGCGGTGTAGATCCATTTGAGAAAATGCGAGACAACCATACTGCCTGCTACGCCCCTTGCCGGAAAGCTTCCGGCCCCAGGAATGACCCTAGGCAGAAATGGTTTACGAACGGTTCACCATGTTTATTAACTGGCTTGCGGGTGGCATGGGCAGCGCCTATCAACCGTCAGGCAGCGGAGGAGAAAAACGATGCCCGGGCTTTATCTCGAAGAGTTCGTCGTCGGACATGTCTTTCGGCACACGCTGCGCAAGACCGTCACCGAAAGCGATAACATGCTGTTCTCGGTGATGACGCTGAACCCGCAGCCGCTGCACATTGACTTCGACTTCGCCGCCAAGAGCGAATGGGGCAGACCGCTGGTCAATTCGCTGTTCACGCTCGGCCTGATGATCGGCATTTCCGTCAATGACATCACCGTCGGCACCACAATTGCCAATCTCGGCATGAAGGAGACGGTGTTTCCGCACCCGGTTTTCCACGGCGACACCATCCGTGTCGAAACGACGGTGCTCTCAGTCAGGGACTCGAAATCGAAGCCGGACCGCGGCATCGTCGAGTTCGAGCATCACGCCTACAATCAGAACGATGTGCTCGTTGCCAAATGCACGCGCCAGGCGATGATGATGAAAAAGGCGGCCTGATGCGCTCGCTGCTGTTTGTGCCCGGCGATTCCGAAAAGAAGCTGGACAAAGGCTTTGGCGCCGGCGCCGACGTGGTAATCGTCGATCTTGAGGATTCCGTGGCGCCACAAAACAAGGCGGCGGCACGCGACATCGCGGCACGCTTTATCGCCGGCAATCGGCAGCAGACAAGCTCCGCCATCTATATCCGCGTCAACGATCTTTCGACCAGATTGACCGACGATGATCTGGCCGCGCTGGTTCCTGCAAAGCCCGACGGCATCATGCTGCCGAAGTCGAACAGCGGCCAGGATGTTCAGCAGCTGTCCGTAAAGCTCCGCGTGCATGAGGCCGAAAACGGATTGCCGGATGGCGCGATCAAGATCCTGCCGATCATCACCGAGACGGCTGCCAGTTTGCTGGCCGCCGCGACCTACGCCGGGGCAAGCGCCCGGCTTGCCGGCCTCACCTGGGGGGCCGAAGATCTGTCCGCGGCGATCGGTGCGCGGGCTGCGCGCGACGACAACGGCCGCTACACCGATGTCTTCCGCCATGCCCGCACCATGACCATCCTCGCCGCCGGCGCGGCCGAAGTCGCGGCGATCGACACGGTCTTCCCCGCCTTTCGCGACATGGCCGTCTTCGAAGCCGAATGCACGGAGGCCGAGCGTGACGGCTTTACCGGCAAGATGGCGATCCATCCGGCGCAAGTGCCGGTCATCAACGCCGCCTTCACACCGTCGGCGGAGGCAGTGCAACGCTCGCAGGCCATCGTCGCGGCCTTCGAGGCGGCCGGAAATCCTGGCGTGGTCGGCATTGACGGCAAGATGTATGACCGGCCGCATCTCAGGCTCGCCGAGCGGCTTCTGGCTCGCGCCAAGGCAGCCGGGGTTTAGTCCCGCGCCAGCACGATGACCCGGTCCTCCGGCAGGTAGGCCAGCGCTTGCGACTTCAACGGGTTGACGGTGACGCCGCCCAGAGCCCGCTCATCATTCTGCGCGGCGCGAACGCGCCGGTGCCCGATGGCGATCTCTCGGCGCAACCGCGCCGATTCCGCGATCGTCCAGAACGTCACCGGCTGGTCGATGGCGACATAGTCGCCGACCGGACGCATGTAGATTTCGGAGCCCTCCTCGTCGAGCAGATCATCGAAGATCGCGGCGAGATGCTGGTTCTCCGAAGCCTGCGCCAGCATCAGGCTGACCAGCCTGTTGCTGACGACGAAATCATCTGCCTTGGTCACCGCCGCCAACTCGCGGTTGCGCACGTCGATCATTTCGCTGACAATCGAGATATGGGTGCCGGCATCGTCTGCGATTTTGCGCAAATGCAGCAGCGTCACCAGCGTGCGCGTATCGGCGGGCTGCGCTGCCATGGTCTCGCTGTAGCCGAGGACGAGCACGTGGTCGTAAGAAGGCACGTCCAGACTTGCCAGTGCTGTTCTGCTCGACGTGTCGGTGATGCGGCAGGAAACCGCCAGATTGTCGCCGACGACCGGCAGTCCGGCAACTTCCTGCTCGAGGCCAGGCGTATCGGCGGCGATGGTCAGGATTGACCCAGGTGCGACGTAGCGCGACAGTTCATAGGTTATGATCGGACCGCGCCGGTTCCAGCCAAGGATCAGCGTGCGCTCCGGCTTCGCCTCGATGGGCTGATGGCGAAGAATCGCCGCGGCATCGATCTTGGCTCCGGCGCTTCCCAGCTTGATGGCGGCATCGTCCTCGGCAATGATGATGGCGCGCATGTCCTTGCCGATTACCAGCTCCGACGGCGGGTTGAGATTGACGCGCCCCTGCTGGTCGCAGAGCCCGATCAGCGTGCAATGCTCATACGCCATCACTGCCTCGCCGAAGGTCTTGCCGGTGAGATCAGGCTGCTCGGTCGTGTAGATTTCGCAGCCGTCGAAATCGAGCAGCTCCGAATAGACGCCGCTGAGACCCGACTGCCGGCTCGAATGCACGACGATGCGCGAGATCAGCTGGTCGGCCAGGACAAGCTGTACCTCGGCCCCGCCGACGACGCGGGCGACCTCGGCGTTCTTTCCGTCGCGGATCTCGGCGGCGATGTTATAGGGCGCCGTGCGCCGGTTCGGGTCGTTGGCCAGCGCCAGCACCGTCTTGATCACCTGCGAATCCGGGTCGTCGCCGTCCGGCGACAGCACGATGATCGAGCGCGAGGTCTGCGGGTTGACGATGGCCAGATCGTAGAGGTCGGTCGGGTCGCCGCTGCGGCAGATGATGCGTGTATTGCCCAGTCTGCCCACTTTGGCGGCGATCTCGTCCTCCATCGCCACCTTGTCCATATTGGCCATGACGACGATGCGCGGATGGCGGCGGCTGGCATTGGCAATGACGAGTTCGGAGATGACGTCGAAGATCGACGGCGACCAGTTGAGGATGATGGTGTGGTCGCTCTCCAGCACCCGCGAACGGCCCTTGCGCAATTCATCGAGCTTGCTGTCGACGCCGGCGCTGAGCACGCCGATGAGGGCCGACACGACGAAGATGCCGGCGAGCGTGACAAAGAGCATGACGAGACGAAAGGCCCAGCCGGTGTCGCCGCCCATCGTGCCGGAATCGAGCGTGCGCATCAGCGATTCCCAGAATGCTTCGAAGAAGTTCAGTGGTTCGCCGCCCTCCGGCGCGATGCGGGTCACCGCAAGAAAAGCCGCGGCGGCGATGATGATCAGCAGCGAAGC
The DNA here is from genome assembly GCF_000502235.1 of Mesorhizobium sp. L103C119B0. Lineage (NCBI taxonomy): Bacteria > Pseudomonadati > Pseudomonadota > Alphaproteobacteria > Hyphomicrobiales > Phyllobacteriaceae > Mesorhizobium > Mesorhizobium sp. L103C119B0. The sequence continues at coordinate 345,351 of NZ_AYXE01000002.1, read as the reverse complement.
GACGGCGAGCCAGCCGATCAGCGCGATCGGCCCGGCCGCCATGCTCTTGTCAAACCTATAGCGCAGCCGGGTTCGCAGCGAGTCTCGTTTTTTCATGTCGCCGGCGACCCCCAAAAAAATCCCCATGGTCGATGCGCCAACCCCCAACGCATCGCCGAAGCCGCTGTCTTAGCCTGTGTTTAAATAAAGGGGAATCGCTTTCGGGTGTCAGCCGTTCCACGGCCCCGCATAATCGGCATAGAGCTTTGCCGGATCGGGCCGCGGCCGTTCCGGCGCCGGTCCCTGATAGCAGCCGATATGGACGAAGCCGACAACACGTTCCTGTGGCGCCACTCCCAGCAGCGCCCTGCCCTCCGCCACGTCGGAATACCAGTTGCTGATCATGTTGGTGCCGTAGCCCAGCGCATTGGCTGCGATCATCAGGTTCATCGCCGCCATGCCGCCGGACAGGAACATTTCCCATTGCGGGATTTTTGGATTGTCCTTCGGGCTCGAGACCACGCCGATCACCAGCGGCGCACGCGAAAACCGAGCCAGTTCCTGGTTGCGGCGGTTTTCCGGCAGCGGTCCTTCGCGCTGTTCGGCGAGCGCCGCCAGCTTCCTGCCGATCTCGACGCGCGCCTCGCCGCGATAAAGGATGAAGCGCCACGGCTCCAGCCGGCCGTGATCGGGCACCCGGCTTGCAGCCGCGATCATGGTCGCGATATCGCCATCGCTGGGCGCCGGTTCCTTCAATTCAGGAATCGGTGCGGAGTTTCGGGTCAGCAGGAAGTCGATGATCGGCGACGCCATGGGGGCCAGGTCTCCTAAAGCACTCGATTTTGAGCTGAAGCGCGCCATTGCGGATCGGGGCGGCTCGGGCATTGGCGCGGGCGCGCCGGACGAAAGAACCTGTTGCCAAGGCGGTCGGACTCTTAAGCCTTGAAATTGCCACCGCCTTGGGCTTCAACGCAAGGCATGTTTGAGGGGACATCGCGCCTTTTCCTGATTTGGCTCGCCGTAGCGCTGTTTGCGCCGGCCTCGATGGCCATGGCGCAGAATGCCGACGGCATCGGCAATCTGAAACTCCCCGATATTTCGAGCTATGCACCGCCCAAGGGCGAGACGCCGCTGGCACTCGGTGGCGGCGGTGCCATAACGCTGTCGGCGCAGTTGACCGACAAGGGCGCCGACATCACGCGCGGCATCGTCTGGCGCGTCTTCAAGCCCGAGGCCGCCGGCGACGGCAAGCTGCCGATGGTGGCTTCCGCGCATGGCGGCAGCGCCGTGTTCCAGCTCGAACCCGGCAGCTATCTGGTCCACGCCTCATACGGACGCGCCGGCGCCACCAAGCGCATCACCGTCGGCAAGGACGCCAGGCGCGAAAGCCTGGTGCTCGATGCCGGCGGCCTCAAGCTCGACGCGGTGCTGTCGGGCGGCGTGCGTATTCCGCCGAAAAAACTGCGCTTCTCCATTTATGAGGGCACCGCCGAGGCCAATGGCGACCGCGCTTTGATCATTCCCGATGTCGAGCCGAACAGCGTCGTGCGGCTCAACGCCGGCGTTTATCATGTCGTCTCCACCTATGGCGCGGTCAATGCCGTTATTCGCTCCGACATCCGTGTCGAAGCCGGCAAGCTGACCGAAGCCACCGTCGAGCATCGCGCGGCGGAGGAGACCATGAAGTTGGTGCGCGAGACCGGCGGCGAGGCCATCGCCGATACATCCTGGTCGCTGCTCAACGAATCCGGCGATCCGATCAAGGAGGCCGTCGGCGCCTTCGCCTCGATGGTGCTGGCCGAAGGCCAATACACCATCATCGCCAAGAACCGCGACCGCATCTACCAGAAGGATTTCACCGTGGTCGCTGGGCAGAACCAGGAGATCGAGGTGCTGGCCACTGATGCCTCTGCGATCGATCCGGAGGAAGGCGCCGACTAGGTTGTGGACTCATAAGCCCGAAGCCACAGCCGGACGGATCGACCTTGCGATTCGTTTCTAGGCACCGGTTGGAGTGGCCACGATCCGGCATTCGTGGTATGTTTTTGCGGCCTTGAAAGCATGACCCGTACCGCAGTTTGCCTTGGGAGATGCCAAAATGCGCATGTCCTTGCTTTTCATTCCACTACTGCTTGCACCGATTGTATCGCATGCCGCCGGCATTCACGACGCCGCCATGAAGGGCGATGTCGCGGCGATCACGGCAGCGCTCGACGCTGGTGCCGGCGTCGATGAGAGCGACGGGCGCACGACACCACTCTATCTTGCGGTCAAAGGCGGTCATTTTGCAGCGGCAAAACTGCTCATTGAACGCGGTGCCGACGTCAACGCCGTCCCGGACCCGCGTTTGGGTCCTGCCCTTATTCTGGCTTTGGCAAAACGCAGGACCGATTTGATCAATCTGTTGCTGGACGGGGGCGCAAATCCAAATTCGAAGCGCAGCCGCGAAAACGCTATCCACATCGCGGTCAATCTCGGTTGCCTCGATTGCGTGAAAGCACTGGTTGAGGCCGGCGCGGACGTGAATGCGAAGACAATGGACGGCAAGACACCGCTCCATCTGGCAAAATTCAAGGGGCAACGCGAAGTTGCTGACTATCTCATGTCGCACGGCGTCGTGTTGCCAACGCCAGCTCCGATCTCGATGAAGTTGGCTGCTGCCGATGTCGAGAAAGGCCGAACCTACTTCACACACGTGTGCCACGGTTGCCACAATGCCGAGCCACAGGGAGGGATCAAAACGGGACCGAACTTATGGGGCGTCGTCGGCCGCGACAAGGCATCCATGGCAAATATGCGTTACTCCGACACCTTGCTGGCCTTAGAGGGTGTATGGACGTACGAGGACCTGAACAAATATCTGCTTGAGCCCATGCTCACCACGCCGGGTGTTTACATGGAGGTGCCTGGCGTCCCGGACGAGACCGAACGGGTCAACCTGATCGCCTACTTGCGTACACTCAGCGACAAACCGCTCCCACTGCCCTAGGAGCTATTGAGCAAAAGGGCCGAGGTTGTCGAAAAGTTGACCGACTGAACGTCGTTTATGAGTACACGCCCTAGTTAGCGTCTCTCAGGCTGCCTTGCGCATACGGCGCGGCAGGAAGTGGACGCGGCTGCGCGGTGCGTCGGGCGCCAGATCGAAGACGCTGCGATGAAGGCGATCAAGCAAGGTCTTGCGGTCGCGCAGCGGCTCCAGCTCATCCCAGCGCAGTACGTTGCCGACGCGCACGTCGATCGTCTTGCCGGACAGCCGCGCAAATTCGCGGATGAGCATTGAAAGGCGCAACGTCAGCGACGCCTTGCCGACGAATTTCGCCAGCCTTCCTTCGCGCTCGGCCATGTTCATCGGACCGCTGACCAGATGGAACAGCCGGCCGTTCTGACCGGAAAAATGCATCGGCACCACCGACGCCTTGGCGTCCTGCACGAGGCGCGCCGGAAACATCTTCCACGGCAGGTCGCGCGCCCGGCCAAAGCCTTTCGGCGCGGTGGCGACGCCGCCGGCCGGAAATACGACGATGGTGACGCCCTCTTTCAACAGCCGCACTGCCTCGTGGCGCACCGCCATGTTGTTCTTCACCGCGTCCTTGGTCTCGGAAAAGTCGATCGGCAGCGAGTACGGTTCCATCTCGCGGACCTTCAGCAGATCCTTGTGGATCATGACGCGGAACGGACGCCCGAGCTGCTCGACGAGCGACAGCACGGCAATGCCGTCGCCAATGCCGAACGGGTGGTTGGCGACGATCACCAGCGGCGTGTCGGGCAGCCCCGCCGGCGGCCACTGATCGGTGCTGCGCACCTTGACGTCGATCAGCTGCAGCATGCGGCTGAACACCCGCTCGCCGGTCGGCGCCACCTGGCGGCGCCAGAAATCATAGAGCGCGGCATACCGGTCGCGCCCCGACAGACCTTCAATGGAATGGATGAACCAGCGCGTCAGCGCCGGCTGGCTCGCATTGGCGTAGGAGAGTTCGGGAAACGGTCTTTCCCGTATCTTCAGCTTGAGCATGGGGGCTCGTTACAAGGTTGGCGTGACAGGCATGTGAAAATGGCGGTGGATCGCTCCACCGCCATTTCTACGAAACATTGTTTGCTCAGGCCGCGCTGCGCCTTCGGTCGGCTGAAACAGCCTCGTCGGAAAGCAGCTTCAGCGCGTCGGCCAGCTTGAGCGATTCCTGATCGCGCGAGCCGAGCCGGCGCATGTTGACGGTCTCCTCTTCCGCCTCGCGCTTGCCGCAGACGAGGATCACAGGAACCTTGGCCAGCGAATGCTCACGCACCTTGTAGTTGATCTTCTCGTTGCGCAGATCCGGTTCGGCCAAAAGTCCTGCCGCCTTCAACTGTGCGACAACCTTTCGCGCATAGTCGTCAGCATCCGAGGTGATCGTCGCCACAACCACCTGCAGCGGCGCGAACCACAGCGGGAAATGGCCGGAATAATGCTCGATCAGGATGCCGAGAAAGCGTTCCATCGAACCGCAGATGGCGCGATGCACCATCACCGGCTGCTTCTTTTCCGAATCCGAACCGATGTAGAAGGCGCCAAAGCGTTCCGGCAGATTGAAGTCGACCTGCGTGGTGCCGCACTGCCATTCGCGGCCGATGGCGTCCTTCAGCACATATTCGAATTTCGGCCCGTAGAAAGCGCCCTCGCCCGGATTGATCGAGGTCTTGATGCGGTTTCCCGAGCGCGTCCTGATTGTATCCAGCACGTTGCCCATGATCGCCTCGGCATGATCCCAGGCCTCGTCGGTGCCGACGCGCTTATCCGGCCGCGTCGACAGCTTCACGCTGACATCGTCGAAGCCGAAATCGGCGTAGGTCGACAGGATCAGATCGTTGATGCGCAGGCACTCCGCGGCCAGTTGCTCCTCGGTGCAGAAGATATGCGCATCGTCCTGCGTGAAGCCGCGCACGCGCATCAGCCCGTGCAAGGCGCCGGACGGTTCGTAACGATGCACATTGCCGAATTCCGCAAGCTTTACGGGCAGATCTCGATAGGATTTCAACCCATGCTTGAAGATCTGCACGTGGCCCGGACAATTCATCGGCTTCAGCGCGAACACGCGGTCGTCGTCGGTGTCGTCGCCGGCCACCGTCACCTTGAACATGGCATCGCGATACCAGCCCCAGTGGCCCGACGTCTCCCACAGGCTCTTGTCGAGAACCTGCGGTGCGTTGACCTCCTGGTAGCCTTGCTCGTCGAGGCGGCGGCGCATGTAGTTGACCAGATTCTGGAACATCTTCCAGCCCTTGGCGTGCCAGAAGACGACGCCCGGCCCCTCTTCCTGGAAATGGAACAGGTCCATCTCGCGGCCGAGTTTGCGGTGGTCGCGCTTCTCGGCCTCTTCCAGCATCGTCTGGTAGGCATCGAGTTCAGCCTGCTCGGCCCAGGCCGTGCCGTAGATGCGGGTCAGCATCGGGTTGTTCGAATCGCCGCGCCAATAGGCGCCGGCCACCTTCATCAGCTTGAAGGCGTTGCCGATCTGGCCGGTCGAGGCCATGTGCGGGCCGCGGCAGAGGTCGAACCAGTCACCCTGGGAATAGATCTTGAGATCCTGGTCTTCGGGAATGGTGTCGATCAGCTCGAGCTTGTAGCGCTCGCCCTTCTCGGCAAAGACATTTTTCGCCTTGTCGCGCGACCAGACTTCCTTGGTGAACGGCTTGTTGCGCGCAATGATCTCGCGCATCTTCTTTTCGATCACTGGGAAATCGTCCGGCGTGAACGGCTCGTTGCGGGCGAAGTCGTAATAGAATCCGTTCTCGATCACCGGCCCGATGGTCACTTGCGTTCCCGGCCACAGTTCCTGCACGGCCTCCGCCAGCACGTGTGCTGCATCATGACGGATGAGCTCCAGCGCGCGCGGATCGGTGCGGGTGATGATCTCGACCTTGCCGGACTTGCCAAGCGGGTCGGAAAGATCGCGAACGGTGCCGTCGATGGCATAGGCGACAGCCTTCTTGGCCAGCGACTTCGAGATCGATTCGGCGAGGCCCGCACCGGTCATCGCCGCGTCATAGTCGCGGACGGAGCCATCGGGAAATGTCAGGGAAACGGAATTCAGCATTTGTATCTCCTATCCAGTCCCGCAAACGAGCGCGGGTGGTCGTGGTGTGAAGCCGGAAGCATCCGGCAGCGGGCGGGTTTTAGAGGCAGCACGGTGTGAGGTAAAGAGCGCTGGTAGTGTGTCAGTTTGAATTCCAGTTGGAACGTTGCCATTGGCCTCCCGATCGGAACGACCAAGGACCGCCACTTTGCAGCCGTTCAAGGCTAGCGCGAGCTTTCACTCACTCGCGCAGGCCTGCCTTGCGCAAGTTCTCGCGAAGATGTTCCAAGTCACCTGAGTTCTTGTATGGCGCCATGTCCGAGGTCGTTCTCATCGTGATTGTGGCTCGCGGCTCCAGCTGCAAAATGTGCTCGATGACCTGCTGCGCTTCGTCTTCGCTCCCTAAAGCCGCGTAGCTCGCTGCCAGGTATAAGTGTTGGTATACGGTGTCGAGGGTTCGTAGACCTTCCAACGCCGCGATCGCTTCACGATATCTGCGAACGTCGTAGTAAATCTGGCCAATCTGTAGGATGTACCACTCGGGGTAGTGAGGGTTGAGACGCATGGCTTTTTGCGCCGTCTCAAGGCCTTCCTGTGCCCTCCCGCAATAGCTTAGGCAGGAACCGTAATCCAACAGCACGTCGGCGTCATTTGGATTAAGCTCAAGGGCGCGTTGATACTCAACGATAGCGCGTTCGTATTGTCCGCAAAATAGGCAGTGCCCTGCGAGCGCATAGTGCCCCCATGCCTCGGCGTCGTCCCGTTCGATCGCCAAATTGGCGAATTTCAGGCCACATGCCAGTGAAGCCTCGGGATTCGCGCTCCAACCGTCGCTTGCGTCGATCATGTGCGTCCAAGCGAGCTTCGCAAACGCCTTTCCGAACTTCGGATCGAGTTCGCCCGCCTTCTCAAAGAGTTCCCGAGCACGCAAGTTGTCTTGTTTTGTGTAGCGGTTGAGAGACTCCATGCCGCGCACGAAATAGTCCAGCGCCTCAAAATTCCGCGTCCCCGCGACTTCCGGGCGCTCTTGCCACGCCTTTAATAGTCGGCCTCCGTACGCTGTGGCTAAACTGCCGATTATTCTTTCAGTGACATCGTCCTGCACGGCAAAGATGTCCTCGATGCCTCGGTCGTAGCGCTCTGCCCAAAGGTGCCGCCCAGTCTTGCCGTCAATGAGCTGGGCGGTAATCCGGACCCGGTCCTTCGACCTCTGTACACTGCCCTCCAAGATATAGCGGGCACCCAGCTCTCGGCTGGCATCCTGTATCTTCGTGGCTTTGCCCTTGTAAGCAAACGTCGAATTACTGGCGATGACGGAAAGATCGCGAAACCGAGACAATCCGGTGATGACGTTCTCTGTGATCCCATCCGCAAAGTAGTCCTGCTGACGGTCGTCGCTCATATTGACGAACGGCAGCAAAGCGATGGATGGCTTATCAGCAAGCGACGCCGGCGAAGTGGGGGCCGCTTCGGGACCGTCGAGGCGCACCGCATAAGCTCGCACGGGGCGTTCAATATTTTTAAGTATCTGCTCACCAATGTCGTCGAATTGCACTTCAAGCCGGTTTCCGAGGTGATCTCGCACCGTGCCCGAAACCATAACACCTCCAACAGGAGCGATGCCTTCGAGCCTTGTCGCCACGTTCACGCCGTCACCCAACAGATCGTCATCCTCGACGATTACGTCACCGAGGTTGATCCCAACGCGGAATTGTATTCTTCGGTCCTCGGACAGTTTTGCGCTGCGACCCGACATGGCACGCTGCATAGCAACGGCACAAGCCACGGCGTTCACGACACTTGGAAACTCGGCGAGGATGCCGTCGCCAGTCGTTTTGAAGATGCGACCTTGGTGCTCGGCCATATTGGGGTCGATAAGGTGGGCCCGTATCTCCTTCAGATCGGCAAGTGTGCCGGCCTCGTCGCTGCCCATCAGGCGCGTATACCCCACCACGTCAGCGGCCAGAATTGCGGCAAGACGGCGTTGGACGCGTCCTTCGGTCATGTGGTGCATTGCTTTCAAGAGCAACAGGACCGGGATTGTAAGGGCGACGGCCGACAGAGTCCACGAGCCGGAACGTCGACTGATACATTTCCGCAGCGGTCATTGGCACAGCCGCTTGTCGCGGCAACTCACTTCACCAGTTGCGGCAACTCCCTCAGGAACGCCGCGCGTGTCGCCGGGCCTTTCGGCATGTCGATCGGCTTGGTGTCGACGACCAGCCGGGCGAAGACGATCCGGCGGCCGCCCTTTTCGGCCCAGCCGACGAACCAGCCCAGCGCGCGCTTGTCCTTGCTGTTTCCCAGCCTGGTGCTGCCGGTCTTGCCCCGCACCGTCCAGCCGCCGGCCTGGAAAGTCGGCAGGATGGCTCGGGTCATCTCATGCGCCTTGGCAGAAACCGGCATCTTGCCGGCGAGCAGCTGGCGCAGGAAGGCTGTCTGTTCGACCGGCGATATCTCAAGCGAGGAATTTATCCAGGATTGCGTGAGCCCGTTGTCCTTGTCGGCATCGCCCGAGACATCCATGTTGCCGTAGCCGAATTTCGAGACGTAGCCGGCAAAGCTTTTTGCGCCGAGCCGGCGCACGATCTCGCGCGAATACCATACGATCGAGTCGCGCTCCCAGATCATCGGGTCGACGGCTTTGTGGTCGCGGCTCACGGCCCTGAATTCAGGCTTGTAGTCCCAGGTCGGCGTATGCGCATCGCTCAGGATTCCGCTGTCGTAGCCGATCAGTGCCAGCGGCACCTTGAAGGTCGATGCCGGGCTGACGCGTTGGTCGCAGACGCCATTCTGGCAGAGCGTCTCGCCGCTCGCCGCGTCCTGGATAAGCGTACAGGCGACATCGCCAAGCGGCGCCGATTGCGCCCGCATCGGAAATCCCAGAAACCAGGCCAGCAGGAAGAGGACCGCGGCAATGATGAAGGGATGGGTTTCGATCCGACGCATGTGGGCTCTCCTGGGAATGAACAGGAGGCGCTTAGCGAAGTCTCTTGGCTCGATTTTGACTCAAATGCGCAGTCTTTGTGCAGGCCGTTGTTAACCCTACCGGATCGTAAAGAAATGCCGCCCTGGCGATCTGGATCAGGGACCCAGCGCGTCCGCCGTCAGGCCTCGCCGCGCTTCCTGCCGATCTGCCAATAACGCCATGGCGTGAACCAGACGTAGCGCGGAGCGAGCACCTCCGGCACGCGGTCGACGCCGTGCGTTCCGAACGGCCCGCAGCGCAGCACCCGGAACAGCCCCATGAAGCCGCCGGCCCACAGGCCATGGCGGGCGATCGCCTCATGCGCGTATTCGGAACAGGTCGGCAGATGCCGGCAGGAATTGCCCACAAATCCGGACAGCGTCAGTTGATAGAGGCGCACCAGCGACGTGCCGAAAATGCGGCCGGGTGTTTTGCGCCAGGGACCGGGCCAGTTGCGCCCGCGCCGGGTCCGTCCGGCGGCATGCACATGCCGATGCTGGTCGCCCACTGCAGCCTCTTTCCGAACGCGACCCCGAGACCGGCTTCCGGGTCAGCTTGCGTTTCCAAACCGATAGATGTGAGCTTCGGCCGGCAAACGCAATCCTCTTCACTCGCCTCTTTATCGGCTTCAGGGTCGCGAGCGGCGAAAGGGATGCCGCTCCGCTGGAACCGCCCAGCGGGTGGCCGGCCTTTGCTCGGTGCGCTGCACATGATGCCGCCTGTCGCCACGCCGTTGAAAAGTCACGATCCGCATCACATCGCCAAAGATTTCCAGAAACTGGATCATGTCCGTGTCTCCTCTAAGAGCGGATTAGACGCCCGCTGGCCTTCGCCTTCAAAAGAGTATAATTTCCGGTTCGGATAACTTCGGGTTATGCGAAATGAAGCGCGGACGGTTGCCCCTGACGGCGTTGCGAAGTTTCGAGGCAGCCGGCCGGCAATTGAGTTTCAGCCGGGCCGCCGAGGAGCTGTTCGTCTCGCAGGCCGCCATCAGCCGGCAGATCCGCGAACTCGAGCAGTTCTTGCGCCAGCCCTTGTTCCGCCGTCATCACCGCCGCGTCGAGCTGACCGAGGCCGGCCAGCGCCTGCTCGATCAACTGGTCAGGAGTTTCGACGACATCGACAGGCTGCTTTCGGACCTGGTGGCGGCCCCGGCGCAGTCGGTGGTCCGCGTCAGTGTCGAGCCGTCGCTGGCCTCGGTATGGCTGTTGCCGCGGCTCAACCGCTTCAGCCAGTTGCGGCCCGATATCGACGTTTCCCTCGAAGTTGACCCAAGGCCGATCGAGTTCCGCAGCGATCAGCCCGAACTCGCCTTGCGCTTCAGCGCGCGCGCCACCTCATGGCCGCGCAGCGAGGCCGAATGGCTAGCCTCGACCGTCGATTCACCGGTCCTGTCGCCGGCCTTGCTGGCATCGGGCCCCGCCCTCGAAAAGCCGCTCGACCTCGCCCGCTACACGCTGTTGCACGAGGAAAATCGTCAGGGCTGGGCGCGCTGGTTCGAAGCGGCTGGCGTGTCAGCCGACACCATTCCGGCGCGCGGCCCTATGCTGGCGGATGTGTCGCTGTCGAAGCAGGCGGCCCTGCTCGGCCACGGCGTGGCGCTGGGCGACCTCTTGCAGATCGGCGAGGAGATAGCATCCGGCGCGCTGATCAAGCCGTTCGACATCGACGTCGCATCGGGCGCCTACTGGCTGGTCGCCAGGAGCTTGAAGGACCTGCCGGAGCCGGCCAAGGCCTTCGCCGACTGGGTGAGAAGCGAATTTGCCGAAAGCAGACGGGCGCAGCAAACCAAGGCATGAGCCCGGTTACGTGAGAAGCTCCTCGACGTGTTCAACGCCCAAGTTTGACAATTCACCGGCTGTTGGAGGAGCCGTCATGTACCAACATCACGCTGCTTCTTCTGCGCGTTTCTTCTCGATTTGACCGATGGCATCGACGACCGCATCGAAGGTCAGCATGGTCGAGGCATGGCGCGCCTTGTAGTCGCGCACCGGCTCCAGATATCTCAGATCGGCAAAGCGGCCTTGCGGCGGCGCGCCATTTTCCTTGAGCATCTTCAGCATGGTGTCGCGCACCGCCCGCAATTCGTCGGCGCTGGCGCCGATGACATGTTGAGCCATGATCGAGGACGAGGCTTGGCCGAGGGCGCAGGCCTTCACGTCATGAGCGAAATCGGTGACGACGCCATTGTCCATCTTGAGGTCGACGGTTACCGTCGAGCCGCACAATTTGGAATGAGCCTTGGCGCTCGCATCCGGATGATCGAGCCGGCCTATGCGGGCGATGTTTCCGGCAAAACCCAGAATTTTCGCATTGTAGACGTCGTCAATCATATTTTTCCAATCCGTCGCCGCCAAGCGAACAGCGATTGCCGCTGTGGCGTCTTTCATTCGCTGCGCACGACCATATATAATGCTGGCAGTCGGGTATCGACAAGGCAACGCAAAGCCATCGTCCTTGCCCATTTCGTTCACGCCGCTTGCGGGCTGGAAACCGGGCGAGTTTTCAGCACCCGAAAGGTCGTGGTCCGTTCAACTCGTTCCTCCTGAGAGAGGAACTACGGGAGACGCCTTTATGGATGCCGTCATCAAGAAAATAATGCCCCCTTCCGACTATCTGGACAAGCCGGTCACCGACAGGCCGAGCGAAGCCGAGGTCGAGGCCGCCGTGCGCACGCTGTTGCGCTGGACCGGCGACAATCCGGACCGCGAGGGCCTGATCGACACGCCCAAGCGCGTCACCAAGGCCTTTCTCGAAATGTTCAACGGCTATGACATGTGCCCGGCCGAAGAACTCGGCCGCACCTTCGAGGAAGTCGCCGGCTATGACGATCTCGTCATCGTCAGGGACATCCAGTTCCACTCGCATTGCGAGCACCACATGGTGCCGATCATCGGCAAGGCGCATGTCGGCTACCTCCCGGATGGCAAGGTCGTCGGCCTGTCCAAGATCGCGCGCGTCGTCGATATCTTCGCCCATCGCCTGCAGACTCAGGAGGCCATGACCGCACAGATCGCCGGCGTCATCCAGGACGTGCTCAATCCGCGCGGTGTCGCCGTCATGATCGAGGCCGAGCATATGTGCATGGCCATGCGCGGCATCCGCAAGCAGGGCTCCACCACGCTGACCTCGACCTTCACCGGCGTGTTCAAGGACACGCCCGAGGAACAGGTCCGTTTCGTCACCATGGTGCGCGGCCTCGGGGCGTAAGCCCCTCGCCGGCATCGCTAGATCAAGGACCGGCGATGTCGGCACTAACATTTCCCACGGCTCCATCAGACAAGAAGGCTCTCGAAGAAGGCGCGGTGTTTTCCCCGCGCTTCGATGCTGCCGGGCTGGTCACCGTCGTCGTCACCGACGCCGCTGACGGTATGCTGCTGATGGTCGCGCATATGAATGCCGAGGCGCTGGCGCTGACGCTCGAAACCGGCATCGCGCACTACTGGTCGCGCTCGCGCAGCACGCTGTGGAAGAAGGGCGAAACATCAGGCAATTTTCAGACGGTCGTCGAGATGCTCACGGATTGTGACCAGGACGCCATATGGTTGCGCGTCAAAGTGTTGGGCCACGACGCAACTTGTCACACCGGTCGGCGTTCATGTTTTTATCGGACGGTGGGGCTAATCGGCGGCAAGGCAACGCTTGCCGGCGATGGCAGCACGCCGCTGTTCGATGCGGAAAAAACGTATCGGAAGCCCGCGTGAACCATTCAACAGTCGCAAACCACTCATATTCACTATTCTCAAACGTCCTTCCTGTAGAACGGACGCGGGACAAGGGAGATCATGATGCTCGAGTGGGCGTCATTGCGTAGCAGACCGGACGTGCGGGAGGCCAATGGCCCCTCATCGTCCGGCGGCGTGCCTGACCCGCAACCCGCGGGCAAGACAGGCATTTCGCTCGCGCTGGGCGGCGGCTGCGCACGCGGCTGGGCGCACATTGGCGTGCTGCGCGCGCTCGACGAAGCCGGCATCGAAGTCTCAATGATCGCCGGCACCTCGATCGGCGCGCTGGTTGGCGGCTGCTATCTCGCCGGCAAGCTGGACGAACTCGAGGAGTTCGCCCGCAGCCTGACCAAGCGGCGCATCTTCGGCCTGCTCGATCTCAATCTGCGCGGCAGCGGCCTGTTCGGCGGCATGAAACTGGACGTCAGGCTGCGCGAGCACATGGCAGGCATCCGCTTCGAGGATCTGACGAAACCCTTCGTCGCCGTTGGCGCGGAAATCCGCACCGGCCATGAGATCTGGCTGTCCAGCGGTTCGCTGATCACCGCGATGCGGGCTTCCTATGCGCTGCCGGGCGTGTTCGAACCGGTGAATTGCAACGGCCGCATTCTGGTCGACGGCGCGCTGGTCAACCCGGTTCCGGTTTCGGTCTGCCGCGCCTACGAGCAGCCGCTGGTCGTCGCGGTCAACCTTCACTACGATCTGTTCGGCCGCGCCGCCGTCATCAAGCACAGCGCCGGCGAACTGCTCATCGAGAAGGACGCGCCCCGGCCAGGCCAGGCCAGCCCCGACCACCAGCCGCACCAGAGCCGTCTCGGCATCACCGGCGTCATGGTCGAAGCCTTCAACATCATCCAGGACCGGATTTCACGCGCAAGGCTGGCGGGCGATCCGCCCGACATGTCGCTCCAACCGAAACTCAGCCATATCGGCTTGACCGAATTCCACCGCGCGGATGAGGCGATCAGCGTCGGTTACCAGGCGACGATGGCGCAGATCAGCGAGTTGAAGCGGCTGCAGACGGTTCTCGCTTAAACCAGTTCGGCAATGTCAGGCTTTGGCCGCATCGGTGATGCGGAACTGCACCGTGCGGTTGCCGTTCCAATAATTCCCCGACAGCGAGCCGGCTACATGGATCGTGTTGCCCCTGTTCTTGAACAGGAATTCGCCCAGCGCGGTATCGACGGATCGAAAGGCGATGCCCTGGATGCGGCCGCCGCTTTCCGACTGCAGATCAGCCCGGATGTGGTTGGTGCCGACGGCCCGCGCGTCGGCCAGCCGATGGCGCGGCAGCGCGAACACCGGCGCGACATGGCCGGCGCCGAAAGGCCCGGCCTTTTCCAGTGCATCGAGCAAAGCAATCGTCGCGCCCTCGGCGGCGAGCGCGCCGTCGACGGCCAGACTTTCTTCGTCCTGCAGCCGGAACACTTCGGCCGCTGCGCGCTCCTCGAAGAAAGCACGGAGTTCGCCGAGCTTGGCGCGTTCCACCGTGATGCCGGCGGCCATGCCGTGGCCGCCGCCCTTGACGATCAGCCCGGCATCGGCGGCTGCGCGCACCAGCCGTCCGAGATCGAAGCCCGACACCGAACGGCCGGAGCCGGTGCCGATGCCATTGGCGTTGAAGGCGATGGCGAAGGCCGGCCGCCGCGCATGGTCCTTCAGCCGCGAGGCGATCAAGCCGACAATGCCGGGATGCCAATTGGTGCTGGCGGTGACGATGATGGCCGGCCCGTTGCCGCCGGCAAGTTCGGCGTCAGCCTCGGCGCGCGCCGCTGCCAGCATCTCCAGCTCCATCTGCTGGCGTTCCTGGTTGAGCCGGTCGAGTGTCTCGGCAATGGTCCTGGCCTCAACCGGATCGTCGGTGGCGAGCAGCCGGCTGCCAAGTGCTGCATCGCCGATGCGGCCGCCGGCATTGATGCGCGGCCCAATCAGATAGGCGAGATGAAAGGTGCTTATCGGCTCACCAATGCGGGACACCCGCGCCAGTGTGGCGAGCCCCTCATTCTTCTGCTGCCGCGCCATCTGTAGTCCCTTGACGACGAAAGCGCGGTTCACGCCGATGAGCGGCACCACATCGCAAACCGTGGCCAGCGCCGCCAAGTCGAGCAACGACAACAGGTCCGGTGGCGCTGCGTCGGGCAATCGGCTGCGCAGGACCCTCGCCGTCTGCACCAGAGTGAGGAAGACGACACCGGCGGCGCACAGATGGCCTTGCCCGGAAAGGTCGTCCTCGCGATTGGGATTGACGACCGCGGTCGCCTCCGGCAGCGGGCCGCCGACCTGATGGTGGTCGAGCACCACCACATCGGCGCCTGCGGCCTTGGCGGCATCAATGGAGACAGCGCTGTTGGTGCCGCAATCGACGGTGACGATCAGCGTCGCGCCGCGCGAGACCAGTTCGCGCATAGCCTCCGGATTGGGGCCGTAGCCCTCGAAGATGCGGTCGGGAATGTAGATCTCCGAAGGCACCGAGAAATGCGTCAGGAAGCGCTTGAGCAACGCCGAAGAGGCGGCGCCGTCGACATCGTAGTCGCCGAAGATTGCCACCTTCTCCTTGGCCATGACCGCCTCGGCGATGCGGGTCGCAGCCTTGCCCATGTCGGTCAGCGAAGCCGGATCCGGCAACAGATTGCGGATCGTCGGATCGAGGAAGCGCTCGGCCTGGTCCGCGGTGACGCCCCGCCCGGCGAGCACGCGCGCCACAATGTCGGGCACGCCGTGGCCCTGCGCTATGGCGAGCGCAGTCATGTCCTGCCGCTCGCTCAACCGGTGTTCCCAGGAAACACCGGTCGCCGACTGCCTGATATCGAGGAAGAAGCGTTTGTCGCCCGTCATAGGAGGCGTAGTCTACAGATTGTCATTTCCGGCAATATGCGACGGCTAAACAGGAAAGTCTCAACTTTTCCACCTCCTGGTGACGCGCCTTGATCTCGCGGCTCACGCCTCCGCCAGAACCCAATGATGACTGGTGGGTTCGACCTGAAATCTCAATCCGGCTCCAAATCAAAGAGATAGAGCATTATGGCGTCCGAAACCACTTTTCAGCAGCAGCATCAATCGGTTAAAGGAAAAAAATGACTTGGCCTAGCCCGCACGCTCGATGCGGATGACCTGCGGCTTGTCTGTGAGGTGGCCGTCCTTGGTGATGCCGTCGACAGCCTTGCGCACCGCTGCTTCCGTCGTCTCGTGGGTGACCAGGATCACCGTCTTTTGCGCGTCCGTCTCGCCGCTGACGGCATGCTGGACGATCGATTCCAGCGAAATGTCGTTGTCCGCCATGCGCTTGGCGATCGCGGCGAAGACGCCGATGCGGTCGTGCACGGTCAGCCGGATGAAATAGCCGCCGGCATGGCTGCGCATCTGCGCCTTCTTGTAGGGGCGCAGTTCCTTGGCCGGCAGGCCGAACACCGGACCGTGCTGGAAGCCCGGCCGGCTCTTTGCGATGTCGGCAATATCGCCGACCACGGCGGACGCGGTGGCGTTGCCGCCGGCGCCCGGGCCGGAGAGCAGCAGTTCGCCCAAAATGTCGGTTTCGATGGCCACCGCATTGGTAACGCCATGCACCTGTGCGATCACCGACGCGGTCGGCACCATGGTCGGGTGCACGCGCTGCTCGATGCCGCTGTCGGTGCGTTGGGCGACGCCGAGCAATTTTATCCGGTAGCCAAGGTCGCCCGCGGCGCGGATATCGGCCTGGCTGATATTGGAAATGCCTTCCATGTAGATGTCATTGGCGGCGATCCTGGTGCCGAAGGCCAGGCTGGTCAGGATCGACAATTTATGCGCCGTGTCATGGCCCTCGATATCGAAAGTCGGATCGGCTTCGGCGTAGCCCAGCCGTTGCGCGTCCTTCAGGCACTCGTCGAAGGAGATGCCCTCGGCCTCCATGCGGGTCAGGATGTAGTTGCAGGTGCCGTTCAGGATGCCGAAGACGCGGGTGACCGAATTGCCGGCCATCGCCTCGCGCATCGTCTTGATGACCGGGATGCCGCCGGCAACTGCCGCCTCGTAGTTGAGCAGCACGCCCTTCTTCTCGGCGATTTCGGCAAGCGCCACGCCGTGCTTGGCCAACAGCGCCTTGTTGGCGGTGACGACATGACGTCCGGCTTCAAGTGCTGCTTTGACCGACGCGCGCGCTGCCCCTTCGTCGCCGCCGATCAGTTCGACGAAGAGGTCGATATCGGCGGTCTGCGCCATCTTGATCGGATCGTCGAACCATTTGGCGGCGCTGAGGTCGGCGCCACGGTCGCGCTTGGGATCACGCGCGGAAACGGCCGTGACGATGACATCGCGTCCGCACTGGCGCGTCAGTTCCGCTGCCTTGTCGCGCAGCACGCGCGCCACCGAGGCGCCAACCGTACCCAGACCCGCAATTCCAACACGCAACGCTTCAGCCATGCCCGGCGACGCCCCTCAAAGAATCTGCTCGAATAAGATGTGCGGCGACTTTAGCGATGCGCGGCGAGCGGCACCACATTGTTCGGCTGCTTGGCGCTGGACGCCAGGAAACGCTTGATGTTGCGCGCCGCCTGCCGGATCCGGTGCTCGTTCTCGACCAGAGCGATGCGGACGTGATCGTCGCCATGCTCGCCAAAGCCGATGCCCGGCGCCACCGCGACGTCGGCGTGCTCGATCAGGAGCTTGGAAAACTCAAGCGAGCCGAGATGCTTGAACGGCTCCGGGATCGGCGCCCAGGCGAACATCGAGGCAGCCGGTGCCGGAATGGTCCAGCCGGCGCGGCTGAAGGCATCTACCATGACGTCGCGGCGCTTCAAATAGACCTCGCGAACTTCGGCGATGTCGGCGCCGTCGCCATTCAGCGCATGCGCCGCCGCCACCTGGATCGGCGTGAAGGCGCCGTAATCGAGATAGGACTTCACCCGCGTCAACGCCGAGATCAGCCGCTCATTGCCGACGGCGAAGCCCATGCGCCAGCCAGGCATGGAGAAGGTCTTCGACATCGAGGTGAACTCGACGCAGACATCGATGGCGCCCGGCACCTGCAGCACCGAAGGCGGCGGATTGCCGTCGAAATAGATCTCCGAATAGGCAAGGTCCGACAGGATGATGAGGTCGTTCTTCTTGGCGAAGGCGACCACGTCCTTGTAGAAATCGAGCGAGGCGACCAGCGCCGTCGGGTTCGACGGATAGTTGAGGATCAATGCCAGCGGCTTCGGGATCGAATGACGGACACCGCGCTCGAGCGCCGGGATGAAGCCGTCATCCGGCTCGACCTGCAGCGAACGGATGACGCCGCCCGACATGATGAAGCCGAAAGCATGGATCGGATAGGTCGGGTTGGGGCACAGGATCACGTCGCCCGGCGCGGTGATCGCCTGCGCCATATTGGCGAAGCCTTCCTTCGAACCGAGCGTCGCCACCACCTGCGTGTCGGGATTGAGCTTCACGCCGAAGCGGCGCTGATAATAGGCGGCCTGGGCGCGGCGCAGACCTGGGATGCCGCGGGAGGAGGAATAGCGATGCGTGCGCGGATCGCGCACCACTTCGCACAATTTGTCGACGATCGCCTTCGGCGTCGGCAGGTCCGGATTGCCCATGCCAAGGTCGATAATGTCGGCGCCGCGCGAACGGGCGCTGGCCTTCAGCCGGTTGACCTGCTCGAACACGTAGGGCGGAAGCCGGCGGACCTTGTGAAATTCTTCCATGTCAGTTCCAGACGATTTAAGATTGGCTTTAGCACAGTTGGCTTGGCTAGGCGCCTTTGGCAAAGACCGCTTTCGGCGCGCGATATAGCCTTATTTGCAGGTAGGGTCGAGGGCGGGATCGCATTTGGCTTCGATCTGCTTCAGCGTGTCCTTGCCATGGTTCTTCGCCAGCGAGTTCAGCGCCGCCGGGCTGGTGGACGGGGCACCGCCGCCGCCCTTGGCCACTTGCCCCTGCTGTTCGCCCTTCAACTGGGCAAGCTTGGCCTGCGTCTCCTCAGGGGTGAGTTGCCTTGCCGCCACCTGCGGCGGGATGTTGAGATTGGGATAAGAGCCGGTGTCCTGCGCGCCCTGCGTCAGGCCGACATTCATCCCGTTGCCGGTATTGGCGCTCGTGCAGCCACTTGCCGCCAGCAGCCCTGGCGCCAGACAGGCGATTGCAACCGCGACGCGGCAAAAGCGGCCTGCCCCCGAAAAAATGGTCTTGCCGGTGTTAATCGTCATATTGTTTTCCTGGCAGCCGGGGTACAGCGCATTGGACCCGGTCAGATGTCCCATGATAATATGTCAAGAAAACGCCTCGGGAGGAACCCCGCGAGCCATGTCCAAAACACCTGATTCGAGCAAAGCGGAAGATGATCAATCTTCGACCGTCGAGCAATATCTGGTGAAAGACCCGGAACGCTTCGCGTTGAACATGGCGCGCATGGTCGAGCAGGCCGGCAAAGCCGCCTCCGCCTGGGCCGAGCCGCGCGAAAAGGGCGAGGTGCGCGATCATGTCGCCGAACCCGTGGTCGACATGGTAAAAACCCTTTCCAAGCTCAGCGAATATTGGCTGGCCGACCCGCAACGCGCGCTGGAAGCGCAGACGCGACTGTTCGCCGGCTACATGACGGTCTGGGGCAACGCCATCCAGAAGGTTAGCCCGAATGCCGAGGCGCCCGAAGATGCGGTCAAGCCCGAGCGCGGCGACAAGCGTTTTCAAGACCCCGAATGGGGTCGCAACGCTTTCTTCGATTTCCTCAAACAGGCCTATCTCGTCACCTCGCGCTGGGCGGCCGACCTGGTCGAGCACGCCGAAGGCCTCGACGATCACACCCGCCATAAGGCCAGCTTCTACGTCAAGCAGGTGTCCAATGCCATCTCGCCGTCGAACTTCATCCTGACCAATCCGGAGCTGTTTCGAGAAACCGTTGCCTCGAATGGCGAAAACCTGGTGCGCGGCATGAAGATGCTGGCCGAAGACATCGCCGCCGGCAAGGGCGACCTGAAGCTGAGACAAGCTGACTATTCGCCCTTCGAGATCGGCAAGAACGTCGCGACATCCCCCGGCAAGGTGGTCGGGCGCAGCGATGTCGCCGAAATCATCCAGTACGATCCGACGACGGAGACGGTGCTCAAGCGCCCGCTGCTGATCTGCCCGCCCTGGATCAACAAGTTCTACATCCTCGATCTCAACCCGCAAAAGTCCTTCATCCGCTGGGCGATCGAGCAAGGCCATACCGTGTTCGTCATCTCCTGGATCAATCCCGACGAGCGGCACGGCGCCAAGGGCTGGGAAGCTTACATAGGGGAAGGCCTGCAATACGGCCTCGACACGATCGAGAAGGCGACCGGCGAGAAAGAGGTCAACGCCATCGGCTATTGCGTCGGCGGCACGCTGCTGGCGGCCGCACTCGCACTGCTGGCACAGGAAGGCGACAACCGCATCAAATCGGCGACCTTCTTCACCACGCAGGTCGACTTCACCCATGCCGGCGACCTGAAAGTCTTCGTCGACGAGGACCAGGTGGCAGCGGTCGAGAAATCGATGAACGAAAAGGGCTACCTCGACGGCACCAAGATGGCGACCGCTTTCAACATGCTGCGCTCGGGCGACCTGATCTGGCCTTATGTCATCAACAATTACATGCGCGGCAAGGATCCCCTTCCCTTCGACCTGCTCTACTGGAACGCCGATTCCACCCGCATGGCGGCCGCCAACCACTCCTTCTACCTGCGCAACTGTTATCTCGAGAACAATCTGACGCGTGGCGTGATGGAACTCGCCGGCCGCACTTTGTCGCTGGCCGACGTCACCATCCCGGTTTACAACCTGGCGTCGAAGGAAGATCACATCGCGCCGGCCCTTTCCGTGTTTCTCGGCTCGCAATATTTCGGCGGTGACGTCGAGTTTGTGATGGCTGGTTCCGGCCACATTGCCGGTGTCGTCAACCCGCCGGCAGCCAAGAAATACCAGTACTGGACCGGCGGCAAACCGACAGGCGATTTTGACCAGTGGCTCGCCTGCGCGGTGGAGCATCCCGGCTCCTGGTGGACGCATTGGCAGCACTGGATCGAGACCCAGGACGACACCCTCGTTCCGGCCCGCAAACCGGGCAAGCACATGAAAACCCTGGGTGATGCCCCCGGCACCTATGTGAAGGTGCGTGTGTAACGGCCGGCACCTTTTGCAGGTGCCTGTGTGTAACGGAATGTAATGTCTGGTGAGTTGACGAGCCGGCAAAACGGGGCGAAATGGTGTCGTCAACCTTCAAGAAGCCTCAATTGGCCTCCAACGAGCAAATAATTCAGAGGCTTGCAGAATTGACACAAGTCTCGTTTCCGGTTTGGGAACACAAGGCATTGGATGTGAACGTTTCGACGCCGCACCAATAGCATGCCGACCGGACACCGAGGGGGAATTTAGTTTTGAAATCAGTAGGATCGCGTCTCGCGGGGAGAGAAGGTCGCACTATAGCGGCAGCGCTTTTTTCCGTGCTTCTGGCGTCCTGCACCTCCGCCAGCGACCCCACAATGTCCGTCGGCATGCCTGGCTACAACGCGACCGCTTCTGACATCGCCGCGGCTTCCGGCGCCAGCCCTGCGGCGCCGGGCGATTCGACCGTGCAGGTCACATCCACCGGGCCGCAGATGATGATGACGGCAGCGGGCGATGCGACACTGCCCGAGCAGGTCGCCTATGTGCCGGTGGCCAAGCCCGGCACCGGCTTCCCGGTCAATGTTCCCGCCGGCTCCGAAACCATTGTCGGCCAGACGCCGCAGTCGCTGCAGCAGTCAGCACAGACCGCGGCCGCAACGGACGCCGTGGCGCAGAAGATCGCCGCCGCCGATGCCGGCGTGACCGCGCCGAAACCGACTGCCGCGGCACCCGCGCCCGGCGAGGTCTACGTGACCGCCGCGCCCCAGCAGATCGACACGCCGAAGAAGGGCTTCCTGGCCTCACTGTTCAGCACCACGCCAACCTCGGCGGCACCTGCTCCGCTGGTCAACTCGCGCTCGGGCGAACAGCCTGCGGTTGCTGCCCAGAAGGCCGCCCCGGCAAAGCCGATCATCACGTTGGCCTCAGCCAGTTCGGCCGACAAGCCCTTGCAGCTTGCCTCGCTTGGCAACGAGAGCAACCACATCACCGGCAGCGATGCCTTGCCCGGCGTGCGCCAGACGGCGCTGTTCGAGATCAAGCGCAAATCCGGCCTCGACGACGAAAGCGACGTCGACCTGAACGAGGACGAGGGTTCGGGCGGCGCCTATCAGGTGGCTTCCGCCGCCGGCCTCGCCCGGCTGGCGCCCAACGGCCTGTTGAAGCAAAACGAGAGCGTCGACGTCGCCTGCCTGAAGCCGTCGCTGGTGCGTGTGCTGAAGACCATCGAAGGCCATTACGGCCGCAAGATGATGGTCACATCAGGCTACCGCGACCCGGCCCGCAACCGGCGCGCCAACGGCGCCAAGAATTCGCTGCACATGTATTGCGCCGCCGCCGACATCCAGGTTCCCGGCGTCTCCAAATGGGAACTGGCGAGCTACATCCGAACCATGCCCGGCCGCGGTGGCGTCGGCACCTACTGCCATACCGAATCCGTTCACGTCGACGTCGGCCCCGAGCGCGACTGGAATTGGCGCTGCCGCCGGCGGGGGTAGCATCCCCATTCGGCAAACGGGCCGAGGGGCTGTTAGCAGCCCGCCGTTTTTTCCGATTACCTATCAGCGACGTTCGAGATTAGCCGAGGCACCCGCGACTTCGTCATCCTATGGCGAAGCAAGGAGCGCAGCGACGCAGCGCAGACGCGAGGATGACGACTGCGCGGCGCATTCGTCCAAAGATGTGCAACGACGCGAGGCCAGAAAACCTGCGCTTGCTCACCAAACTGGCCGTTTTCGCCCCTCTTGAAAAAAGTTTCTGCATCTGGCGGCTGATGGGTTGCCGGTTGGCAACAACGCAATTATAAGCCGCTTCGTCTGAGCGCGCCCATCGTCTAGCGGTTAGGACACCGCCCTTTCACGGCGGTAACAGGGGTTCGATTCCCCTTGGGCGTACCAGATCTTTCAGGAAAACAGGAAGCCTCGCGGCAGCCGCCGAACTAGCAGCGGCTGGAAGGGTGGCGCGGCGCATCGGTTGAAACGGCGAACAGCGGCTGCCGTGCCGAGGTTTCCCTCGGCGCCTGCTCGCGGCAATCTCCGGCCACTCACCCTTGGTCGTGCGCTACCTGCGGCCAGCGCTGTAACGCCGCGTGGCCACCCTCGGTCAGCGCGTAGACACCGCGCTCGGCCCTGGCGAACCAGCCATAGACATTGTCCAATAGGATGCTGGCCGCGCGCGGCGAAATCGCTTTCAGATCGCGCGGGCGTTTCGGCCCGTCGGTCATGGCTGCGGCGCAGGCCAGCGCATCCTGCCGGTAGGCAGTCATGATCGGGGCTCGCGAGCCACCGCCGACCACCGGATCGCCGCGCCGGCGACGGTGTTCCTCCATCAGCCGCGAGCGCCGCTTTGGATCGCGACGCGGCGGCAGAGCGGCCGGGCTGAGCAGCAATTCGACCTCCCCCTTGCCGCTGACAGCCAGAAGCCCGAAGCCGAGCCGCCGGCACAGCGCGCGAAAACGGCGGTCGTGCTCGCGGCCTTTGCCACGCGCCGACATGCGCGCGGCCAGCCACACTTCGTCGCATGCCGCCGCGCGATCGACACCTTGCAGCACCAGTTCGAGGTTGAACTGCAATTTCAGTTCGCAGATGACCAGCACAGGCGGCTCGCCGTCGCGCACCGCCACGATATCGCAGTGGCCGACTTCGCCCTTCACCGTGAATTCCAGGCTCTCGAGAAACCGCTTCACCGGGATGTAGAGAGACGTTTCCTGCATCGCGCAGGCATAGCCGATTCGGATCGGGTCGGCACAGGGATCGCCGAGAGGCCGACGCCTTGCGCTAAACCGCGTCGATCCCACCATCTGCAAAAGCCATCCGTAAGGCAGGTTCTCCGGCGTGATGGTCCCGCCATAGCGCTCGACGATTTCCTTGGCGATGACCGACGTCACCAGGGCCGAGCGCGACCAGTATTTCATCGCCTGTCTCGCGTTCAACAAGGCGCTCGCCGTGGCTGGGACGGCACGATCGACAGCGCAAGGCCCGAGATCGTCGACGCCAAGACCGGTCCACGGTTGGCCACAGTGAGCGCGTGTCGGTCCTCTGTTCGAAGCTAGAGGCGGGTGCGCGTCCGGCGCTGCCCTGGTGCGGCATCGTCCGCCTTGAAATGCATCTCGTCCTGGACCGCGGCAAAAAACCGGCGGACATCGTTGGCCGCCGAAGCCGCATCGCAGCCGGCCGCGACCGCCTTGTCGAGGAGTTCGCGCGCCGTGGCCTTCCAGAACGACGTGGCCGTGTCGCCGTGCAGTCTGCCCAGCCTTGCGGCGACCTCGCGCACCAGCACGGTCTGCCGGTCTAGCGGGAAGGTACGCACATTGGCTGAAGACATGTTCTGCACCATGAAACCGACGCAACGAATCAGACGCTGCTCTATGGCTCATGCCTAGCTGTGAAGTCGGAAACGGAACCTTAACGCCGCGGAGTCCGCGCCGATTGGAACGAGTCGGTTGGCCGGCCTCCAGGCCAAGCAGAACTCTAGACCCTCAGGCCCCTCGCCTCGCCGGCGCGCTTGGCCGTAACCATCATGTCCCTGGCCAGCAGGCCACTGACCCGGCAAAACGCCATGAAGGCGCGCCATGCGTCCTCAGTCCTGACCACATCCACCGTGGCCCCGAAACAGGCATTGAACGCCGCTTCATAGACCTTGCCCTGTCGCTTCTTTGGCCAGTCATGCAGGATATCCAGCGCCTGTTCGACGCTGTATATTTCCTCTACCGGCAGCCCGTGCGCGGGCGCGATGCGCACCGGCACCTCGAATTGCAATCTGTCCATTCTATATCTCCCGAACTGGCGTCGACCACAGCAACGCCGTTCGTCGTCAAAAGTTGCTTTGGCTGCTTTTGCGCGAAAATGTGTTGTCAGTGCGATCTCGGCATTCGGAGGAGATCGCGCACCTGGATGTCATCTGAGCGGCCGCGCAAGCCAGGAATATCGCCAGTATCAGTCCATTGCCGGCAGTTCTTCCTTGAACCTTGCGGCTTGCAGTGCCAAATCTGAGGAAATTTTCTAACGGGCTGGTATGCGCCGCCCGCTTACAGGCAAACGGACACTATGGTCACCTATCTCGACGCCGCCACGGCACCCCTCAGGAATACCGGCCAGATCCGCCTCTATGGCGAAGAAGGATTTGCCGGCATGCGCAAGGCCTGCGATCTCACCGCGCGCTGCCTTGATGAACTGGTGCCGATGGTCCAGCCGGGTGTCACCACCGAGACCATCGACCGTTTCGTCTTCGAATTCGGCATGGACCAAGGCGCGCTACCGGCGACGCTCAACTACCGCGGCTACACCAAATCGTCCTGCACCTCGATCAACCACGTCGTCTGCCACGGCATTCCAGACAGCAAGCCGTTGAAGGATGGCGACATCGTCAACATCGACGTCACCTACATCCTCGACGGCTGGCACGGCGATTCCTCGCGCATGTATCCCGTCGGCACCATCAAGCGCGCCGCCGAACGCCTGCTTGAAGTCACTCATGAGTGCCTGATGCGCGGAATCGCGGCGGTCCGGCCCGGCGCCCGCACCGGCGCCATCGGCGCCGCCATCCAGACCTATGCCGAGGCAGAGCGCTGCTCGGTGGTGCGCGATTTCTGCGGCCACGGCGTTGGCCAGTTGTTCCACGACGCACCCAACATCCTGCACTATGGCACCGCCTCGGAAGGCGTCGAGATGCGGCCGGGCATGATCTTCACCATCGAGCCCATGATCAATCTTGGCCGGCCGCATGTGAAAGTGCTGTCGGACGGCTGGACGGCGGTGACGCGCGACCGCTCGCTGTCGGCGCAGTACGAACACACGATAGGCGTCACCGAAACTGGCTGCGAGATTTTCACCCTGTCGCCAAACAAGCTCGACCGCCCCGGCCTGCCGGCGGTCAGCTGAAAACAAGATCGCCTCAAGCCGCGGCTTTGAGGCGCCGTCGCCGAAAAAACTCGACCGCGCGCTGCTTACCGCTCTAATCTGCCGTCGAAGCCTTCGGGGAGTGTGTGGGGTCGATGGGGAAGAGTGGCGACGACGAACGGGGGTTCTTCTCCGAGCGGTGGCTTGAACCACCGGCGAAGAACAAGGCACCAAGAGACAAATCGACGGAGAAGCCACACTATCACGGCCATCGCGACCGTTTGCGCGAGCGCTTCGTTGCCGGCGACGCAGACGTCCTGCCCGACTACGAACTTCTCGAACTGCTGCTGTTTCGCCTGATCCCGCGCGTCGACACCAAGCCGATCGCCAAGGCGCTCTTGGCGCGCTTCGGCACTTTTGGCGAAGTGCTTGGCGCACCGGTGGCGCTGCTGCAGGAGGTGAAGGGCATCGGCCCCGCCGTGGCGGTCGACCTGAAGGTGATTGCCGCTGCCGCGCAGCGCATGGCGCGGACCGAGGTTCGCGACCGCGAGGTGCTGTCCAACTGGACGCAGCTTCTTGCGTACTGCCGCTCGGCGATGGCGTTCGAGAACCGCGAACATTTCCGCATCCTGTTCCTCGACAAGAAGAACGTGCTGATCGCCGACGAGGTACAGCAGGTCGGCACCGTGGACCACACGCCGGTCTATCCGCGCGAAGTGATCAAGCGCGCGCTCGAACTGTCGGCCAGCGCCGTCATCCTGGTGCATAATCACCCATCAGGTGATCCGACACCATCGCGTGCGGACATCGAAATGACCAAGCAGATCATCGACAGCGCCAAGCCGCTCGGCATCGCCGTCCACGACCACATCATCATCGGCAAGAAAGGCAACGCCTCGATGAAGGGCCTGCTGCTGATCTGAGCCTGATGGGCGCCGGTGCCGTCATCCCAAACGCCACCGCTCGCGAGCCAATCAGCAACATTCCGGCTTGGCTCAAACGCCCACGCTTGCGGTGTAGAAGTGATATTGCGACGGAAGCGCCCGCTTCGGCGACAATGTCGTAGACTCGCGAATACGAAGCAGCCAGTTCCCGTCAGCCATTGCAGGAGATCTATTCAATGACGCTCGAATGCATAAATCCAAATGATCTGCCGATTCCGGAAATGTACTCCCAGGTCGTCGTTGCGACAGGAAGCAAGCTGGTGTTCGTCTCGGGCCAGCAGCCAGAAGACATACACGGCAAGCTCGTTGGCCATGGTGATTTCGCAGTCCAGGCGCGCCTGGCGTTCGGGAATCTCGGCCGAGCGCTTGCTGCCGCCGGCGCTCGGCCCGAGCAAGTCTGCAAGATCACGATCTACATCGTCGATTACAAACGCGACGAACACGTGCCGATCATCGAAGCGGCCCAGATCGAGCTGTTCGGCGATCACAAGCCAGCAAACGTGGTGGTCGGGATAGCGGTGATGTCTCCCGGCTACCTGATAGAGATCGATGCGATCGCGGTCATCGACCCGTAGGCCAAGCGAGGACGCGTCAAGTCGCCCAAACCAATCCCGGAGCTCGCTGCGAGATTGCCACGACCTTGATCTCTCCATCCATCCACGATCACATCGTCATCGGCAGGAATTGCGATGTCTCGATGAAGAGCCTGCTGCTCACCTGATCAACGTCGGAAACAGGAAACACGCAATGCCCAGCCCGGCGACGAACCATGGCCGTTCGACAAGCAACGCGCAGCCCTCCTGGTCATCGACATGCAAAGCGACTTTGTCGATGAGGGCGCCGTCATGGAAGTGGCCATGGCCCGCCATCGCATTCCGGCGATGCGGCAGGTGGTCGAGCTTTGCCGCGCGCAAGGCGTCCCGGTTATCTACACCCAGCATGTGCTCAGCGACCATTTCGATATCTCGCCGCTGGAAACCGGCTATCAGCCGAAGCTGAAAACCAAAGGCATGCGGGAAGGCAGCGCCGGCGCCGAAATCGTCGCCGCGCTTGCGCCCTTGCCTGGGGATGTCGTCATCAAGAAGCACCGCTACGATGCCTTCCACAACACGCAGCTCGAGACCGTGTTGCGCAACATCCGTGGCGCAGGCCGGGTCGACACGGTGATCATCATCGGCACCGTGACCAGCATCTGCTGCGAATCCACCGCGCGGAGCGCCTTCATGCGCGACTACAAGGTGGCTTTCATCAGCGACGCCAATGGCGGACTGGACGAGGCATCGCACAATGCAACCCTCGACATCATAGGCAAGGTGTTCGGGCGCGTGATGACGGTTGCCGAGCTTGGGAACCTGTTGCGGAGTTGAGCCCCAGCGTCAGCTGGCGTGCGTCTCAAGCTCCGGCGCCGAGCCTGCCCTCAAGAAGGTCGCGCCGCTGCTGCAATTCGCCGGAGACGAATTTGGTGAAGGCGTGGACGCGCGCCGTGCGGCGCAAATCGTCGTGCACCAGCACCCACAGCGCCGAGCCGATCTCCTCGATCAGCCCTCCGACCCTTACAAGCCCGGGCAGGCTGTCGCCGAGATAACAGGGCAGCGCCGCAACCCCGATTCCGGCGCCCGCCGCATGCGACATCGTCACCAGGGAATCGGCGCGCATGGCGATCTCGACATCGGGCAGCGACGACCGCATCCAGCGGGCGACGCCGGTGTTGGCCAGGCTGTCGTCGGGCGCGATCCAGCGCAGCGCACCCAGTCTCGGCTCCGGGGGTAGCGTTTCGGCATAGGAACGTGTCGCGTAGGCGGCGAAGGCGACGCCCGAAATGCGCCGGCCGACCAGGATTTCCTGCGGTTGCGATACCGGCCTGATCGCCACGTCTGCATCCCTTTGCGTCAGGTTGGCGATGGAATTCTGCGTCATCGCCTCGACCCGTATGCCGGGATGGAGCTTATGAAACGCCGCCAGGATCGGCGGCAGCACCGATGCCATCAGCGTATCGGTGGTGGTGACCCGCAACCTGCCTTCGAACCTGAGATCCTGCCCCGACAGTTTGCGCGCCAGTTCATTGACCGTCTCGGCCATTGTGCGTGCCGCGCCCAGCAGTTCCTCGCCGCCCGCGGTGAGGGCATAGCCAGTCGGCAGCCGATCGAAAAGGCGGATACCCAGCCGCGCCTCGAAGGCGTTGACGCGCCGCAGCACAGTCGTGTGGTTCACGCCCAGGATCCGAGCCGCCGCCGCCAGCGAAGCGCCATCGGCGACGGCCAGCACCATGCGCAGATCTTCCCAGTCGATATCGCGTGAGCTGTGCATTCTTGCAGAAAGATAAAAGAAAGCGCTGCGCTCTGCGAGTCAAAATGACGCTTCGCTGTGCAAAAACGCAGAGCAAGCGGGCGAATCGGCATGTCGATCTGCGCATGCACGCACGCCATATGGAGTCCGACGACAAAAGTCGCGGAGAAGAGCCATGACGCCGATAGAACTCTACACCTGCCAGACACCCAACGGGCACAAGGCCTCGATCATGCTGGAAGAGGTCGGCCTGCCCTACTCGGTCCGCTTGGTCGACATCGAAAGGGGCGACCAGACCAAGCCTGATTTCCTGGCGCTCAATCCCAACAACAAGATCCCGGTGATCGTCGACCGGGACGCCGGCCGCACGGTCTTCGAATCC
Source organism: Mesorhizobium sp. L103C119B0 (assembly GCF_000502235.1). Lineage (NCBI taxonomy): Bacteria > Pseudomonadati > Pseudomonadota > Alphaproteobacteria > Hyphomicrobiales > Phyllobacteriaceae > Mesorhizobium > Mesorhizobium sp. L103C119B0. The sequence continues at coordinate 316,097 of NZ_AYXE01000002.1, read as the reverse complement.
GGCGCCATCCTACACTACCTGGCGCGACGGTCGGGCAAGCTTCAGCCGGTGGGCGCGCAGGAAGCGGACGATACGCTGACCTGGACCTTGTTCCAGGCGGCCCATGTCGGCCCGACGCTTGGCCAATTGTGGAATTACAAAATTTTCGCGCCGGAAAAAATCCCTTACGTGATCGAGCGTTTTGAGCGCGAAACCGGACGTGTCTTCCGAGTTCTCGATAGCCGGCTAAAGCACCATGAGCACATTGTCGGCAAAAGCTACGGCATCGCCGATGTGATGACATGGCCATGGATCAACGCGGCCGTCACCAGGCTCGGCCTCAGCCTCGATGACGCGCCAGACCTGGCGCGTTGGTATGCCGCCATAGGCCGACGCTCCGCAGTTGTCAGAGGCATTGCCGTTCCCGCCCTGCCCGAAGCATCGGCTGCCGCTTAGATCATGATGAGATTTGGTTGAAATCTCATCATGACCTAACCCTTTGTTGGAGCATGATCTTTTCCAAAAACCGGCACCCACTTTTTGGGATCATGCCCTAGCCGCCGCACCCCGCATTCAAGGAATACGATCGTGGAAATCCTCTTCGTCCCTCTGGCGCTTGTCGCCGGTGGCCTGCTTGCGGTGCAAGCCGGCGCCAATGCCCAACTTTCAAAGGCGGTCGGCTCACCCTTTGCCGCGACCACGCTTCAGCTCGCGGTCGGCGCCATCGTGCTGTTGTCGATCACGGCCCTCACCGGAACGACACCGGCTCTGCTTGCCGTTCGGCAAGCCGAATGGTGGCATGCGATCGGCGGCATGGCTTCGGCCTTCTACGTTGTTTCGACCATTCTTCTGTTCCCTCGCCTTGGCGCCGTCGTGTCCGTCGGGCTCTTCATCGCTGGGCAGATGCTTGCATCCTTCGCCCTCGACACGTTCGGCTGGCTCGGGATCCCCGAAGCCGGACTGCGAGCCGGGCCTGCCTTCGGCATGCTCGTCTTGCTTGCCGGGGCTGCCCTCATCGTTCTGGGACAGAAGGGCGCGGCCGACAATACCGCATCCTCAAGACCAGGGTGGATCGGACTGGCGCTGCTGGCAGGCGCCGTGCTTCCGGTGCAAGGCGCTGTAAACGCCTTGCTTCGGCACGACCTTGGCGGCGCGCCGTTTGCGGTCGGCACCATCTCGTTCCTGGTGGCGATGCTGGCCATGGCCGCGGTGCTTCTGATCGCGCTTGCCCTGACGAAGACGCCCCGCCCTCGCCTCGCCGGCTTGTCGTCGATGCCCTGGTGGGGCTGGCTCGGAGGTTTTGCCGGCGCCACCTATGTCACGACCGTGTTCACCGCCATCCCCGTCATCGGAGCGGCAGCTGCCGTCAGCCTGACGGTGGCCGGCCAGCAGGTCGCCGGCATCTTCGTCGACACCTTCGGCTGGTTCCGCCTGCCGCAGCGGCTTGTCTCCGGCATGCGGCTCGCCGGCGTCGTGCTGCTTTTGGCCGGCTGCATCATCATCAAGGCGCTTTGATCCCGCTGGAACAAGGCAAGCCGAATCAAACCAGCCCCTGCCCTCCCTGATTTGGGGGGTCAGGTGTCGCTCCGGCGTCACCAACGAAGCAAGGTCCGGGCGCCGCAGAAGCAATTTTTCGCTCCTTCCACAACCGGCTCTAGAATTTCGATCGCAAATCACGCATGATGCACTTGGTATTTTCCCGGGACGGCTTCGCGCCCCCTGAAATACCTGGAGGAACGGGACATGCCCATAGTGGTTGTACTCGTTTTGATCGTCGTGGGCTCGGTGTTGTTCCACTTCCTGAGCCCATGGTGGTGGACTCCGATTGCCTCGAATTGGGACTATATCGACAACACCATCATCATCACCTTTTGGATTACCGGCGTCGTCTTCGCCGCAGTCGTCCTATTCATGGCCTATTGCGTTTTCCGCTTCCGTCACCGCGAAGGCAACCAGGCGGCCTACGAACCGGAGAACAAGCGGCTCGAATGGTGGCTGACGATCGTCACCGGAGTGGGTGTTACCGCCATGCTGGTTCCCGGCCTGTTTGTCTGGAGCCGGTTCGTCAACGTTCCAAGCGACGCAACCGTGGTCGAAGTCGTCGGCCAGCAATGGCAGTGGAGCTTCCGCTTGCCCGGCAAGGACGGCAAACTCGGCACATCCGACACCCGCGACGTCACCGCTGAAAATCCGCTGGGCGTGATCGCCAAGGATCCCAGCGGCCAGGACGACGTCGTGGTCGAAGCGGCCGACCTGCATCTGCCGGTCGGCAAGCCGGTCAAGATGCTGCTGCGCTCGATCGATGTGTTGCACGATTTCTACGTTCCGGAATTCCGCGCCAAGATGGACATGATACCGGGCTCGGTCACCTATTTCTGGTTCACCCCCACCAAGACCGGGACCTTCCAGGTTCTGTGCGCCGAACTGTGCGGCCAGGGGCACCCGATGATGCATGGCATCGTCATGGTCGATACCGAGCAGGACTATGTGGCCTGGCTCGACCAGCAGCAGACGTTCGCGCAGTTGTCGGCGCCGCAGCAGACGGGCTCGGTGGAACAGGCGCCGGGCAACGCGACGGCGTCAGCTCTAGAAGTTGCGGCAAAACTCGAAACTGTCGGGTCCCGCTGAAGGGCACGGAGGTGCTCCGCCTATGGTCGATATCACGCCTGCAGATGCCGTCCCGCCCGCCGAAGTCGCGGAAATGGAGCTTTACCATCCGCACAGCTGGTGGACGAAGTATGTCTTCTCGCAGGACGCCAAGGTCATCGCCATCCAGTATTCGGCGACCGCAACGGCCATCGGCCTGGTCGCGCTGGTGCTGTCCTGGCTGATGCGGCTGCAGCTCGGCTTCCCCGGCACGTTCGATTTCATCACCCCCGAGGCCTACTACCAGTTCATCACCATGCACGGCATGATCATGGTGATCTACCTGCTCACGGCACTCTTCCTCGGCGGCTTCGGCAACTACCTGATCCCGCTGATGGTCGGCGCCCGCGACATGGTCTTTCCCTATGTCAACATGCTGAGCTACTGGATCTACCTCCTTGCCGTGCTGGTGCTGGTGTCGAGCTTCTTTGCGCCCGGCGGACCGACCGGCGCCGGGTGGACGCTCTATCCGCCGCAAGCCATCATGACCGGCACACCTGGCGGCCAGGAATTGGGCATCATCCTGATGCTCGTTTCGCTGATCCTGTTCATCATCGGCTTCACCATGGGCGGTCTGAACTATGTCGTGACGGTGCTGCAGGCCCGCACGCGCGGCATGACGATGATGCGCCTGCCGCTGACCGTCTGGGGCATCTTCACCGCCACCGTCATGGCGCTGCTCGCCTTTCCGGCGCTGTTCGTCGCCTGCGTGATGATGCTGCTTGACCGCGCGCTTGGAACCTCCTTCTTCATGCCCGCGGTTGTCGAGATGGGGGAACAGCTACAGCACAATGGCGGCAGCCCGATCCTGTTCCAGCATCTGTTCTGGTTCTTCGGCCACCCGGAAGTCTACATCGTGGCGCTGCCGGCCTTCGGCATCGTCTCCGATCTGATCAGCACGCATGCGCGCAAGAACATTTTTGGCTACCGGATGATGGTCTGGGCCATCGTTGGCATCGGCGCGCTGAGCTTCGTGGTCTGGGCGCACCACATGTATGTCAGCGGCATGCACCCCTATTTCGGCTTCTTCTTCGCCACCACGACACTGATCATCGCCATCCCGACGGCGATCAAGGTCTACAATTGGGTGCTGACGCTGTGGCGGGGCGACATCCATCTCACCATACCGATGCTGTTTGCCATGGCTTTCATCGTCACCTTCGTCAATGGCGGGTTGACCGGGCTGTTTCTCGGCAACGTCGTCGTCGACGTCCCGCTGTCGGACACGATGTTCGTCGTCGCTCACTTCCATATGGTCATGGGTGTTGCTCCGATCGTCGTCATCTTCGGCGCGATCTACCACTGGTACCCGAAGGTCACCGGCCGGATGCTGAACGAGACGCTCGGCCGGTTCCATTTCTGGGTCACTTTCCTCGGCGCCTACCTGATCTTCTTTCCCATGCATTACATCGGCCTGATGGGCGTGCCGCGGCGCTATGCCGAACTGACCGACGTGACGGTCATGACGGAGTCGGCGCATCACCTCAACTCGTTCATCAGCATCATGGCGTTCATCGTCGGCTTCGCCCAGATCGTGTTCCTGTTCAATCTTATCTGGAGCATCCGCCATGGGCGCGAGGCCGGTGGCAATCCATGGCGAGCCACGACACTCGAATGGCAAACACCGCAGACGCCACCGGCGCATGGCAATTTCGGCAAGGATCTGCCGATCGTCTATCGATGGGCCTATGACTACAGCGTGCCGGGCGCGAAGGAGGACTTCATTCCGCAAAACATGCCGGGCACGTTCGGCCCCTCCAGGGAGCCGGCATGAGCGTCACCCTGGTCTTCCTGCTCGTGATCGCCGGTTTTGCCGGCTGGTGGCTCTCGCATCAGCGGCTGATGGCGAAACCATGGCTCGAGCAAGGTGTGGCAGGAGATTTTGTCGCCTTCGACCGATCGAGCCTGCCCACCGCCAAGATCGGCCTCGGTGTCTTCCTCGCCGTCGTCGGCTGCCTGTTTGCGCTGTTCACCAGCGCCTACTTCATGCGTATGGCGCTGTCGGACTGGCAGCCGCTGCCCATCCCACGCCTGCTCTGGCTCAACACCGGCATGCTGGTGCTGAGCAGCGTTGCGCTGCAATGCGCCTCGATCGCGGCGCGCAAGCGCCGGATGGACACGGTCAGGCTCGGCCTTGCCGCGGCTGGGCTCACCGCGATCGCCTTCCTCATCGGGCAGCTCATGGCATGGCGGGACCTGACCGCCGATGGCTATTTTCTGGCCTCCAATCCGGCCAACAGTTTTTTCTACCTGATAACCGGGATGCACGGCCTGCATATAGTGGGAGGGCTGGTGGGCCTGGGCAGGACAACCGCCGGCGCCTGGAACGGGGCACGGCCGGAACGGCTTCGCCTCAGCGTCGAATTATGCGCCATGTACTGGCATTTCCTGCTTTTCGTCTGGCTCGCCATCTTCGCTCTTTTAGCCGGCTGGGCCGCGACGTTCATCGATATTTGCCGGCAGTTGCTGACCTAGGAGGTCGAGGAGCATGGCAGAAACGACACTGACGCATACCGGCCAAACGGAGACGCGGCCCGCAGGCTGGCAAGGCATCGCCGCCGATTGGTCCTCGGATCAGCGCGCGTTCAAGAACGTGTCTTGGGGCAAGGCCATGATGTGGATCTTCCTGCTCAGCGACACCTTCATCTTCGGCTGCTTCCTGCTCTCCTACATGACCGCGCGCGTCTCCACACGTGTGCCGTGGCCCAATCCGAGCGAGGTCTTTGCGCTTCGCATCGGCGGTTCGGACATTCCACTGATCCTGATTGCCATCATGACCTTCGTGCTGATATCGAGCAGCGGAACGATGGCCATGGCGGTCAATTTCGGCTATCGCCGCGACCGCCGCAAAACCGCAATCCTCATGCTTCTGACGGCAGCGCTAGGAGCCACCTTCGTCGGCATGCAAGCCTTCGAATGGACCAAGCTGATTACCGAAGGGGTACGGCCGTGGGGCAATCCCTGGGGCGCGGCACAATTCGGCTCGACTTTCTTCATGATCACCGGCTTCCACGGCACGCATGTGACGATCGGGGTGATCTTCCTCATCATCGTGGCGCGAAAGGTCTGGCGTGGAGACTACGACGTCGGTCGTCCCGGCTTCTTCACCAGCCGCAGGGGTCGCTACGAGAACGTCGAAATCATGGGGCTCTACTGGCATTTCGTCGACCTGGTCTGGGTGTTCATTTTCGCATTCTTCTATCTTTGGTGAGAGGCTGACATGGCTGAAGCAACCGCAAACGGCCTCGGGCAACACGCGCTGCACTCTGATCATGCGCATGAAGGGCCATCGACCGGCGTCGCGGAGGTTCATCAGGAACATCCGATCAAGCTCTATCTGGTGGTCTGGGCATGGCTGTTCATCCTCAGCGCCTGCTCCTACATGGTCGATTATCTCGGCATCCACGGCTATCTCAGATGGTCTCTGATCCTGATCTTCATGATCCTCAAGGCCGGGCTGATCGTCGCCGTGTTCATGCACATGGCCTGGGAGCGGCTGGCCCTGACCTATGCGATCATCCTGCCGCCGCTTCTGATATTGGTGTTCGTGGCGATGATGCTCTTCGAAGCGGACTACACGCTTCTCACCCGGTTGTCCTTCTTCGGACCGGGGCCCTGACGCACAGCTTCATCTCCGGTCAAAGACCGGAGATGAAGCTTCCCATCAGCTGATCTGCAGGGTCAGAGGCCGACCCGCGTCGGGGACGATGGCGGCTCCACAACCTTGCGGTAGACATGCCAGGTGGCGTGACCCAGGATCGGCAGCACGACCGCCAGCCCGGCAAACACCGGCAGCGAGCCTATGATCAGGGCGACGGCGACAATCAGTCCCCAGACAGCCATGGGGATCGGGTTCGCCAGCACCGCTCGCACCGATGTGTGGATGGCTTCGTAGGCGCCGACGTCGCGGTCGAGCAGCAATGGGAAGGCGACAACCGTCGTGCACAACACCACCGCGGCGAAGACGAAGCCGATGGCGTGCCCCAGGACAATCAGAGACCAGCCGCGTCCGGTGGCAAATATTTCATTGATGAAGCCCGAAATCGATACAGGCGGAGCCGGGCCGAAGAGATATTCGTAGAACACCTGCGCCGCCAAAAGCCAGGCGATGAAGATTGCAACCAGCATGATCCCGACTGCGGCGATGGCTGGCAGGGCCGGAGAATTCCTGACCTCGAACGCGTGCGTCCAGGAGGTGTCGAGCCCGGCTTCTCGTCTGCGGCTGATCTCGTAAAGGCCGATCGCCGCGAATGGACCGATAAGCGCAAAGCCGGACACCAGCGGAAACAACATCGGCAACGCATTGGCACCCGAAGTCCAGGCAGCGAGCACCACGCCGACAAGCGGATAGATCAGGCAGAGAAAGACGATGTGCGACGGTTTGACCATAAAATCGTCAACACCGCGCTTGAGCGCATCGAAAAGATCGGAAACACTGATTTTTCGGATTTTGGTGTGTTCCAGCGTTTCGCTGGCGCCTGCAATCACGTGAAAACTTGTCATGCCCGTTCCTCCAGACCAGGTCCGGCAAGGTCGCGGTATCACGGTGCTGCCGTTCTGCATGACTGGCCACGCGAACCGCGACCTGCACCGCAATCAATATACTCCATTGACTGGAGCTTGTCGCCCGTTCTTACAAAAGGCTCCCGGAAGGCGAAGTTTCCGAACACAGCGTCATGCCGTCACCCTCCGGCTGACATGAACGCGCGCATCGCGATGGTATCGGCAAGCAGCACGGCAAAGATCGCGAAAAGATAGAAGATCGAATAGGCAAACAGCGCCTTGGCCGGCTTCATCTCCTTGTCGAGGATGACCAGGGCGTTCCAGGCATGCCAGATGAAACCCGCGCCCAATGCAGCCGAAACAATCCCATAGACCCCGCTCGTAAATCCGAACGCCCAGGGCAGCACTCCGATCGGTGCCAGAAGCAGTGAATAGGCGAAGATCTGCCTTCTGGTCGAGGCCTGGCCGGCCACGTTCGGCATCATCGGGATGCCGGCAGCGGCATAGTCGCCGGCCTTGAACAGTGCGAGCGCCCAGAAATGCGGCGGCGTCCACAGGAAAATGATCAGGAACAGGATCAGGCTTTCAATGCCGATGGCGCCGGTGGCCGCCGCCCAGCCGACAATCGGAGGAAGGGCACCCGCTGCGCCGCCGATGACGATGTTCTGCGGCGTCGAGCGCTTCAGCCACATCGTATAGATGACGACGTAGAAAAAGATTGTGAAGGCCAGCAGTGACGCGGCAAGCCAGCCCACCAGCACGCCGAGCGTCATGACCGAAAGTGCGGAAAGCACCAGGCCGAAGCCGAGCGCTTCGCCGGCCGTGACGCGGCCCGACGGAACCGGCCGCTTTGACGTGCGCGACATCAGCGCGTCGATGTCGGCGTCGTACCACATGTTGAGCGCGCCGGCCGCTCCCGCTCCAACCGCAATCGCACCTATGGCGATCACGGCGATGACCGGGTTCATCGCGCCGGGCGCCACCATCAGACCGACGAAGGCGGTAAAGACGGCAAGGGCCATGACCCGAGGCTTCAAGAGCGCAAAGAAATCACTGGCCGTCGCTTCCGAGAGGCGGACGCCGGTATCCTTGAGGCTTTCCTTGACCGACATTTGAGACGACCATCGATGGAAACCGGGCAGCCTAGAGCAATTCCAGAAAAAGCGTATGCGGTTTTCCGTCCGGAATTGCGTAAGAACAAAGAGATCGAGCGGATCGCCGTTTCCGTGAGACGGTGAAACGCTCTGGCCGGCCGAAGAGCCAGGTTACGGGGAAAATTGCTTCAGATAGGCGATGACGTTGGCGACGTCCTCGTCCTTCTTGAGGCCGGGAAACGCCATCTTCGTCCCTTTGACCATTGCCTTGGGGTCGTGAAGATACGTCGTCAGTGTCGGCTCATCCCATTTGACGCCGGATGTGCCGGCCGCGATCATGGCTTCGGAATATTTGAAATCCGGATGCGTGCCGGCCGTCCGGCCGATAACGCCATGCAACGAAGGGCCTATCTTGTTGGTGTCTTGGTCTGCGACGTGGCAGACCTTGCATTTGGTGAAGACCTTCTCGCCCGCCGCGGCGTCCTGTGCCCGCGATGGATTGGCGATGAAAGTTGCAACGGAAACGACGGCGAAAAACGCAACCAAGCGCATGGCATTCCTCCCTGATCGTCAAATTTGCCTGAGACGGTCTGCACATGCCGGTAGCACCAGCATGCGCCCTGCACGGCAGAATAGATTCTCCGCTCCTCCCCAGATGGAATTGCGGCACTTGTGTACCACAGAATCTGGCCGGTAGGTAGAACAGGTCGACCGTACAAAGGTTCAGGTGGGCTGCGGTGGCTCAAGGCACATCCGCCACAACGAAAAAGGCCGCCTCGAGGGCGGCCTTTTCTGATCTTGTCGTCAGGCGCTTATTCGGCGTCCTTGGCGGCCTTCTTCTTCGGGGCTGCCTTCTTCTTCGGCTCTTCCGCGTCGTCGGCCTTTTCAGCCTTGTCAACCTTTTTGGCAGCGGCCTTCTTCGCCGGCTTGGCCTTGGCGGTATCGCCCTCTTCGTCGTCAGCCATCAGCTCTTCCTTGCTGACCTTGACGTCGGTGACCGAGATCTGGCTGAGCAGATGGTCGACGACCTTCTCCTCGAACATCGGCGCGCGCAGCGTGTTCAGGGCTTCCGGATTGCTGCGATAGAACTCGAAGGCTTCCTGCTGCTGGTTGGCCGGGTAGCGGCGCACCTGCTCGAACAGGCCGCGCTGCAGTTCCTCGTCGGAAACGGTGACGCCGGCCTTCTCGCCGATCTCGGCCAAAACCAGGCCGAGACGCACGCGGCGCTCGGCAAGCCGCAGATATTCGGCGCGTGCCTCTTCTTCCGTCGTCTCCTCGTCGGCGAAGGTACGGCCGGCGGCTTCGAGATCGCGGTTGACCTGGGTCCAGATGTTGTTGAACTCGGCATCGACGAGCTTCGACGGCGCCTCGAACGAATAGGCCGCGTCAAGCTGGTCGAGCAGCTGACGCTTGACCTTCTGGCGCGTCATCGAGCCGAACTGGTTCTCGATCTGGCCGCGCACCACGTCGCGCAGGCGCTCCAGCGATTCCAGGCCGAGGTTCTTGGCCATCTCGTCGTTGATTTCCAGCGCGCCGGGCTTGGACACTTCCTTGACGGTGACGTCGAAGGTGGCTTCCTTGCCGGCCAGATGCGCGGCCTGGTAGTTTTCCGGGAAAGTGACCGTGACCTGCTTCTCGTCGCCGGCCTTGGCGCCGATCAGTTGGTCCTCGAAGCCCGGAATGAATTCCTTGGACCCCAGAACCAGCGGCTGGTCGGTGCCGGCGCCGCCGGAAAAGGCCTCGCCGTCGATCTTCCCGAGATAGTCGATCAAAACGCGGTCGCCTTCGGCGGCCTTGCCGGTCTTCGGCTCGAAGCTGCGCGCCGATTCGGCAACGCGCTGGACCTGCTCGTCGATCTCGCTGTCCGGCACTTCGAATACCTGGCGCGTCACCTTGATGTCGGAGAAATCCTTGATCTCGATCGCCGGGATGACCTCGTAGTTGAGGCGGAATTCGAAGTCGGCGCCGCCGGCCAGGATCTTCTCGGCCTCTTTCTCATCTTCCGTCATGATCACTTCAGGTTGCATGGCGGCCTTTTCGCCGCGCCCCGTGATGATCGAACGGGTCGAATCGTTGAGGATCTCATTGACCACTTCGGCCATGAACGACTTGCCGTAGACCTTGCGCAAATGCTGCACAGGCACCTTGCCGGGACGGAAGCCGTTGATGCGGACCTTGTTCCTGGCGTCGGACAGCCGCGCCATCAGCTTGGCTTCCATATCACCGGCCGGCACGGTGATCTTGATCTCGCGCTTGAGACCGGAGTTGAGCGTTTCGGTGACCTGCATCGTAAAACCTTTATCTTCACCAAAGAGGCTGCCACGGCGTCTTGCCGTTCACAGCCTGCCGGTACAATCTTGCCGGGAATGGCTTTTGGTACGGAACCTGGCGATTTGACCGAAATTACGGCTCAAATTCTTCCAAACTGCGTTCCAAGATGTGAATAAGTTCTTGTTTTTCCTACTTCTTATCACATTCTGCAGAAGCGGATCGGCGCGTCCCGTCACATTTGACACGCCTTTTGTCACAGGCGAGGCCAATTTTCAACCATCTTCGCGTTGCAGCGAATGACCGCCCCAACGGCAGACATTTTCGCCCCGACATTGACAGAATGATGGCTACATGGGATTGCCGACAAATGCGGATGTGGCGGAACTGGTAGACGCCCTGGATTTAGGTTCCAGTGCCGAAAGGCGTGGGGGTTCGAGTCCCTTCATCCGCACCACCCTTCGCTCTATCGAGCTTCGGGTGGCAGGCCACCCAGGAGCTTGATAGAGCGAAGGGTGTCCTCCGAAGCCGTGGCGTAGGAGGACTGGCGGCGACGGCCTACACTTCAAACACTTGACCGGTAAACCACTCCGCCAATTTCGCCAGCTCCGGCCCCAGCACCCGGTCGGCGTCGACCGGCGGCACGATCTTCCTGATATCCGCGACAAAATCCTGCAATGCCGGCGGCGCGGCGCGTTCAGTCACGTACAGGGCCTGCGAGGCGATCATCACCAGCATCGCCATTGCCGCATCGAGGCAGCGGCCGGCCGTCGCTTCCTTGGTCCAGGCGAAGAATGCGGTGGTGGCGACGTCGTCCTGGCCGGCGCCGGCCGATTCCGTGCCCGGAATGAAGGTGCGCTGCGCCGCGAGTTTGGCCTGTTCGAGATAGCCGGTGATCGCCATCGGCACATAGCCGACATTGCCGTGCCCGTCGCTGTCGGCCCAATGCCGCCCGGTCATCAACAAGTCGGGCAGCAGCGACACCTTGCCGTTCAGCAGCTTTGAGGCGTGGCGGTCGCAGAGCAGGCAGAGATCGGCCCAGATCGCCGCCAGATCGTCGAGCGCCGGCGTCGCCATGGCATTGTGATAGCCGCCGGTGGAGATGCAGCGCCCCAGCGGGTGCGCCGCGTCGGGCGGGATATAGACTGGATTGTCCGAGATCGAGGCCAGCGATACGGTCGCCGCCTGCTCGGCGCCGGCCAGCGCCCGATGCGCATGGCCGAGCACGCGCGGCACGATGCGGTAGCTGACCGGCGCCTGATAATTGCGCCGTCCATCCCCGGCGCCGACCAGAAACTGCCGCAACCCTTGCAAGGCGGCCGCTTCGTGTTCGTCGCCCCAGAGCCCGTCGAGCGCTGCATCATAATGCTCGAGCGGCGCACGAAACGCTTCGATCGACAGCGCGAACACCTTGTGCGCCATGGCGAGGCGACGACGCGCGGCAAGTGCTGCGTCCGCCACCAGTGCCGCCGCGCAGGGCGAGCCGTTGATCAGCGAACCGCGCTCCTTCACCTCAAGCTCAAGGCTGGCGGTAAGCGCAGCAAACAGCGGATAGAGCGCCAGGATCTCGCCGGCGCCGCCCTGCCCCTGCGACGGCACCACCGGCATCGGGCCGCCGTCGAGCATCGCCGCGACCGCCCGTGCGATGCGCGGCGTGGTCGCGGCATTGCCTTCGATAAAGTTGGTCAGCCGCGCCAACACGATCGCCCTTACGACGCGCTCAGGCAATGGCTCACCGAACGATGTGGCGGCGGCAAAAGCCTTGATGCGCGCATGGCGGTCGCGCTCGTCAAGTTCGAGCTTGCGGCTTGCCAGCTCGCCCATCGCGGTGGTGACGCCGTAGATGACCGGCGGCGGATCGGACTCAATGAGTTTCAGGAACGAGGCGCGGCATTCGGCAATGCGTTGCAAGGCCTTGTCGCCGATTTCGACCGTGTCGTTTCTCCAGGCGACGCGCAAAACGGCATCGAGATTGATATCTTCGCGCGTCGTCACCGTAATCGGCATTGTCTTCGCCCGTCTGGTTTGCATGAGGGCGGAGCGATCGATCGTTGCCGAAATCCATGCCCTGGGTAATGTCTTCTAGTAGAGCGGTTCCTCAAACAATGTCTTGTCGCCGTCCATCAGCCCCTTGATCTGCGCCTCGCCACTGGCGGCGAGCGCGATGCGCACGCCGAATGGCCGCACCCGCATGTCGTTCTGGATCGCCATGCCCTGGCCCTCAGGTAGGTAGAAGCGGTCGATGCCGTATTGCGGTGCGATCGTGGATTCAGGATCAAGCGTCCAGCCCGGCGCGACCTGGCCGACAATATCGGCTTCGTCGGCGGTCGCCGGCGTCGGAGCCCTGCCGAACCAGGCCGTGGTCGCATGCCAATAGCCGTCGGCGCCCGGCTTCAGCCGGACCACGATCGGCGTGTTCTCGCTCACGAGCTGGCCGGCCGGGATGTTGGCGATCAGCTTCACCGGCAAGCGCGATATTTCATAGCCGAGGATAATATAGTCGCCGCGCAGCAGATCGCGCGGATCGACCGGCTCGACTTTCAGCAAGACCTCCTTGCCGTTGCGCAGGATCGCCGCGCGGCCGGCGATGATCCAGCTCAGGAAGCCGATCTGGACGAGCGCCAGGACCAGCGCCGAGATGACAAGTTTCTTTCCCGACATCATGCTGCCGCTCCTTCCGGGGCCTTCATGCGTTTTTCCACACGGATGATGACGAGAGCCAGGGTGCCGAAAAGCACCGCGGCAGCCAGGAAGAAGCCGGCCGTGCCGAGCATCGTCTGCAAGGTCACGACGTAGATAATGGCAAGTTCGAAGGCAAAGCCGGCATAAGCAACCCAGCGCAGCCCCCTGCTCTCGCGCCCGCCCAGAACGATCGCCGCCGCAATCCCGGCCAGCGCGATAACCGAGGCGACGGCAAAGCCGTTGCTGAAGGCGTTATCATCGCCCAGTTCGATCTGGATCATCGCCAGCCCGGTGAGAAAGCCGGTCAAGGCGTGCAAAGGCAGCCGCCCGCCGAGCTGCAAGATCCAGTCGGCCGGCCCGGCGGCGAAGATCGAAACCGCAAACAGCAGCGCCGACACCGCGACGAGAGGAATAGCCAGGGCGAGCGTGTTCTGGTCCAGGCCGCGCACCGCGATATAGAAAATGACCGAGAGAATGATCAAGTGGCGTGCCGGCTGGCTACGCGTCCAGAACGAGACGACAAAAAGCACCGGCGCCATCACGACGAAGAAATCCGGAAATACGGGGCGGTCATAAAAGTCGAACGCGCGCACGAACAGCCAGGCAACGGATATGCCGACGGCAGCGACCGTCAGCGGGTTCGAGCGCAACGCCACCGCGGCAAGTGCCGTGCCGATGCCCCAGGTGACGATGGCCGAGGCCTCGTCGCCCGTGAGATGGTACATCTGGCCGATCAGCGCGATCGATCCGCCGAAGGCCGCGGCGGCCACGATCCACAGCGCCTCGCCGATCGCCGCATGGTCGCGCATCTTCAAGACAGCGCCGCCGACATAGCCGGCGAGAATGACGGCAAACAGTGTGGCGACCCGCACCAGCCGCGGGATGGCGTCCCAGTTGGCGGCGACGAAGAGCAGGATCGCGGCGCCGAACAGCAGCGCCGCCATCATGGCCAATATAGTGCCGAAGCTCAGCGATTTGCGCTCGTTTGCGTCGATGTCGCGCTTAAGCGCATCGGCCGTCTTTGCGTCGATCAGGCCAGCCTGCAGCCACCGCCCGATATCGGCCCTCGCCCGCGACGAATAGCTCGCCATGCCGCTTCTCCCCCAGATTGGTCTTTCTGACAGCCGATCCGCTCAAATCGTTGACGCAACGTCATTTTCCGATTCGGGTTTCTTCATGACGAAGCGTGAATGCGCGTTAATGTTGCATTGCACAATTTGCATTGCTGCCATGCGCCAACAGCACTTTTAAATCGATATAACCCAGCCTATTTACTGTTCGTACACAAACGGAATGATCCGAAGAAAGACGAAACGAGCACTACCATGAACCTGATCCGCAACTACCGCAACTGGCGCCGCTACCGGGACACCGTCTCCGAGCTGAGCCGCCTGTCGAACCGTGAACTGACCGACCTCGGCATCAGCCGCAGCGACATCCACTACGTCGCCCGCAAGGCGGTCTAATCCTCTTCGGATCGCAAATGGTCCGAACCAGTTTTGAAAAAGAGAACGACAATGAACCTGATCCGCAACTATCGTAACTGGCGCGTTTACCGCGACACCGTTACCGAGCTGGGTCGCCTTTCGAACCGTCAGCTCCATGATCTCGGCATCGTCCGTGACGAGATCAAGATCATCGCCCGCAGGGCGACGATCTAACAAGAATTTCGCCAGGGTCGACCTCCTCCCCGACCCTGACGGATACGGTCAGCCTTCACCTCCTCCCGAGGGTTGACCACCAAAACGGCGCCCGCCGCACCTCCTCCCGCGGCGGGCGCTGTTTCCAAACCGAACGCAGTTCGTCTCCAAAGTGACCGCAGTTCGTCTTCCAGGGATTTCGCCTCCCTCGATCCGGCGAAAAGAATTTCGTCAAAGCCGACCTCCTCCCCGGCGATGACGAATACGGCCGATCCCCACCTCCTCCCGAGGATCGGCCCCAAAAACGACACCCGCCGCACCTCCTCCCGCGGCGGGTGTTGTTGTTTTGGGGCAGGCTTTTCAATTGCGCATGCAGTCGATCGAGGCGCTTTACGCCGCCATCAGACCGTCGCCGCGGACATAAGAAAGTCGAGCTCCGTCGTTGCACGACAATGATCCACGCTCGCACCGGCCAATTGCAAACGGCGCGCCAAGCGATTATTCCGGCGCTCATGAGCAAAAATCCAATCCACATCGTCGGCGGCGGCCTCGCCGGCTCCGAAGCCGCCTGGCAGGCAGCGCAGGCCGGCGTTCCCGTCATTTTGCATGAGATGCGGCCGGTGCGCGGCACCGATGCGCACAAGACCGATGGGCTGGCCGAACTCGTCTGTTCCAATTCCTTCCGCTCCGACGATGCCGAGAACAATGCCGTCGGCCTGCTGCATGCCGAAATGCGGCTGGCCGGCTCGCTGATCATGAGTGCTGGCGACGCCAACCAGGTGCCGGCCGGCGGCGCGCTGGCCGTCGATCGCGACGGCTTCTCCGACGCGGTGACGAAGAAGCTCGAAGCCCACCCGCTGATCACCATCCAGCGCGAGGAAGTGCCGGGCCTGCCGCCGGCGGAGTGGGACCAGGCGATCATCGCCACGGGACCGCTGACCGCGCCGTCGCTCGCCCAGTCGATTGCCGAGGCAACCGGCGCCGACGCGCTGGCCTTCTTCGACGCCATCGCCCCGATCATCCATTTCGACACGATCGACATGGACACCTGCTGGTTCCAGTCGCGCTACGACAAGGTTGGGCCCGGCGGCACCGGCAAGGACTACATCAATTGCCCGATGGACAAGGACCAGTATCTCGCCTTCGTACAGGCGCTGGTCGACGGCCAGAAGACCGAATTCAAGCAGTGGGAAGGCACGCCCTATTTCGACGGCTGCCTGCCGATCGAAATCATGGCCGAGCGCGGCGTTGAGACGCTGCGCTACGGGCCGATGAAGCCGATGGGGCTGACCAATGCCCACAATCCGACGGTAAAAGCCTATGCCGTGGTGCAGCTGCGCCAGGACAATGCGCTGGGCACGCTCTACAACATGGTCGGTTTCCAGACCAAGCTGAAGCATGCCGAGCAGGTGCGCGTCTTCCGCACCATTCCGGGCCTGGAAAACGCCGAGTTCGCCCGTCTCGGCGGCCTGCACCGCAACACCTACATCAATTCGCCGACCTTGCTCGACGCCTCGCTGCAGCTGAAGTCGCGGCCGGGCCTGCGCTTTGCCGGCCAGATCACCGGCTGCGAGGGCTATGTCGAGAGCGCGGCGATCGGCCTGCTCGCCGGCCGCTTCGCCGCCGCCGAGCGGCTCGGCCACGCGCCATCGCTGCCACCGCTCACCACCGCCTTCGGCGCCTTGCTCAACCACATCACCGGCGGCCACATCGTTTCCGACGACGAGCTGGGCAAACGCTCGTTCCAGCCGATGAACGTCAATTTCGGCCTGTTCCCGCCGGTGGAAGCACCGAAGACCGAAGGCAAACGCCTGCGCGGCAAGGACAAGACGGTGGCCAAGCGCCACGCGATCACCTCACGCGCGCGGGCAGATTGTCGGGAGTGGCTAGGGCTGCCGGCGCAAACATCGGAAGCTGCTGAATAGCCAAGTCTCAGAGTCCTAACGCGATTGACGTTTACGTTAACTCGCTGGCCAACCCCGCGTTGCGCGCCTGAGCAACAGCCAATGCCGGCGCAGAGCCGAAAGCCGGGCTGCGCCACCAAGCGGCGAGCGGCCATTGGCCATCTTGCCGAGATAGGCGCTGGTCAGCGCCAGCGGCAGGAACGCCGGACGCAGCGTTTCCGGAAGTGCGGACGCCCCTTGCTCGAAAGCGCGGAGATGCTCCTGCGCCAATGCAATCATCGCAGCCACCGCGCGCTGAGCGCCGGGGCCGCCGTCGCCGCTGACGAACTCCTCCGGCGACGAGCCGGCCGCGGCAAGGATATCCGCCGGCACGAAGCATTGCCCGCGTCGGCGATGCAGCGGCAACAGCAGCAACAGGCCGGTCATCGCCTGGGCGCAGCCGGCCCTGCCCGCCAGTTCGGCAAAGCGCGGCGCCTCAATGGGATCGAGCACCATCGCCGCCAGCTGGATCAGCGCGGCCGCCGTCTCGCCGCAATATCCCTCGAGATCGGTGCGCGACGGCATCGGATCGTCATAGAGGTCGAAGATGCGGGCCTCGAGCATGTTGCGAAAGGCAGTTTTGGGCAGGCCATGGGCAGAAATCGTCGCCTTCAGCGCATCGGCGAGCGGGTTGCCTGTGGCTGCGGCTTCAGCAGCGATGACATCGCGCCACCATTGCAGCCTCACTTCGCCCGGCAATGCCTCGTGGATGCGGTCTCGGACAGACGCAATCTCGGCATTGAAGGCGTAAAGCGAAAACAGCGCCGCGCGCTTGTTGGCCGGTGCATAGAGTGCGCTGACATAGCGGTCATGGTCGCCGGCGCGCACCGTCTCCATGACGATGTCAGCTGTATCGGTCACGTCAGTCGACGGCGATCAGCGCCGCGGCCACGGCGCGGTCTTCGGCAAGCAGAACATTGTAGGTCCGCACCGCTGCCCCCGTCGACATCGGGTCGGAGCCAATGCCAGCCGCCTTCAGCGCCGCCCGAAGTGCTGCCGGCAAGGGCCGCAAATCCTTGCCTGTGCCGACCAGCAGGATCTCGACCTTGTCGGCCTCGGCCAGCAGCAGGTCGAAATCCGCCGCCGTCAGGGCCAGCGGATCGGCCGGCTCCCAGCCATGGATGCCGGAGGGCAGGCACAGAAGCGAGCCGCGATGCGACATGTCGGCGAAGCGGAAGCCGCCATTGCCGTAGGCTTCGATCGGCGCCCGTCCGGGGAAATGCGCCTCGCGGATGACGATGCCTTTTGCCACCAGCGCAGCCGTCAGGTCGCCATGGCCTTGCCGCCACCAACCGGCTTCTCCTCATCGGCGCTCGCTCCCTGCGGCCTGAGCCTGAACAGGATCAGCAAGGGCGCTGCGATGAAGATCGACGAATAGGTGCCGAAGACGACGCCGAACAGCATCGCCATGGTGAACGAGCGGATCACCTCGCCGCCGAACAACACCAGCGCCAGCAGCGCCAGGATGGTCGTGACCGAGGTCAGCGTCGTTCTCGACAGCGTCTCGTTGATGGCGTTGTTCAACAATTGCGGCAGCGGCATTCGCTTGTATTTTCGCAAATCTTCTCGAACACGGTCATAGACGACGATCGTGTCGTTGAGCGAATAGCCGATAATGGTCAGGATCGCCGCCAGCGAAGACTGGTTGAATTCGAGCCCGGTGATGACGAAGAAGCCCAGCGTCATCACCACATCGTGCACCGTCGCCACGATGGCGCCGACCGCGAACTGCCATTCGAAGCGGAACCAGACATAGACCAGGATGCCGATCAGCGCGATGATCATGGCAATCGTGCCTTGCTTGGCCAGCTCGCCCGAAACGGTGGGACCCACTACCTCGACGCGGCGAAAATCGTAATTGTCCTGGAGCTCGCCGCGCACCTTGTCGATGACGGTCTGCTCGGCGTTCTCGCCGCCATCCTGGGTGCCGACGCGGATCAGCACGTCGTTCGGCGCGCCGAATTGCTGGACCTGCACTTCACCGATGTTTAGCTCCGACAGCCGGCTTCTGATATCGCCAATATCGGCGTCGCCTTGCTTGGACTGCACCTCGATGATCGAGCCGCCCTTGAAGTCGATGCCGTAATTGATGTCGACGGTCATGAACAGCACGACCGAGAGGACAGACAGCAGGCTGGACAGTGCGAAGGTCCAGCGGCGGATGCCCATGAACGGGATTTTCGTGCCGGCCGGAACGAAGGTCACCGGCGCACGCGGCAATTCCTTCGGACGCGCGCGGCGCAGCCAGATCGACACCAGCAGACGGGTGAAGGTGAAGGCGGTGAACACCGTGGTCAGGATGCCGATGGCATAGGTGATGGCGAAGCCCTTCACCGGTCCGGTGCCGAGATAGAACAGCACGACCGTGGCAATCAGCGACGTCACGTTGGAATCCACGATGGTCGCCAACGCCTTGGTGAAGCCTGTGTCGATCGACTGGATGACCGAACGGCCGGCCCGTCGCTCCTCGCGGATGCGCTCATAGATCAGCACGTTGGAATCGACCGCCATGCCGATGGTCAGCACGATACCGGCAATGCCGGGCAAGGTCAGCGTCGCGCCAAGCAGCGACAAAACCCCGACGATCATCGCCACGTGCACGGCGAGCGCAATGTTGGCGAGGAAGCCCAGAAGTCCGTACGCGACGAACATGAAGGCGACGACGAGAATGGAGCCGATGATGCCGGCGACCTTGCCGGCATGGATCGAATCCTGGCCGAGGCCCGGGCCCACCGTGCGTTCTTCGATCACGGTCAGCTTTGCCGGCAACGCACCGGCCCGCAGCAGCACGGCGAGGTCGTTGGCGCTTTCGGCGGTGAAATTGCCTGAAATCTGGCCGCTGCCGCCGAGGATCGGTTCGCGGATCACCGGCGCCGAAATCACCTGATTGTCGAGGATGATGGCGAACGGCTTGCCGACATTCTGCTGGGTCGCCTGGCCGAACCGTGTCGCACCGCGCGAGTTGAAGACGAACGAAACCACCGGCTCGTTGTTTCGGGAATCATAAGTTGCGGTGGCCTTGGCAAGATCCTCGCCGGACACGATGACGCGATTTTCCACCAGATACGGAACCGGCGGATCGTCCTGCGAATAAAGCACCGAGGAGCCTGCCGGCGGGCGGCCGTTCAGCGCATCCTGCACCGACATCGAGGTATCGACCATCTGGAAGGTCATCTTGGCGGTCTGGCCGATGATCTCCTTCAGCCTTTGCGGATCCTGCAGGCCCGGCACCTGGACGAGCACACGATCGTCACCCTGGCGCTGCACGATCGGCTCGGTAGTGCCCAGTTCGTTGACGCGGCGCTCGACGACTTCGATCGACTGCGCCAATGCGGCCGAGGTGCGGTATTTGATGCCGGCGTCGGTGACGGTGAATTTGAGCAGGCCGGCTTCGGAATCATCCAGGGACATTTCCTGGATGGAGCCGCCGGTGAACAGGCCGGCGGCGACCGGATCGGTCAGCGGCTTAAGCGCCGCCTTGGCGGCATCGATCTGGGTTGGATCGGTGATGCGCACCTGTACGGTCCTGCCGGTGCCGCCAAGGCCGGTATAGGCTATCTTCGCATCACGCAGCAGCGTGCGGATTTCGTCGCGCGTCGTTTCCAGCTGCGCCTTGACCAGATCGTTCTGGTCCATCTGCAAGAGGATGTGCGAACCGCCCTGCAGATCGAGACCAAGCGTCATCTGCCGCTTCGGAACCCAGTTGGGCAATTGCGCCAATGTGCTGGCCGGGAAGAGATTTGGCGCGGCAAGGATGAATGTGACGGCCACGGCGATCCAGATCAGGATCATCTTCAGGCGCGAAAAATACAGCATATGGCGTTGTCCGTCAGGGCGTACTGGCGGATCGTTCCGCCGACAATTCGGTTATTTCTTGGCGTTCTTATTTGCCACCGGCTCGCCCTTAACCCGCACTTCGCCGATTGTCGAGCGCGCTGAGGTCAATTTGGCGCTGCCGCCGGCAGCGGTTTCGGCGTCAATCGCCTCTGTCGGTTCCCATTCTAATTCTGATCACCGCCGGGCGCTATCGTGCGCTACTCGACTATTTTCAATTGTGCAGGCATCGGTCCGGAACGCAAAAGCAAGGCCAGATCATCGGCGTTCTCCTTTGTAAGGTTGCCCGATATCTGGCCGCGGCCGTTAAGAATTGGCTCGCGGACGACTGGCACCGAAAGCACTTGGTTGTCGAGGATCATCGCAAATAGCTTGCCGACATTCTGCGAGGTCGCCTGCGCAACGCGTGCCGTTGCCCTGGAATCGAAGGTGAACGAAACCGCCGGCTCATTTGTGACGGAGTTGGGAGTCGCCTGAGCATTGACAATGTCGTCACTGGAAACGATCGTTCGGCTCTCAACCAGATAGGGAACCGGTGGATCGTCCTTCGAATAAACCACCACCGAGCCAGCGGGCGTCCGGCCATTGATCGCATCAGCGACCGGCATCGACTCATCAACCCACTGAAAAGTCAGCATTCCGGTTCGGGTGAGAATTCTCCTCAGCCTTTGCAAATCCGCAACGCCCGAGGTCCGGACCAGCATACCGTCTTCGCCCTCTGGCCGCACTACTGGGTCGGCAACACCAAGATCACGCAGGCGATTCTTAATGACCACGATCGACTGCGCAAGCGCGATCGACATCCGATACTTGATGCCTGTGTCTGTTACCGTGAACTTGAGCAACGCTGCTCCGGTATCATCCAGGATCACTTCCTGAACCGGACCAGCGCTGCCAAGGACAGGATCAGTCACCGCCTCCAATGCCATCTTGGCCGCGCCGACCTGAGCGGCGTCGGTGATATGCACCTGAACGGCCCGACCCAACTTAGCAAGACCAGTATAGCCGATCCTTGCATCGCGCAGCAGCGTCCTGATTTCGTCACGCGTCGCCTCCAACCGGCGATCGATCACATCGGTCGCGTCCAATCGAAGCAGCACGTCCGCGCCGGCAGCGTGAAGACTGGGCGCGTCGACGAGCATTGTGGCCATAGCAAGCCAGATCAGGATCATTTTCAGGCGCGAAAAATGGACCATACGCCGTCTTTTGTCAGAGCTCTGCCCGCGGATCGCTCCGCTTGGGAAACTGGCTTACTTCTTGGCGTTCTGGTTGGCCACCGGCTCGCCCTTGACCCGAACATCGGCGATCGTCGAGCGCAGCGCCGTCACCTTGGTGCCGCCGCCAAGGTCGATCTCAAGCTCATTGTCGTCGATCACCTTGGTCACCTTGCCGACGAAGCCGCCGCCGGTGATGACCGTGTCGCCACGGCGCACGGCCGAGATCATCTCCTGGCGCTTCTTCAACTGGGCGCGCTGCGGCCGGATGATGAGGAAATACATGATCACGAAGATCAGAACGAACGGGAGTATCATGCCGATATCCCCGAACGGACCAAGCGGAGTTCCGGTAGCTTGGGCGTATGCCGGTGTGACGAACATCAAGAACTCCTGGTTACGAAGAAGGCCGTAGGGCGGCCTCGCCAAATTTGGCCGGAATATAGTGGGTAAAGTTACCAATGCAACTGCGCGGCCGGGCTTTCAGCTGCTTTTCCGGCCGGTTGACCCGTGTTAGAGCATGCTCCCGGAATACGGGCGTGGTTTTCGCAAAAGATCATGCCCAAACAAAAGCTTGGAACCGGTTTTTCAGCCGCTTCCACCAAGACGATTTCGCCCCGACGCAGTTTTGTGCGGAAACATAAAAGACGAGACATGACCGACGGCACCATCGAGGCCCTGAACCAAAAGCTAGACCTCCTGATCGAGGCAGTCACCCGCCTCGCTCCGCCGCCAGTGCCGCAGACCGATCTTGCCGTGGCCGATTGCTTCGTCTGGCAGGCCGATCCCGGCTATCTCGAGCCGGTGCGCAAGGTCAACCGCGTCGACATCGGCCTGATCCGCGGCGTCGACCGCGTGCGCGACATTCTGGTCGAAAACACGGAACGCTTCGCCGCCGGCCATGCCGCCAACAATGTGTTGTTGTGGGGTGCGCGCGGCATGGGCAAATCCTCGCTGGTCAAGGCCGTGCATGCGCAGATCAACGCCCAGGCCAAATCCGACCTGCCGCTCAAGCTGATCGAGATCCATCGCGAGGATATCGACACGCTGCCCAGGCTGATGGGCCTGCTTAAGGCGGCGCCGTTTCGCTTCATCCTGTTTTGCGACGACCTCTCCTTCGACCATGACGACACCTCCTACAAGTCGCTGAAGGCAGCCCTTGAAGGCGGCGTCGAGGGCCGCCCGGCCAATGTCATCTTCTACGCCACGTCGAACCGCCGGCACCTGTTGCCGCGCGACATGATCGACAATGAGCGCTCGACCGCCATCAACCCGTCCGAGGCGGTCGAGGAAAAGGTTTCGCTGTCCGACCGTTTCGGCCTGTGGCTCGGCTTCCACAAATGTTCGCAGGACGAATATCTCGATATGGTCAACGGCTATGCCACCCATCATGGACTGAAGATCGACCCGGAGCAGCTGCGCGCCGACGCCCTGGAATGGGCAACGACACGCGGCAGCCGCTCGGGCCGCGTCGCCTGGCAATTCACTCAGGATCTGGCCGGCCGGCTCGGCAAGCCGCTGAACGACTGATTGATTTCCGTCAGGTCACTGAAAAAGCCCGCCCCTTGCGGAGCGGGCTGAGCCGGCGGGCCGGACTGGAGGTCAGACGGCCTGCAAAACGTTTATTGTTCTATTCCCGACTATTCGAGATAACCTGAGGGGTCGACCGGGGCCGAGTTCTTGCGCACTTCGAAGTGCAGCTTCGGCGAGTCGGTGGTGCCGCTCATGCCCGACAGCGCGATCTCCTGGCCGCGCTTGACCTTCTGGCCGCGCTGCACCTCGATCGACCTGGCGTGGCCATAGACGGTGACCAGCCCGTTTTCGTGGCGCACCAGCACCGTATTGCCGAATTCCTTGAGGCCGTCGCCGGCATAGATGACCACGCCGTTCTCGGCCGCCTTGACCGGCGTCCCCTCAGGCACGGCGATGTCGACGCCATCCTTGCCGCCACCAAAATTGGAGATGACGCGGCCACGCACCGGCCAACGCATCTTGCCGATGCCGGTGGCATCGGGCGCAACAGCATCGTCGTCCTCGGCCTGCTGGATGACCTTGGCGTCCTTCTTCGGCGGCGTGTAGGTGGCGAGTGTCTCCGTCGGCTTTGCCGCCGGTTGGGTGGTCGCGGTCGTCACCGGATCAACTTTGGTCGGCTTGGCGCTGGCGACCGTTGCGGTGCCACCTGCCGGAACCTTCAGCGTCTGGCCGATCTTGAGCAGGCCGTCCTGCATGCCGTTCGCCTGCTTCAGCGCCACGACGCCAACGCCGGTCTTCCTGGCGATGGAGGACAGGCTGTCGCCCGACTGGACCGTGTAGGTGCCCGCGCCGGCTTTTGGCGCAGCCGAGGCAGTCTGCGCCGGCTTGTCGGTCTTCGGCTTGTTCGCTGCCGAAGCGTCAACCTGCGCGGCGGACTTGCCGTCCTTGAGTTTCGGCTGCTGCGGCAGTACGGCGATCTTCTCCGGCGCCGGCGCCTTGGGGCTGTTTGCCGGCTTGCCGTCGGCAAGTTTCGGCTCTGTCCCCTTGCTTGAATAGGCATAGGCCGGGATGACCAGTTTCTGACCGGTCTTCAGCCCCTTGGTGGCGCTCAAGCCGTTGACCTTCATGATCACGTCGGCGGGCACATGATAGCGATGAGCGATGCCGGAAATGGTCTCGCCGTCGCTGACCACGATCTCGGTCGCATGCGGCGTACCAGCCGCAACTGGTTTCGGATCGGAGTCACCGGCATTCTTGAACGGCCTCGCCGGCTGGACGGTGCCGGTAGTCGTTCTGTCGACATGCGGTGCCGGTGCAAGCGCCGGCGCGGAAGCGGTGCGCATCGGAGCAGCTTTGGGCGCGCTCGGCGGCGGCAGCTGCTGGACGGTGACTGGCTCCAGGCTGGAGCGGCTGACCGACTGGTTATGGCTGCCATCGACAGGTGCCGCAGCGATCGGCTCGGCCGCCACATCGCCCGGATAGGGCTGCGCAGTGCTCTGCTTGTCGATGATGGCGCGCTGATTGTTGGTCGAGGAGGTGAAGACGTCGTCGACACCATTGAACCGCGAGACTTGGGAGCTACACCCCGCCGCCACTCCGGCTAGCATGAGGACAGCGCAGCCCCGCGACAGAGTACGCCCGTTTGCCTTCAAAACACTGAATTGCATCGCACTAACCCGCACAGACCCGGTACACACTGGTCATGATTAAAGCGCGTTAATGTTACTGGCGGGTTAACCCCATAGAATCAGACGCAAATTTTCTTAAAACATTTTGTAAGGCGCCTTCACCAACGTCGTCATCCCTGGGCGAAGCAGGCGCGAAGCGCCGTCGCGGAGACCCTGGGATCCATTCCGTGACATTGGCCGAAGAATGCAGCAGAGCAGAATTCGGCGCCGTAGCTACGCCTTGATGGCGCGGCATGGATCCTCGGGTCTGCGCTGCGTCGCTACGCTCCTTGCTTCGCCCGTGGATGACGAAACGATCGGCTTCGGCTTACCTTCGAAGCGCGTGACAGGCAGAATTCAGATAACCGCCGCAACGCTGCGCAGGATCGGCTGCAAGCGCACGGTGCCGATATCCTCGCGCTCGAAGCGGCTGCCGACCTTGGTCAGCTTGGCCAGCACCTGCTCGCCCTCCTCCGGCCCGATCGGCGCGATGACGATGCCGCCGCTCGACAGCTGATCGAGCAGGAAGCGCGGCAGGCTGTCGAAAGCCGCCCAGGCGACGATGCGGTCGAACGGCGCCTCGTTGGCAAGCCCGTTGGAACCGTCGGCCTGGCGCACGACGACATTGCCGATGCCGAGCGCCTCGAAGCGTTGCCTCGCCTGTTCGGCTAGCGTCTTGTAGCGGTCGACGGAGACGATGCGCGCCGCCAGTCGCGACATCACCGCTGCCGTATAGCCCGAGCCGGTGCCGATCTCGAGCACCCGGTTTCCGGGCTCTAGTGCCAACGATGCGATCACCGCCGCCTGCAGATCGGCGCCCTCGATCGCCTCGCCGCATTCGATCGGCAGCATGCCGTCCGACCAGGCGATGGAATGAAACTGGCCGTTGAGGAAGCCGCGGCGCGGCGTCGCCTCGAACGCCGCGATAAGCGCCTTGGGCACCGCGCCTTGGCCGCGCAGGCGCAGCAGGAAAGCGGCAAAACCCTCGCGATCGTCGAGCGGCAAGTTCATGCCAGAACCTTCTTCATGCGAACACCTTATTCAGACAGCGCCTTGGTCAGTTGGTCACGGATTTCATGCGCGGTGAGGTCAAGCTGCAGCGGCGTCACAGACACGAGCCGGTTGCGCAGAGCATGGAGATCGGTGCCCTGCTTGCCCTCGACCGGCTCGCGGCCGAAGCGCAGCCAGTAATAAGGCAGGCCGCGCCCGTCGCGGCGCTCGTCGACCCACAGGCTGTGCACCAGCTTGCCTTGCGACGTCACGACGGTGCCGGCGACCTCGTCAGGCAGGCAGTTGGGAAAGTTGACGTTGAGCAGCACGCCGTCCGGCAGCGGCATGGCGACGAGCTTTTTCAGCAGCGCAGGCGCCAACGTCTCGGTGGTCTCGTAAGGCACCACACGATCCTCGCCGACATAGGAATAGCCCTGGCTGAGCGCGATCGATCTGATGCCGAGCAACGCGCCTTCCATGGCGCCGGCGACGGTGCCGGAATAGGTGACGTCGTCGGCGATGTTGGCGCCTGAATTGACCCCGGACAGGATCAGGTCCGGCGCGCCAGGCAGGATCTTCTTGACGCCCATAATGACGCAGTCGGTCGGTGTGCCGCGCACGGCGTAGTGTTTCTCGCCGATCTTGCGCAGCCGAAGCGGCTCCGAGATCGACAGCGAATGCGCATAGCCCGACTGGTCCTGCTCCGGCGCCACCACCCAGACATCGTCCGACAGCGTGCGGGCGATGCGTTCGAGCGACGCCAGGCCCTCGGCATGGATGCCGTCATCATTGGTCAGGAGAATGCGCATTATTTCGATTCGATCTTTGCCAGACCGCCCATATAAGGCCGCAGCACTTCAGGAATGGTTACGCTGCCATCCTCATTCTGGTAGTTTTCGATGACGGCAATCAGCGCACGGCCGACAGCGGTGCCCGAACCGTTCAGCGTGTGCACAAAGCGGTTGCCCTTGCCATCCCGGTCCTTGTAGCGGGCATCCATGCGCCTGGCCTGGAAGTCGCCGCAGACCGAGCAGGACGAGATTTCGCGATAGGCGTTCTGGCCGGGCAGCCAGACCTCGATGTCGTAGGTCTTGCGCGCGCCAAACCCCATGTCGCCCGTGCACAGGACCATGGTGCGGAACGGCAGCTCCAGTCGCTTCAGCACCTCTTCCGCGCACTGCGTCATCCGCTCGTGCTCGGCGAGCGAAGACTCCTGGTCGGTGACCGAGACCAGCTCGACCTTGTAGAACTGGTGCTGGCGCAACATGCCGCGCGTGTCGCGGCCGGCGGAGCCCGCTTCCGAGCGGAAACACGGCGTCAGCGCCGTATAGCGCAGCGGCAGCTTTTCATGGGCCGTGATTTCTTCGCGCACCAGGTTGGTGAGCGGAACCTCGGCGGTTGGAATCAACCCGAGCCGGCCATCGCCATGCTGCACGAAGAACAGGTCGTCCTCGAATTTCGGCAGCTGGTTGGTCCCGAAAAGCACTTCGTCGCGCACCATCAGTGGCGGGATGACTTCTTCATAGCCATGCTCGGTCGTGTGCAGATCGAGCATGAACTGGCCGATGGCGCGCTCCATCCGCGCCAGCCCGCTCTTCAGCACGGTGAAGCGTGATCCCGACAGCTTTGCCGCCCGCTCGAAATCCATCATGCCGAGCGCTTCGCCGATCTCGAAATGCTCCTTCACCCAGTTCGGCCGAGTCGGCACCTCGCCGACGATATGCTTGACGACATTGTCGTGCTCGTCCTTGCCGACCGGCACGTCGTCGAGCGGCACATTCGGCAGCACCGCCAGCGCATCGTTCAGCGTCTTGTCGAGCTCGCGCTCGCGCGCCTCGCCATTCTGGATGAAGGTCTTGATATCGCCGACTTCGGCCTTGAGCTTTTCGGCAAGTGCCGTGTCGCCCGAACGCATGGCGTTGCCGATCTCCTTCGAGGCGGCGTTGCGGCGTTCCTGCTTGGTCTGCAGCTCGGTGACGTGCTCGCGCCGCGCTTCGTCCTTCTTGATCAGCTCATCGACCGTGGACTGCGCCTCGTCAGCCGACCACGAGCGCTTGGCCAGCGCCTCGACAAGGGCCTTCGGGTTGTCGCGAATCCATTTGATATCAAGCATGGTTGGTCGTCCTCGAGCTAAGGCCTGAGGGCGTAAACCGCATCCTTCATCGATGCAAGATGGCGGCTGTCGCGTTTTTCCGCTAACGCGGATACCCGAACGCGACAGCCTATGAACGAGCCTGCTTTGAGGACGCGTCCGCCGCCTTTTCGGCCACGGCTTCGGCGGCTTCCTGCTTCTCGCGCGCCAGCTTCTGCTTGACCTGATCGCGCTCGATCAGCCGGGCCGCCCAGATCGACACCTCGTAGAGCAGGATGGTCGGGATGGCCAAACCGATCTGGCTCATCGGATCAGGCGGCGTCAGCACCGCCGCGACGACGAAGGCGATGACGATCGCCCATTTGCGCTTCTCGGCCAGCGCCTTCGACGACAGCATGCCGACGCGCGTCATCAGGCTGGTCACCACCGGCAGCTGGAACACCAGGCCGAAAGAGAAGATCAGCGTCATGATCAGGCTGAGATATTCCGACACTTTCGGCAGCAGCGAAATCTGCACCTGGTCGTCGGTGCCGGCCTGCTGCATGGCGAGGAAGAACCACATCACCATCGGCGTGAAGAAGAAATAGACCAGCGACGCTCCCATCAGGAACAGGATCGGCGATGCGATCAGGAACGGCAGGAAGGCGTTGCGTTCGTTCTTGTAGAGGCCTGGCGCGATGAATTTGTAGATCTGCGTGGCGATCAGCGGAAAGGCGATGACCATGCCGCCGAACATGGCGAGCTTGACTTGGGTGAAGAAGAATTCCTGCGGCGCCGTATAGATCAGCTCGACCTTGTGCGGATCGAGCCCGGCCCACTGCGTGGCCCATTTGAACGGAACGACCAAAAGATTGAACAGCTTCTTGGCGAAGAAGAAGCAGACGAGGAAGGCGACGAAGAAACCGCCGATCGACCAGATCAGCCGGCGGCGCAGTTCGATCAGATGCTCCATCAGCGGAGCCGACGACTTCTCGATCTCGTCCTTTTCGCTGTCCGTAATGCTCACTTGGCGGCCCCCGCCGTCTTCTTGGGCGCGGGATTCTTGGCCGGCGCAGGCTTCGGCTCAGCCTTTGTGACTGCCTTCGGTGCAGCAGCGGGCTTGGTGGCGGCTTTTCCAGGTGCAGCCTTGGCGGGCGCCGCTGACGGCTTGGCCGCAACCTTCGCCGCAGGCGCCGGCTTTGCCGGTGCTGCCTTGGCTGCCGCTGTTTTGGTTGCCGGGGCCTTTGATGCCGCGGCCTTCTTGGCGCGCGCGTTTCGTGGCGCTGCTGTTGCTGCAGCCGGTGTCACCACCGCCTGATCGGTCATCGCCGGAAGGATCGGCGCCGCCGGCGCTGTTTCCGGTCCGTTGAGACCCGGCATCACCGTCGCGCCGTTCTTGAGCGGCTCAGCCGGCTGTGGTGTTTCTGCCGCGGGCGTTGAGGGGTCGACGGCGGGCTTTGGCTTCATCACCGCATCGACGCCGGAGCGAACCTCGGCTGCCGCCTGTTCGAACGGATTGAGCTGCTTGCGAATCTCGGCCGCCGGATTGAGGCCGCGCAGCGTATCGACAGACTTCTTGACGTCGTCGAGCTCGGCTTCCTTCAACGCCTCGTTGAACTGCTTCTGGAAGTCGGAGGCCATGGCACGCAGCTTCGCCGTCGTGCGGCCGAAGGTGCGCAGCATATTGGGCAAATCCTTGGGTCCGACGACCACGATCATGACGATCGCGATCACCAGCATTTCGGTCCAGCCGACTTCAAACATGGCAATCAGTTCCGACTAGTGCTTGTCGCCCAAAAGTGCGAAGCGGTTTTGGGACAACGACTTGCACAAAAGCAACAACCTTCGGCTCAGCTCTTGCTGGCCTTTTCCTTCACTGCCGAAACGGTCTCATCCGGGCGGTGCTCGACGGTGCGCTTGTCTTCGGCGGTATCGTCGTCGGCCATGCCCTTCTTGAAGCTCTTGATGCCCTTGGCCATGTCGCCCATCAGCTCGGGTATCTTGCCGCGGCCGAACACCAGCAGCACGATCACCAGCACGATCATCCAGTGCCAAATCGAAAATGAACCCATTGTAACTCTCTCTCGAATGTTTTCCCTGGCGATGATCTATGCGTTTTCGCGTTGGGATTCAAACACAACAGCGACAAAGTTTATGAAGGCGCGGCTTATGTCACGCATTTTCGGCAAAGCTGCCCGCTACCAATCGGCGCATCTACCGCAGCAATGCAGCTTTTTGACAGCGGCTTGCGGTCAATCTTCCGTGACGCGCGGCGTCAGCAGGCCGAGTTCCTCGAGATCGATGTCGGTCAACGCATCCTCGTCCTCGGTCAGCGCGTCCGGATCGGCCGGCGGCAACGGGATGGCGAAATTCGACGGCATGCGGCCGGAGAGCAGCCCTGCCCCCTTCAGTTCGTCCATCCCGGGAAGATCGCGGATCTCCTCCAGTGCGAAATGGTCGAGGAAAGTGTCTGTCGTGCCGTAGGTGACGGGACGGCCGGGCGTACGGCGGCGGCCGCGCATGCGCACCCATTCCGTTTCGAGCAGCGTATCCAGCGTGCCCTTCGAGGTCTCGACGCCTCTGATGTCCTCGATCTCGGCGCGCGTCACCGGCTGGTGGTAGGCGATGATCGCCAGCACTTCGAGCGCGGCGCGCGACAGCTTGCGCTGCTGCACCGTGTCGCGGCTCATCAGGAAGGCGAGATCGCCGGCGGTACGGAACGCCCAGGCATCGCCGACCCGAACCAGATTGACGCCGCGCCGCGCATAGATCTGCTGCAGCTCAGCCATGGCAGCGGCAATGCTGATGCCATCGGGCAATCTGGCTGCGAGCTGCTTTTCGCTGACCGGCTCGGCGCTGGCGAACACGATCGCCTCGGCCATGCGTATGGCTTCGACCATATGCAGCCGTTCGCCAGGATTCAGAAGCAGGGTATCAGTCGGGTCCTGGGCGATAATGCCCTCCTCGGTCTCTTCTTCGACCTTGAACGGAATGACCGAAGCGTTGGCGCGTTCGCTCATGATGCCACCTCGACTGCCTTGATTGGTTGCGCGCGGCCGCGCAGATAGAGCGGCGCGAACACCTGGTCCTGTCGCATCTCGATGCTGCCTTCGCGCACCAGTTCCAGCGACGCCGCAAACGAGCTGGCAATCGCGGTACGCCGTTCGTCCGGGCTGGTCAGGTAATTGATCAGATAGCTGTCCAGCGCCGTCCAGTCGCGCAGCGAGCCGATCAGCCGGGTCAGGATATCGCGCGCATCCTTGAGCGACCACACGCCACGCCGGGCAATTGTCACATTGGTGATCGCCTGTTTCTGGCGCTGCTGCGCATAGGCGGTGAGCAAATCGTAGAGCGAGGCCGAATAGGCGTTACGCTTCTCGACGATGACCATCTCAGGCATGCCGCGTGCAAACACGTCGCGGCCGAGCCGGTTGCGGTTGACCAGCCTTGCCGAGGCGTCGCGCATGGCCTCCAGACGCTTCAGCCGGAACTGCAGCACCGCGGCCAGTTCCTCGCCGCTTTCGCCTTCTTCGCCGGGCTGCTTGGGGATGAGGAGCTTCGACTTGAGGAAGGCCAGCCACGCCGCCATCACCAGGTAGTCGGCGGCAAGCTCAAGCCTTAGCGCCCTCGCCGTCTCGACGAAGGTCAGATACTGCTCGACCAGCGCCAAGATGGAAATCCGCGACAGATCGACCTTTTGGTTGCGGGCGAGATGCAGCAAGAGATCGAGCGGACCTTCGAACCCGGCGACGTCGACGACAAGCGACGGGTCGCCGGTGACCCGTGAATCGTCGTTCTCGGCCCACAGACGGTCCATCGGTGCGGCCTTCGCAGCCTTGCTGTCCAATGTTTCCGCCACTTGTTCCTTTACCTCTGGTTAGAGCATGATGCCGAAAAGTGTGAAGCGGTTTTCGGACGACATCATGCTCTCTCTATCTAATTTAGAGACGGATTCAGATTTCAGGTCGAACAGACCTGAAATCATCCGTCTCTAGGCCACCGCATCGAAATAGGTGGCAAACTCGGCGCGTATCTCGGTTTCGTCGGCCCGGTCGCGATCCCTTATATAGGTCAGCGCCCGCTTGGCGCGCTCCAGCGACGTCCCTTCAAGTCCCGTGGTTCGCGATGCGATGCCTGCCATCTCCTCAAAAACGCCATTGCAGTGAAGGACCAGATCGCAGCCCGCCGCAAGGATCGAGGCCGCCTTTGTCGGGAAATCCCCAGAAAGTGCCTTCATCGAGGTGTCGTCGCTCATCAACAGCCCGTCGAAGCCGATCTCGCGGCGGATGATCTCGTCGATGACCTTGCCTGAGGTGGTCGCTGGGTTCTTCGGATCGATGGCGCTGTAGACGACATGCGCCGTCATCGCCATCGGCAGATGGCTAAGCTCGCGGAAAGGGGCGAAATCATGCCGCTGCAGGTCGCTCAGCGAGGCATCGACCACAGGCAGTTCGAAATGCGTGTCGGCAAAGGCGCGCCCATGGCCCGGAATGTGCTTCATGACCGGCAGCACGCCGCCCGACATCAGCCCTTCCGCTGCCGCCCGGCCGAGTTCGATGACCGGGCGCGGCTCCTTGCCATAGGCGCGCGCGCCGATGACGTCGCTGGCGCCCTCGATCGGCACGTCCAGCACCGGCAGGCAATCGGCCGAGATACCGAAGCGCAACAGGTCGAACGCGTGCAGCCGCGCCATCAGCCAGGCAGCGCGGGTGCCGGCATCATGGTCCTTGCGCCACAATGCGCCGAGCGCGCCGCCGGCGGGATAGTTGGGCGCCAGCGGCGGCCGCAGGCGCTGCACCCGGCCACCCTCCTGGTCGATGAACACCAGTGCATCGGGGCGCCCGATACAGTCACGCATTTCGGCGACCAGATCGCGGATTTGCTCGGTCTCGCCGATGTTGCGGGCAAACAGGATGAAGCCCCACGGGCATTCATTGCGATAGAAACGGATTTCTTCGCGGGTCAGCGATTTCCCGGCACAGCCGAGGATCATGGATTTTGATTCGGTCATCCCACCAGTTTAGGGCTTCGCGCCGCCAAAGGGAATCTCCCCGGACGGCAAGCGCCTCAACCTCTCGCCCATCCACATGAAAAAGCCGGCGCGACCCTTGGGAACGCACCGGCTCTGATAATTGGATCCGGCCTTACCGCGACACGAAGCAGTTGCCGCCGGCAGCCTTGTAGCTGGTGCACAGATTGATCGCATCGTTGCGCGATTGCGCAGGCACCCGGACACGGTAGAAGGTGCCCTTGCCGGCGATCTCCGCCTTGACGATGTTGGCGGTGCGACCGGCGAGCACATTTCCATAGCGGCGCTGCAGGTCGGCGTAGTTGGCCTGGGCGCTTTCGACCGTCGGCTGCGAAGCGATCTGCATCGACCACGAACCGCCCGATGTCGAAGCCGTCGCCGGGATGGAGGCAACCTGGTCGGGCTTGACCTCGCCGACCACGTCGACCGGCTGGTCGGACGGGCGCTGCGGCGCCACGGCAACCGTCTGCGGCGTGTTGGCGGACTCGGTCTCAGCCTTCGGCGCAGCCGCCGGCTTCACCGGCTTGACCGGCTTGGCGGTCTCGGCACTTGCCTGGTCGCTATTTGCCTGATCGGCAGGCGCCACGGTGCCGGTCTGCTCGGCATCGGCCGAAGGGGCGACGTGCTGCGGCGCCGGGTCAAGCGGCTCAGTCGCCGCAACCTGCGGCGCGGCCGGCGTCGAGTCCTCGCGTGCCACCAACGAGCCGTCGGGCTTGACCACCATGGTCCGCACCTTGCGCGGGGCAACGGCGACCGTATCGGGGTTCTTCTCGGCNGCCGTCGGGCTTGACCACCATGGTCCGCACCTTGCGCGGGGCAACGGCGACCGTATCGGGGTTCTTCTCGGCTTCCTGCAGCACCTGCGCAATGCGGTCCTCGGATTTTGGCGCCGGCGCGACAGCCGCGTCGGGGTTGCCGGCAGCGTCGGGGTTGACGGCAGCTTCGGGGTTGCCGGCAGCGTCGGGGCCTGGGGCAGTATCGTCGGGCGACAGATCGACGACGCGGCTTTCAGGCTCCTGCGCCTTCACATCGACCGGCTCTTCGGTGTTGGTGACCAGCTTCTCCTGAACCGGCTCGGCCGGCTTGGTGCCCTTGGCGACCGCATCATAAACCTTGTTGTCCTGGTTCGGCACCACGGCGCCGCCCGGATTTTCGGGCTTGACCTTGATCGGCCTGTTGTCGGCTTTGACAATGACCGGCGCATCGCTGCCGCCCTTGCCGCCGAACGACAAGGCGAAGGCGCCAAGGCCGCCGGCAATCGCAACCGCAGCAACGACCCCCGCGACCAGCAGCCCGCTCCTGCGCGGCCGTGCGGCTTCCTGCTCGGCGAGGCCCGGCACCGCCATTGCCTCGTCCAGATCCGGATCGTAGTCGAGTTCGTCGACCGCGAAATCGTCGGCCTGCGAAACCGGCTGGCTGCCGGGCAGATCGTCCATGTCGAAGCCGCCGGCGGCATCGGCGTGGTGAGCTTGCGTGGCTGCAAGCACTTCGGCTGGCCGCGCCGCATAGGCGCGCTGGTCGAGCTCGTGGCCCGAACTGAAGCTGGAACTGTAGGAATCGTCATCATAGCCGGCACTGCGTGCGGCAGTGGGCGGCGCCACTTCCACCGCGTTCATGTCGTTGAGCATGCCGGCGAATTCGGCGTCGATGTCGTCATAGGCGGCCGGCTCGTCTTGCTCGAAGCTGAGTTCTGGAATGTCGAGGTCGTCGGCAATCGCCACCACACGCTCCGGCACATCGACCGTCTCGACATCCGGCATCTCGTCATAGGCCTGAGGCGGCGCCTGGCGCGATGGCGTCGGCGCCACATAGGCAGCAGCGGCAACCGGCTGGTCGCGATAGCTTGGCGCTGCCGCCGGCGGCATGGACGGCTTTTCTGCAAAAGCAGCTTGCGGCTGCGCTGCAAAAGAAGGTTTCGGCTGCGCTGCAAAGGAAGGCTGGGCCGGGGTGGGAGTCACGCGGCTCCACGAACGCGCCGGCTCCGGCGGCGTCGAGCGCCAGTCGCCAGCGACCGGTGCTGCCGTATCGTCATGACCGAGATCGATGCCCTTGGCCAGCGCCGCGTCGAAGGCGTGATCATCGAACTCGATCTCGGGCACATGGCCTTCAAGTTCGCCGGCAAGCAGATCGTCGAAATCGGCATCGTCCGCCTGGGCCTCCTGAGGAGCAGGCGCGTGTTCGTCTAGGTCCCAGTCGAGATTATCGACCGGAGCGACCGGCGTCGCGACGGACCGCTGCACCGGGGCAACCGGCTCATAAGTCCTGGTGGGCTCGATGGCGGCAGCCCTGGTGGGCTCGGTGACCACCGGAATCGGGGCGACTGGCGCCGGGCGTGGTGTGGTCATGGCGCCAAGCAGCGCGTTGAGTTCATCTTCCAACGTCCGTTCGTCAGCGACCGGAGCGGCCGGGGTCGCCATATTGGTAGGCGCCACATAGGCTGGTGCGACCGGAGTTGGCTGAACCGGAGCGGGTGCGGTCTCGGCCACCGGCTCGTGATCGGCAAGCGCATCATCGATGCTCAGATCGAAATCGTCGAATGCTTCGTGCGCAGTCTCATGAGAGGGGCTGGCCTCCACGGTCCAGGCCGGCGTCTCGTCCACTTCCGGCGCATCCATCTCAACCGGCGCGCTGGCCTGCAGATCGCTGACATCCAGATCGCGCTCTTCCGGATCCTCGGCCTCAACAGGCTGAGCCTCGAAAGCCTGAGGCTCGAAATGCTCGGCCGCAAAATCCTGGGCTGCAAAATCCTGGGCCGCAAAGTCCATGTCGACATCGGCCATCGCGTCATCGAAATGACCCGCAAAATCCTCGTCGGCAACAGCGTGGTCGGCGGAGCCGACGGCGTCGAAGGTATGGATCGGCGCCTCGGCTACTGGCGCGGCATACTGGTCCTGCGCCGGCGCAGGACCGTCCAGCGTCAGCTCGTCTTCCAGCGACATCGAGACGGCATTGTCGAAATCATCGTCGAACGCGAGATCGTCGGCAGGCGCAGCAGCAACCTGCGCGACATCTGCGGCATGGGCGACGGTCGCATCGTCATCGAGCAGCAACCCCTGCTCGAGCGAAGCGGCAAGCTCGTCATCCATCGGCAGGTCGTCTTCGAGCGGCGATACGTTTTCCAGTGAACTGGCCACGGCATTGTCGAAATCGTCATCGAATGCAGCTTCGTCGAATGCGGGCTCGGCAAACCAAGGTTCGGCAACCGAGGGTTCAACGGGAGCAGCCGCAGCCTGCGGGGCAGCGCCGAAATCCAGATCGGCGGCATCGTCGAAGACGAAATCATATTCCAGCGAAGCAGCCAGCACATCGTCCATCGCGGCATCGGTGGTTTCGAAAGCCGGCTCGCGAATCTCGGCAGCAGGTTCGTAGGGCTCAGCGGCAGGCTGGTGAACCTCGGGAGCTGGCTGGCTGGCCTCCATGGAACCGATTTCATCGCCGAATTCGCCCATCAACTCCTTCTCGAGGTCGATGTCGAAATCGCCCTCGTCCGCAGCCGTCTCGACGGCTGGCGCCTGCGGCTTGACCGGCTGGCGCGGATCGAAACCCATGATCCTGGTCAGTTCAGCGAACGGATCATCTTCGGCGATGTCGTTGTTGTCGGCTACTCTCAGCTGGGTTCTGTCTGCCATTATTGTTCCCGAACTCGCACTCATTCGGACGCCATGGACGTCGCGTAGGGTTGGCCCTTACCAGCGCAATGTGGGCAAATGGTGACAGGTGTTTTAGTTAAACCTAACGCATCTCAGTGGGCGCATCAGCCCCAATCAGCGTCAGGCCGGAGGTCAAAACATCCGAAACAGCCTGCACCAGCCCTAGTCTGGCATGAGTCAATTGTCGGTCGTTAACCTTAACAAAACGTAAGTCGGCATTCTCGGTGCCCCGATTCCAGTGTCCATGGAAGCTGGAAGCCAGATCGTAGAGGTAGAATGCCAGCCGGTGCGGCTCCAGCGCAAGGGCCGCGGATTCGACCAGCCGGGGATATTCAGCCAGCTTCCGGATCAGGCCGATCTCGCCCTCATCGGTGAGCGACGCCGAGGCCGCGGCCAGGCTGTTGCGGTCGAAATTGGCCTCGCCCAGTTGCTCGCTCGCCTGCCGGAACACCGAATGACAGCGCGCCGAAGCGTACTGCACGTAGAACACGGGATTGTCCTTGGACTGTTCGGTGACCTTGGCGAAATCGAAGTCGAGCGGCGCGTCGCTCTTGCGGTAGAGCATCATGAAGCGGATCGCATCGCGGCCCACCTCCTCCACCGCTTCGCGCAAGGTCACGAAGTCGCCCGACCGCTTCGACATCCGAACCGGTTCGCCATCGCGAAACAGCTTCACCAGATTGCACAGGAGCACCGTGAGTTGCAGCTTCAGATCATCGCCTGCAATCGCCCGCGCCAGCGCTTCCAGCCGCTTGACGTAGCCGCCATGGTCGGCGCCCAGCACATAGATCAGGCCGACGAAACCGCGGTCGACCTTGTCCTTGAGATAGGCGACGTCGGCGGCGAAATAGGTGAACGAGCCGTCGGACTTGACCAGCGCCCTGTCCATGTCGTCGCCGACCGTCGTCGAGCGGAACAGCGTCTGCTCGCGGTCTTCCCAGTCGTCCGGCTTCTCGCCCTTGGGCGGCGGCAGCTTGCCCTTGTAGATATGGCCCTTCAGCGTCAGATCGTTGATCGCCGAGCGGATTTTTTTGGCATTGTCGGCATGCAGCGTGCGCTCGGAGAAGAAAACGTCGTGATGCACATTGAGCAACGCCAGATCCTCGCGGATCATCACCATCATGGCGTCGATCGTGCGGTCCTTGACGATTGCCAGCGACTGATCGTCGGGCATCTGCAAGAGCTTGCGGCCAAATTCGGCAGCCAGCGCCTGACCGACCGGCACAAGATAGTCGCCGGGATAGAGACCGGCCGGTATCTCGCCAATGTCGTCGCCCAGCGCTTCGCGGTAGCGCAGGAAGGCCGAACGCCCGAGCACGTCGATCTGCGCGCCGGCGTCGTTGATGATGTATTCCTTGGTGACGTCATAGCCGGCGAAGGCCATCAGATTGGCGAGCGTGTCGCCGACAACCGCGCCCCGGCAATGGCCGACATGCATCGGCCCGGTCGGATTGGCCGAGACATATTCGACATTGGTCTTCTTGCCGCCACCAATGGTCGAGCGGCCGTAGTTTTGCCCCTCGCCGAGCACCGCGGTCAGATGTGCCTGCCAGAAAGCGTCCTTGAGCCGGAGATTGACGAAGCCGGGACCGGCGACGTCGGCTTCGGCAACATCGGCGTCGCTGCGCAGCACTTCCACCAGCCGCTCGGCCAGCGCCCGCGGGTTGTGCCCTGTCGGCTTGGCCAGTACCATCGCCGCATTGGTGGCGAGATCGCCATGGCTGGCGTCGCGCGGCGGCTCGACGGCGATGCGCGACAGGTCGGGCGAAACGCCATTACTGTCTTTCAAATCAAGCGCTTCGACGGCTTTTGTGATTCGCGCGCTGAAATCGGCGAAGATGTTCATGGGTCTTGCTCTGGCGGACTGTGCAGGGGAACCGGCTCATTGGCCGGCAAATCGCGCCCGCCCTAGCTTAAATCGGGCGTATGGTCAAACAGACGGCGGTGTTCCTTCAAGGCGTAGGTATCCGTCATCCCCGCCAGGAAATCGGCGACGCTGCGCGCCTTGATGCGGTCCTCCGCCCGGTCGAGCCCCTCCCGCCAGCCGTCCGGCATGGCGCGCGGATCGGCGAAATAGACATCGAACAGGTCGCGCACGATCTGCTCGGCCTCAATGCGAACGCGCATCACCTCGTCATGCCGGTAGAGATGCTTGTAAAGAAAGGTCTTCAAATCCTTCTCGGTTGCCGCCATGTCTGCGGAAAAGGTCACCATCGTCTCGCCCGCCGCCCGCACCGCTTCGGCGCTGTCAGGCTTGATGCGCTCCAGATTGGCGGTGGTGGAAACAATGACGTCCTCGACCATCATCGTGATCTGCCGGCGCATCAGCTCATGGCCGGTGCGCACATCGTCCAGGCCCGGATAGCGCGCGCGCACGCTTGCCAGGATCGATCCCGGCAGCGCCACCGTTTCCAGCATGTCCAAGGTCAGGAAGCCGGAGCGCAGGCCGTCGTCGATGTCATGGGTGTTGTAGGCGATATCGTCGGCGATCGCAGCACATTGCGCCTCGATGCCGGCGAAATGGTCGAGTTCGAGGTCGTGCAACTCGGAATAGTCGCGGATCGCCTGCGGCACCGGGCCTTTGAGCCCTTTTCCCTTGGCGTCGGTCAGCGGGCCATTGTGCTTCACCAGGCCTTCCAGCGTTTCCCAGGTCAGGTTCAGCCCGTCGAACTCGGCATAGCGCCGCTCCAGCCGCGTCACCACGCGCAGCGACTGCGCATTGTGGTCGAAGCCGCCCCATTGGGCCATCCGCTCGTTCAGCGCGTCCTCGCCGGTATGGCCGAACGGCGTGTGACCGAAATCGTGCACCAAGGCGACCGCCTCGGCCAGATCCTCGTCGCCGCGCAGCGCTCGCGCCAGAGCCCGCGCAATCTGCGCCACCTCGATCGAATGCGTCAGCCGGGTGCGGTAGTGATCTCCTTCATGGGCGACGAACACCTGCGTCTTGTGCTTCAGGCGGCGGAAGGCAGTCGAATGAATGATACGGTCGCGGTCGCGCTGGAATGGCGTGCGAGTCGGGCTCTCGACCTCGTCATAGAGCCGCCCGCGCGACCTGGCTGGGTCGCTGGCATAGGCCGCGCGCGGCCGATAGCCGAACCCAATGTCGCCAAGCTCATTTGTCATGGCTGATGCCGCCGCAGTTGACTTGCCCCTTCCCGCTTCATACCTATCATGTGAAACTGAAAGCAAGGTGACGCCCATGGGCGCTGATGCCAAGACTGCCATGAAAGTCGAGATGACCGAGTCCGCCGCCAAGCGGATCGCGAAAATCGTCTCTGGCGAGGCCGGCAAGACGGCGCTGCGCGTCTCCGTAGAGGGCGGCGGCTGCTCCGGCTTTTCCTACAAGTTCGACCTGGTCAATACGCGCAACGACGACGACGTCGCCATCGAAAAGGACGGCGCCACCGTGCTGATCGACGATTTGTCGCTGGTCTATATGGGCGGCTCGGTGATCGACTTCGTCGACGATCTGATGGGCCAATCGTTCCAGATCCGCAACCCCAATGCAGTCGCCTCCTGCGGCTGCGGCACCAGTTTCTCCATCTAGGCAGATGTCCGGCGTCGGCGCGGTCCGTCAGGTCGCACTGTCGGCCGGGCGCGATCTCGACGTGACGCTGGCCTTCTGGCGCGATGTGCTCGGCCTCAACGTTCACGCCCGCTACGATCCGCCGGGCATCGCCTTCATCATGGCCGGTGATATCAGGTTGCTGTTCACCGATGGCGTTCCGGCCGGCACCGTCTATCTCGATATTGCCGGGCTCGAAGCCTTCCACGCCGAGGCGAAAGCGTCCGGCGTTCCCTTCACCGCACCGCCGGCGCTCGTCCACAACGACATCGAAGGCACGTTCGGAACGGCGGGGGAAAGCGAGTGGATGGCCTTTCTAAAGGACCCGGCAGGCAATACGATCGGGCTTGTCGAACGTCTTTCGCCCGAACATCCCTGAGGCCGCCCATGAAAATCGTTACCTGGAACATAAACGGCATTCGCGCCCGCATCGGCAACCTCACCCACTGGCTGAGCGAAAGCCAGCCCGACATCGTCTGCCTGCAGGAGATCAAGTCGGTCGACGAGCAGTTCCCGCGCGCCGAGATCGAGGCGCTTGGCTACAACGTGGAAACCCATGGCCAGAAGGGCTTTAACGGCGTCGCCCTACTGTCGAAACTTCCGTTCGACGAGGTTATCAGAGGCCTGCCCGGTGATGACGCCGACGAGCAGGCGCGCTTCATCGAGGGCGTGTTCTCGACCGACCAGGGCGCGCTGCGCGTCGCCTCGCTCTATCTGCCCAACGGCAATCCCATCGATGACGAGAAGAAATTTCCTTACAAGCTGGCCTGGATGGAGCGGCTGCATCGCTGGGCCGAGCAGCGGCTGCTTCTGGAGGAGGCGCTGGTGCTGGCCGGCGACTACAATGTCATCCCCGAGCCGGTCGATGCGCGCTTCCCCGAGAACTGGCTTGGCGATGCGCTGTTCCAGCCGCAGACCCGGCAGGCCTTCCGGCGACTGAAGAATCTCGGCTTTACCGAGGCGGTGCGCGCCGTCACCGATGCCGCCGACGTCTACACCTTCTGGGATTACCAGGCCGGCGCCTGGCAGAAGAACAACGGCATCCGCATCGACCATCTGCTGTTGTCACCCGAAGCGGCCAACCGCTTTTCCTCGGCCTCGATCGAAAAGCATGTGCGCGCCTGGGAAAAGCCTTCCGACCACGTGCCGGTGGCGATCGATCTGGCGCTGCTGCCGGCTTGATATCAGCCGAAACCCTGATGTCGCCACAATCGCGCCATTCAGTCAGAGATCAGCATGGCGGCTGGGGTTCCATGGCACTACGATTCCTCCTTTGTCCAATCGGCCTGGCATTTGCCATGGCCTCCCCTGCAGCGGCACTTGCCGACCAGCAGTGCCTGGCCAATGGCAAGTCCTACCAGGTCGGCCAGGTCACCTGCCTGACGGTTTCAGACAAGAGCCATATGGCCCGCTGCGACCTGGTGCTCAACAACACCTCATGGACCAAGATCGGCGACAGCTGCCCCGACAGCACGATGAAGCCGCATCTGCACGTCACGCCGATCTCGATGCCGGTACACAGAGCGGCGCCGGCGGAACTCACCGAGAACTGATGGATGTGAGCTAATCTCCCCCCTTGAGGGGGAGATGGCCGGCAAGCCAGAGGGGGGCGCGAAGAAACGCGACCTTTCGGTCAAACAAGCTCACCCTCTCAGTCCAACCCGGGCAAACTTTAGTCAACTGAAATGCCAGCGGGACAGCGCCCCCCTCTGCCCTGCCGGGCATCTCCNGACGATGGTCGTGCGATCCTTGGACCGACCCCCTCTGCCCTGCCGGGCATCTCCCCCTCAAGGGGGGAGATTGGCAATTTCACTGGTCGCCGCCGCCCTTGGTCAGGATGTCGTCGGCAAGCGAAATGGCAGTGCGACGGTCGGCTTCGCCGGCGGCGGCAAATGCCTCTTCCTGCATGCCGCGGATCCACGGCTGGTCGCTCGGCGAGGCGCGTTCGAGCGCGGCGGTCATCATGGCCAGCCCGCGCACGATCTTGCCGCTCTGGAACAGAAGATTGCCGAGCGTCGCCTGGGCGCCGGCATGGCCTTTTTCGGCGGCGAGCTGGAACCAGCGGCCGGCCTGCTTGACGCTGGCCTTGACGCCGCCCTCGCCCTTCAAAAACATCTGGCCCATCTCGAACTGAGCGTTCGGGTTGCGGTAATTGGCGGCCGCGCGCATGTAATATTCCTGCGCCGCGACCTCGTTTTCCTCGACCGGGCTGCCGGGGATGCCTGTCCGGAGATAGTCGCCCAGCGCCACCAGCGCGTCGGAGACATAGCTTTCCTCCGGCGATCCCGGCTCGACATCCTGATCGACGATCTCGGAGAAGAATTTGAAGGCCGCATAGTCGTCGCGCGTCACGCCGTCGCCTTCGGCGTACATGCGCGCGAGCTTCCAGGTGGCGCCGATCTGGCCGTTCTCGGCGGCGTATTTATAGGCCTCGACCGCCTGTTCCTTGTGGCCGCTCTTGTAAGCGGAGAAGCCGAACTGGAACACGGCCCATGGGCTCGATTGCGGCTTCACGCCGGTCTTGTCGTCGAACACCTTGTCGTCGAAGGCCATGGCCTGGCCCACGGCGCCAAAGATCGCAACAGCGACCAGTGCCGGAAGGACAGACGACCTCAACAACTCAGATATCCGCATAGCAATGTGTTTCTTTGGCACCGCCCGGATGGGTGACCGCGCCGTCGCGGGCAGGCCCTACCGTCTGTGCGTATTTCCAGATCGCGCCCGACTGATAGTCGGTCGTGCGCGCCTTCCAGGCCTTCGCCCGCGTTGCCAGTTCGGCCTCGGACAGGTCGACCTCGATCGTGCCTTTGGTTGCATCGATCGAAATCACATCGCCGTCTTTCAAGAGCCCGATCGGGCCGCCCACGGCAGCTTCGGGCCCGACATGGCCGATGCAGAAACCGCGCGTTGCGCCCGAGAAACGACCGTCGGTGATGAGAGCGACCTTGCCGCCCATGCCCTGGCCGTAGAGCGCCGCCGTCGTCGACAGCATCTCGCGCATGCCCGGGCCGCCGCGCGGACCTTCGTAACGGATGACGAGAACCTCGCCTTCCCGGTAGTTGCGGTGCGTGACCGCCTCGAAACATTCCTCTTCCGAATCGAAACACCGTGCCGGACCTGAGAATTTCAGCTCCGTCATGCCCGCGACCTTCACGATCGCGCCTTCGGGGGCAAGGTTGCCCTTCAAGCCCACGACACCGCCGGTTTGGGTGATTGGTCGGTTGGCGGGACGGACCACATCCTGGCTATCATTCCAGGCAACATGCTCCATGTTTTCGGCCAAAGTACGGCCAGTCACGGTCATGCAGTCGCCATGGAGATAGCCGTGGTCGAGCAGCGTCTTCATCAACAGCGGAATGCCGCCGGCCTCGAACATGTCCTTGGCGACATATTTGCCGCCCGGCTTGAGGTCGGCGATGTAGGGCGTCTTCTCGAAAATCGCGGCAACGTCGAACAGGTCGAACTTGATGCCTGCCTCATGCGCGATCGCCGGCAGGTGCAAAGCCGCATTGGTCGAGCCGCCGGTGGCCGAAACCACGGTCGCCGCATTCTCCAGCGCCTTCAGCGTGACGACGTCGCGCGGCCGGATGTTCTTGGCGATCAG
This sequence comes from Mesorhizobium sp. L103C119B0, assembly GCF_000502235.1. NCBI lineage: Bacteria > Pseudomonadati > Pseudomonadota > Alphaproteobacteria > Hyphomicrobiales > Phyllobacteriaceae > Mesorhizobium > Mesorhizobium sp. L103C119B0. Next base: position 272,245 of record NZ_AYXE01000002.1, on the reverse strand, counting down.
TTCCATGATCTTTTCGCCAGAGGCGAAATTGAAGCGGTCGCGCATCTCGTAGGGCGCCGGCGCCCCGCAGGAATAGGGCAACGCCAGGCCGATCGCCTCGGCGACGGTGGCCATGGTGTTGGCGGTGAACTGGGCACCGCAGGAGCCGGCCGACGGACAGGCCGCCTGCTCGATCTCCAGCAGTTCGGCGTCGCTGACCGTGCCGACCGAATGCTGGCCGACCGCCTCGAACACGTCCTGCACGGTGATCTGGCGACCGCGATAGCTGCCGGGCAGGATCGAGCCGCCATAGATGAAGATCGACGGCACGTTGAGCCGCACCATGGCCATCATCATGCCGGGCAGCGACTTGTCGCAGCCGGCAAGGCCGACCAGCGCATCGTAGCAATGGCCCCGCATGGTGAGTTCGACCGAATCGGCAATGACATCGCGCGACACCAGCGACGACTTCATCCCCTGGTGGCCCATGGCGATGCCGTCGGTGACGGTGATGGTGCAGAATTCGCGCGGCGTGCCGTTGGCGGCCGCAACGCCCTTCTTGACCACCTGCGCCTGGCGCATCAGCGAGATGTTGCAGGGGGCGGCTTCGTTCCAGCAGGAGGCGACGCCGACCAGCGGCTGCGCGATCTCGGCCGCAGACAGGCCCATGGCATAGAGATACGAACGGTGCGGCGCACGCGCCGGACCGACGGTCACATGGCGGCTAGGGAGCTTGGCCTTGAAGATGACTTTGGCGTCCATTCTCTTCCTTGCCGCGGGCGGCGCGGCCTGCCTCATGGCCGAGCCTTTTGGCGCGTGTCCCGAGACGAATTCGAGGTGCGCCGGGTTTATGGCGGGAAATGGGCAATTTGGTCGAGCGGGACCGTAGCGCGGGGGTTGGCTGGGAACTGTTGCCAAAACGTCACAATCGCGAGAGGCGAAAGTGATGGGACGGATTTGCAACGCCGGCGCGTGGCGGCACGGCTCAACACCGTGCCTCAAACGAAAAAGGCCGGGCAAGTGCCCGGCCTTTGTGTGAATTTTCAGAGGCTTAGAATTTGATCTTGACGCCGCCAGAAATGGCCGTGACCAGATCGTTGCCGAAATCATAGCTGACGTCAGTGCCGGCTTGGTAGCCGTTGTCGCCATTCACGACCCCTGAATGGCCGCTGGTCAGCACGCCGACCGCGCCGGCCAGACGCACTTCGATATTGCGCGAAGGCGTGTAGGCGACGCCGCCGCCCAACGTCCAGGTGTCGGTCTGCGAGCCGTAGCCGTGTGATGTGCCGCGATCCCAGGAAAGCTGGCCGGCCGCGCTCCACTCATCGTTGAACTTGTGGCCGATGCCGCCCGTAACCGTCCAGCCATCGCGATACATCAGGTCCAGCGAGGTAATCTGGCCTGAATGCAGAGCATCACCCGTAACGCATGCCGCAGCGGGAGTACCTACGACGCAAATCGGAACACTCTGCAGCAGGCTCCAGTTGACCCATTTGAGCGAACCGAAGGCGAGCCAGCCGGGCGCAATGCCTGACTGCAACTTCAATTCCACCGTATCCGGCATGTACTGCGTCGCACCATAGATCGGCAGCACGACAAGGCCAACATGCGTCAAGTCCAGCGTGCCTGAGATGTTGTCGAGCTTGACCCGCGAATTGTAGACGAGGCTGGCGCGCAGCGCGATTTCTGGGATTTCATAGGCAAGGCCGGCGCGCCAGCCCCAGCCCGTGCCCTTGAGATCAACACGGCCGGTTCCCTGGAAACCCGGTACCAGCGGCGACACCAGGTCTTCCTTGAAGCCATAGACTTCCTGGTAATAAACGCCGCCGATGAAGCGAACCTGGCCTTTGCCGGCATCCATCTTGTAAGAACAAGTGCCGGCGTAGTTGTTGCTCTTGATGTCGGTTTCCATGTTGGACTCGGCACCGGCCCACAGACCCGGATTTGTGTGCGCGCCCCACGGCTGCGAGTAGTCGAACATGCAGTCGACGCCCTTGACGACCTCGGCCTTGACGCCGATGCGCGGCACCCAGTAGCTCTTGCTGTCTTTCGCCGTGCTGCCCAGGAATGTAAGATCGCCGTCACTCGGATCGGTATCGACCGCGTTCTTGAGCTTGCGCTGTGGCATCACATAAGTCGCCTCGGCTTCCGTGGCGAACGGAGCTGGGTCAAACAGAAGGTCGATGTCGTAGCCACCGCGCTCGATGCCGCCGGCATGCGCGGAACCGATCAGGCCCAGCGAAAAACACCCCGCCCCCAGCAGTGTTTTCAAACGCAAATTGTTCATGGATGTCCTCCCCGAAATTCCAGTGCGTCAAGCTAGAGCCAATTCGGGTTAACGGTGCAACAATGAATTGAAATAGCGTACATGTACGCACTTGCGGAACGCATTTCGGACAAAGTGGCGCGCCGCGCAAGCATGCCGGAAAATGGCCATTTGAGCGGCAATCGGCGCAAAAAATCATGAAAAACCGCTCTAAACAGTATAAAACCCGGCTGTTTTACCGGCATTAGGCCCCATTGTTACATTATGGCAACAATGGGGCGCAATCTTTCCGTTTACGTCAACATTAACGTTACGGAATGCCTGTTTTTCTGGCACAAGACCTGCCTTGACGCTGTTCCCAGGCATCGCGAATCCGGCGCTCAGCCGGCGTCGCGCACCCGGGTCAACGCCACCGAAAGCTTCTCCTGCTGATCACGGTATTCCGCGAGTTTTTCGCGCTCGGCCGCGACGATCTCTTCCGGCGCGCTGGCGACGAACCGTTCGTTCGACAGCTTCTTGTGGAGCCGCGCGATTTCCTCGGTCACCTTGGCCAGTTCCTTCTGCAGCCGCGCCGCCTCGGCGGACAGATCGATCAGGCTGCCGAGCGGCAGGCAGATCGTCGCCTCGTTGAGCACGATCTGGGCCGAGCCCTTGGGTGCGGCGTCCTGCAGCGAGATGTCGCCGACCCGCGCCAGCCGCTTGATGGCGGACGCATGGCGTTCCAGCCTCTGGTGAGTCTCGGCGCTGGCGCCGACCACCACCAGCGGCGCGATCGCCGCCGGCGGCACGTTCATTTCAGAGCGCACGGAGCGAATACCGGAGACCAGATCGACCAGCCAGTTGATGTCGGCGGCTGCATCGGCGTCCTCGAAGTCGGGCGACGGCCAGGCGGCGTGGCACAGCAGCGTTGCGCGCGTCCTGCCCTCACCTGCCGTCTGCGCCCACAGCTCCTCCGTCATGAACGGCATCATGGGGTGAAGCAGCTTGTAGATCTCGTCGAGCACGAAGGCGACGCAGGCCCGGCTTTCGGCTTTGGCCGCCTCGTCAGTGCCCATGAACACCGGCTTGAGCAGTTCGAGATACCAGTCGCAAAACAGGTTCCAGACGAAGCGGTAGGCGGCGCCCGCCGCCTCGTTGAAGCGGTAGCTGGTGATGCCTTCGGTGACCTCGCGCGCTGCCCTGGTCAGCTCGGTCATGATCCAGCGGTTGACCGGCAGCCTGGCGTCGTTGAGCCAGAAATCGTCATTGCGCGCGACCTCGTTCATCTCGGCAAAGCGTGTCGCGTTCCACAGCTTGGTGCCGAAATTGCGGTAGCCGGCGATGCGCGCCGGATCGAGCTTCACGTCGCGCCCCTGCGCCGCCATCACCGTCAGCGTGAAGCGCAGTGCATCGGCGCCAAACTCGTCGATGAGGTCGAGCGGATCGATGACGTTGCCTTTCGACTTCGACATCTTCTGCCCGTTCTTGTCGCGCACCAGCGCATGCACATAGACGGTGTGGAACGGCTCCTCGTGCATGAAATGCAGGCCCATCATCATCATCCGGGCGACCCAGAAGAAGATGATGTCGAAACCGGTCACCAGCACGTCGGTCTGGTAATAGGTCTTCAGCTCCGTCGTGTGATCCGGCCAGCCCAGTGTCGAGAACGGCCACAGTGCGGACGAGAACCAGGTGTCGAGCACATCCTCGTCGCGGCTCAGGATTTCGCCCGGCTTGAAGGTCTCGAGCTTGTCCTCGACCCAGGCCTTCCACGGGCCTTCCAGCGCCAGATAATATTCAATCGCGGCGCCCAGCGCCTCTTCCTCGGTCTTCTCGACGAAGACGCGGCCGTCCGGCCCGTACCAGGCCGGGATCTGATGACCCCACCACAGCTGGCGTGAAATACACCAGGGCTGAATGTTCTCCATCCAGTCAAAATAGGTCTTTTCCCAGTTCTTCGGCACGAAGTTGGTACGGCCTTCACGCACCGATGCGATCGCCGGCTTGGCGAGCTCGGCGGCGTTTGCATACCACTGCTCGGTCAGAAACGGCTCGATCGGCACGCCGCCGCGGTCGCCATGCGGCACGGCGTGGCGGTGCGGCTCGATCTTGTCGAGGAAGCCGCCGGTCTCCATCAGCTCGACGATTTTCTTGCGCGCGACGAAACGGTCGAGACCGTCGAGCTCGTCCCAGACGGCCTGACGCTCCGGCGTCACGTCGAGCCCGGCGAGAAAATCCTCATTATCCCTGAGCGTTATTGCCGCCTCGATGGTCAGGATGTTGATCGCCGGCAGCTTGTGGCGCTTGCCGACCTCGAAATCGTTGAAGTCGTGCGCCGGCGTGATCTTGACCGCGCCGGAACCCTTTTCCGGGTCGGAATACTCGTCAGCCACAACCGGGATTTTCCGGCCGACGATCGGCAGCACGACATTTTTCCCGACCAGATGCCGGTAGCGCTCGTCGTCCGGGTGCACGGCGACCGCCGTATCGCCAAGCATCGTCTCGGGCCGTGTCGTGGCCACGGTAATGAAGGTCGCCGAATTTTCCGGATCGAAAATCTCGCCTTCGATTGGATAGCGGAAGTGCCAGAGATTGCCGTTGATCTCCTGGGGCTCGACCTCCAGGTCGGAGATCGCCGTCAACAGCTTCGGGTCCCAGTTCACAAGGCGCTTGTCCTTGTAGATCAGCCCTTCCTTGTAGAGGCTGACGAATACTTCGAGCACGGCCTTGGACAGGCCTTCATCCATGGTAAAACGTTCACGCGACCAGTCGGCCGAGGCGCCGAGCCGCTTCAGCTGGTTGAAGATGGCGCCGCCGGACTCGGCCTTCCACTCCCAGACCTTCTCGATGAACTCCTCGCGGGTGAGATCGCGGCGATGGATCTGTTTCTCCATCAGCTGGCGCTCGACCACCATCTGCGTGGCGATGCCGGCATGGTCCATGCCCGGCTGCCACAGCACGTTCTTGCCGCGCATGCGCTCAAAGCGCACGAGTATGTCCTGCAGCGTGTTGTTGAGTGCGTGGCCCATATGCAGCGAGCCGGTGACGTTGGGCGGCGGGATGACAATGGTAAAGGCCTCGGCCCCCTCTTCCGCACCTGCGCCGGCGCGAAATGCGTCCGCCTCTTCCCAGATTTTGGCGATCTTGGGTTCGACGGTCTTGGCGTCGTAGGTCTTTTCAAGCATGGGAAAGTGGTCCGCGCGGTCGGGAGTTTTGCTGACCCGGTGTAAATCGGAAGGTTTTGGCCAAGTCAACCGCGAGGGCTGCCTCAGTCCTTCAACGCAAATAGGCGGGGCCCTGGTCATTTCAACGGGAAGGCCATGCCCGCACCTTCATCGTCAGCGATCCCGACGGGAAGCTGATCGCATTCGCGACATCAGCCGGACGCTGGCCTGCAGCGAGAAAGCGCCGCCCGAAGGCGGCGCTTTAATCCGGAACGGGCTGTGGTGATGCCTATTGCGCGCCGCGCGCGACGCGCTCGATTTCTTCGCGTACCAGGCGCTCGACCAGCGTCGGCAGGTTGTTGTCCAGCCAGTCCTGCAGCATCGGCCGCAGCATCTCCTCGGCCATCTCGTCGAAGGTCTTCTTGCTGCGGCTGGCGAAGGCGTCGGAGAGCTCGCCGAAGGCGGCTGCGACCTGCCGTCCCGTATGTTCCGAAACGATCGCCGGACGGGCCGGGGTTGTATCGGCCGGGCGCGCGTGCTCGCTGCGCGAAGGACGAGGCTCGAAAGCCGGCTCGGCAGCGAGATCGTCTTCGAAAGCCTCGACCTCCGCGATTGCTGCCTGCCGATTTTCAGTCTCCGGCTGCCTGATCTCGGGCCGCCGTACTGTGTCAGCCGGTTTTTCCTGATTGCCAACGGCCGCGATTTCGCGGCGCCAATCCGTGACGATCGAGTCGGTGGTTTCCGTCTTTGCCCGCACTGCAGCTTCTGCCCCGACGGCGGGGGCAGGTTCACTGGCTATCCTGGCGCTCACTTCCGCCAGGGTCATCGGAGCATGCGCGGGTGGCGCGGCGGTCGTGGCATTTGCCGCAATGGCCGGCTTCACTGGCGACGGCTCGGAGCGCGGCTCCAGCCGCGCAACCACCGGCTCGGCCAGTTGGGCCTGCACCTCGGCCAGCGTCACCGGCTTCTTACTTTCGGTCGAGCTGTGCAATTCGCTGCGGAAGGCCTCGACATCCGAAACAGGCCCGGCGGCCGGCACAAGGTCCTGTCGCAACTCATCGGCGTCGCCCTTGCGGCCGGTGTCGCTGTCTTCGATGATCCTCCTGATGGAAGCCAGTATTTCTTCCATGGAAGGTTCGCGCTGTGCGCTGCTTGCCGTCGCCATCGTCACATCCGCCGCCCCCGCGCATGATCCCGAAAATCGATCTTCGATTTTCGAAGAGGATCAGGCGCAAAATCAAAGTTCTACAGCCTCCTTTGCGCATCCATCGGACGCGTGGCGCTGTAGTGACCCGTTCCTGGATTCCTGTCCGGCAAAGCCGGATACGAATCATGGCGACAGCGTAGCCGACGGATCGCCATCCGAGAATCCCCAATCTCGGAAGACGCCGGATTTCAACAATTTAGGCTACAAAAGACAAACGCCGCGCATCCTTGGGGAAGCGCGGCGCTACGATACTTTCAATCTTGGCGGGATTTGAACCGCTCAGTCGCGATCAACGACCGTCCGGCGTACGCAGCCCGATCCATTTGTCCTTGACGGCTCTGTAGTGCTCTTCAGGCTTGTACTTCACCACATTCAACGCCAGGCGATCGGCCGACAGGCGGCCCATGGCCGACAGGATGGCGTAGCTCGCTACAACCACATCGCGCTCGGAGCTGGCGAGGTCGATCTTTGCCGAGATGACGGCGTTCTGGGCATTCAACACGTCGAGCGTGGTGCGCTGTCCGACATTGCGCTCCTCGATGACGCCGTTGAGCGCCAACTGTGCGGCCGCGATCACCTGCCGATTAGCGTCGACGCTTTCACGCGCTGCGATGTATTGCGTCCATGCCGAGGTCACGGCCTGGCGCACCGAGTCACGGCTGACATCCACCTCGATGCGAGCCTGGCTGAGCGATTCCTTCGACTGACGAACGAGTGCGGAGGTACGGCCGCCCGAATAGATCGGAACGGTCAGCGTCGCGCCGACGGTGGCGGCATTGGAATCGCCGTCCGAATCCCCCGCGCCAGGTACGGTATTTTGATAGACATGGGAAAGGCCGGCACTGGCAGTCAACTGCGGCAGCAACGCACCCTCCTGCGTCTTTACATCAAATCCGGCTGCATCGACGGAATGTAGGGCGGCCAGGATGGCCGGATGCTCGTTCGATGCAATGCCGATCGCCGCCTCGAGACTCCTCGGCAACAGCTTCGCCAACGGCGACGCGGCCTTGAGCTTGCCCGGCTCGTCGCCGACGATCTGATGATAGGTTGCCGCACTGGCCAGAGCCTGCGCACGGGCGGCACTCAACTGCGCCACCGCGGCCGAACGCGACGCGTCGGCCTGCGCCACATCGGTGCGCGTGCCCTCGCCGACCTCGAAGCGCGAGCGCGCCGCGCGCGCTTGCTCGGTCAGAAACTGCAGGTTCTGTTCGGTCAGCACCGCCACCTGGCGGTCGCGAATCACGTCCATATAGGCGCTCGCCGCGTTGAACAGCGTGTTCTCTTCGGTGTTGCGCAGGCCCTCGACCGAGGCCCTCACCTGTGCAGCGGCCGACGCGACCCTGTTCTTGGTCTGGAAGCCGTCGAACAGCGTCTGATCAATCCGAACGCCGAAGCTGCCGGTGGTCAATGCCAGGCTCGCGTTCCTGCCGTTTAGGTGCCTGGAGGTGTAATCGATATCAGCCGAACCAGTGATCACCGGGCGATAGCCCGACTTGGCGATCGCCACGCCCTCATCGGTGACGCGCACGCCGGCACGGGCCGAATTCAGCGAGGAATTGTTCTGGTAGGCCTTGGAAAGCGCGCCGAGAATGGTTTCCGCCGAGGCGGCTATCGGCGAAAGCGCTGTCGCGGAAATGAGGACAGTAACAAACAGACTCTTGGCTAAGGACGGCACTTTATATCCCTCATTCGTTTTGCACGGGAACCACGCCACGCCAGCCCATCCCTAGGGATCGGCCAGCGCCGCGTCGATGTATCGTTCCCCCGCTGACAGCCTCCCGAAACCCCGGTTAACCAATCAGCAACGATTGTTCAATCGCAAGCCAACATGACAGAGTCTTTGCTGCAAGGCAAAATCACTTAGAACTCGAAGGCATGAATGCGTTCAAATCCGGGTAGTGGCTTAATTGCCGCATTAAATGCCCGTCTTCCGGTTACAACCCCCCCTGCATTGAAAAAGAGCCGGGCTACGCCCGCATTGCCCTGCCCTTCCACAGCCACCAGCCGGCCGCCTTCGGCAAGCTGGTCAAGCAGCGCCGCAGGCACTTTCTCGACGCTGCCGCCAATGAGAATCACATTGTAGGGCGCCTTGGCGGCATGACCTTGCGGCAGTGGGCCGGTGACCACGGTGACGTTATCGCAGCCCTGCGCCGAAAGCGCCGCTTTGGCTGCTTCCGCCAGTGTGGTATCGCTTTCCAGCGCCACTACGGATTTGGCCAGCCTGGACAGCAGCGCCGCGGAATAACCGGTGCCGCAGCCGACATCGAGCACCGAATCGCCGGCGTCGATCTCGGCCAACTGCAAAAGCTTGGCGAGCGGCGACGGCTCCATGAGGTAGCGCGCACCGCTGCCATCGGCGCCGTCGGAGATGCGGATATCCTCGTCAATATAGGCGAGAGCCTGTTGGCCGGCCCCGACAAAGGCCTCGCGCGGCACGGCAAGCATGGCGTCGAGCAATGCTGCGTCGGTCACATCGGTGGTGCGGACCTGGCCGTCGACCATCTTGACGCGAAGTTCGGAAAAATCAGCGCTCATGTCCCAACCAATCCGTCAAAAGCCAATGCGCTGAAATGCGCTTGTCGCGCCGACACTGCGGCGCATTCGACCGGAACTCAAGCCCCCGGCATGCGGGAGTTGAAGCGATTGGAGGCCTCGCCCGGAATCGAACCGGGGTGCAAGGATTTGCAGTCCTCTGCGTAACCACTCCGCCACGAGGCCTCATCGCTCCCGGCGAGCGAACTCAATATGGTGGCAGCGAAAGGTCGTCAAGCGTCCGCGCGGCATTCCGGCGCGCTTTCCTCATCAGCCGCCGCAACGTGGTTCCCTAGCGATTTCAGCGCTTGGCGCACCGGCATATTGGCCGCTCCTCAACCATGGCTGCGCGACCGGCGAAACTCGAACCCGCGGCTTTACGCAGCGGGTGCAAACTGGCTTCCACCGTAAACGCGCGGCTGACACCAGGGCTGCCGTTCTCAAGGAGATATTCGAGGGGAAGGTCTGCGAGGGGCTGGAAGCGAAGCGTCCACTGAACCGGGACCGCGCGCCATCGCTTTCAATTTGGCCGGCGACGCCGTTCCCACCAGACGACGAACCGGCGCCGCAGGCGGCGCACCGCGGCAAATTCGTAGGAAAGCACCAAAAGGCCGAGCGGAATCATCCAGAAGCCGAGAATCGGCAGGAAACCGAGAAGGCCGAAAAACACCAGCACGATACCGATGGCGATCCTCAGCCCGCGCGAGCGCGGCATGGTGAACTCGCGCCCGAACACCGAGATTTTCCGCGCCGGTGCCTGGTTTTCGTCTGCTGCAGTCATGTCGAAAGTCGATCCGGTTGCCTTCGATAAAGCCATATGCGCTAAAGGCTGCAATCGCCTTTCAGGTTCCGCCGACCAAGGTCCGACGGCGCCCAAGACGGCTCATATGTGGTGTCATCCGGCGATTGCCAGAAACCATTGGGTGAAAATGCGCTAAAAAATGCGAAATGCTTCTTTGCAAAGCCGAAAAGGGTTTGCTATAGGCTGCGCCACTCACATGAGAGCCTCTATTCCCCGGTAGCTCAGTGGTAGAGCAACCGGCTGTTAACCGGTTGGTCGCTGGTTCGAATCCGGCCCGGGGAGCCACCGCCTTTTCTAAGCCGTGGTGCGATCTTGTACACTACAGCGCCATTGTCCGCGCACTTCGGTCCGCTTAGCTTCTGCCAGAACGGCTGGTAACAGCTACGAAGCCGATCGAGGCAGTTTGGTGGGCATCGCGCCCCTGCCCTCGCCCGAAGGCAGCCTGATAACGCCCGGTATCATCTATGAAAATACCAAATCGGGAGGACGTTGGTGCAAACCAAGAAGATCATCAATGACGGCAATCGCGCCGTCGACGAGATGCTGGAAGGCATCCTGGCTGCGCATCCCCGCCATCTCAAAGCCGTTGACGGAAGCCCGCGCTCGATCATCGCCCGCGATGGACCGCGCCAAGGCAAGGTAGGCCTCGTCATTGGTGGCGGCTCGGGCCACGAGCCGAGTTTTCTCGGCTTCGTCGGCAAGGGGCTGGCCGACGCGGCGGCGATCGGCAATGTCTTCGCCTCTCCGCCGCCCGACCCGATCCTCGAATGCGCCAAGGCGGCGAGCGGCGGCGCCGGTGTGCTGTTCATGTACGGCAACTATGCCGGCGACGTCATGAATTTCGACATGGCGGCCGAGATGGCCGCGATGGACGACATCGAGGTGCGCACGGTTCTGAGCACCGACGACGTCGCTTCCGCGCCCGTTGGCGACAGGCACAAGAGGCGCGGTGTCGCCGGCAACTTCTTCATCTTCAAGGCGGCAGGCGCTGCCTGCGACCGGATGCTGTCCTTCGACGAATGCGAACGCATTGCCGGGAAGGCCAACGACCACACATTCACCATGGGCGTGGCATTGGCGCCCTGTTCGTTGCCGCAAACCCGCCGGCCGAATTTCGAGATCGGACCCGACGAGATGGAGATCGGCATGGGCATCCATGGCGAACCCGGCATCGCACGCGGAAAACTCAAAACGGCCGACGAGATCACCGACGAAATGCTGGACAGGATTCTCGCCGAGATGGCGCCGGCACGCGGCGAGAAGGTCGCCGTGCTGGTCAATTCGCTGGGTTCGACACCGCTGATGGAACTCTACATCATGAACCGGCGCGTGAAGCAGCGGCTTGACGATATCGGTGTATCCATTCACGCAAGCTGGGTCGGCAATTACTGCACCTCGCTCGAAATGGCCGGCGCTTCGATCACGCTGCACCACCTCGACGACGAGTTGCAAACGATGCTCGACCACCCTTGCGACTGCGCCATGTTTCGCGCCGGGTAAACTGGGGGCGGCAAGGAACAACAGATGACAACAATCGACACCACCCGCCTTGCCGCGATGTTCGTTGCCATCGCCGACGCCATGTCAGCCGACCGGGACCGGTTGTGCGCGCTTGACGGGGTGATCGGCGATGCCGACCACGGCATTGCGATGGAGCTTGGATTTGCCGCGGCACGCGATGCGGTGGCCGCATTGGATACCGGCACCACCGATCCGACCATCTTGCTGAACACGGCGGCGAAGTCGTTCCTCAACGCCGTCGGCGCCTCCTCGGGCCCGCTCTATGCCACGGCATTCATGCGCGGCGCGGCCGCCGTCAAGGGCAAGGCGACGCTCGACGACGCCGACGCGGTCGCTATGTTCCAAGCGATGGCCAGAGGCATTCAGGATCGCGGCAAGGCCGAGCCTGGCGAAAAGACGATGATCGATGCGTGGGCGCCGGCCGCGACGGCTGCGGGCGAGGCACTGGCCGCCGGCAAGGGGCTGGCCGGCAGCCTCGCGGCTGCAGCCGAGGCGGCAAAGGCCGGCGCGGAGGCGACCAAGGCGATGATCGCCACCAAGGGCCGGGCCTCCCGCCTCGGCGAACGCTCGCTTGGCCATATGGATCCAGGCGCGGCGTCCGCCGTAACCGTCATCGAGGCGATGCGGATCGCCTTGACCGGCTAGGTCGGGAGCGAATCCTCAGCGCTTCGCGTCGAGCTTGTCGACAGCCTGCACATTGGCGGCAGAGGGACCGTTCGGATCGAACTCCGAGGCCAGCCAGGCGTCGGCGATCGATTTGGCCAGTTCGGGGCCGATGACGCGCGCACCCATGGTGATGATCTGGGCATTGTTGGATTTCGCAGCGCGTTCCGCCGAATAGGTGTCGTGGGTTAGCGCGGCACGGATTCCGGGCACCTTGTTGGCCGAGATGCTGACGCCGATGCCGGTGCCGCAAAACAGGATGGCGCGGTCGTAATTGCCGTCGACAATTTCGTGGCCGACCGCAGCGGCAATATCGGCGTAGAATCCGGCCTGGCTGAGATCGACGACCTGCAGTTCTGGCTTGGTGGCGAGATGCTTGGCGATGACATCGAGCAGCGGCTTGCCGGCGCTGTCGGCTCCGAGTGCGATCTTCATGGCAATTAACTCCTTCGTTTTCGTGGTCAGCGCGCGATGGCGGCCGACGCCTTTTTGAGAATGTCGATATAGCCTTCCGCTTGCCATGCCGAGCGGCCGATGAACAGCCCATCGATATGCGGCTGACCGATCAGTTCGGCCGCGTTGCCGGGATTGACGCTGCCGCCGTAGAGCACAAGCGGGGCGGTCGGCAACCGGGTTGCTGCGATCTGCTTGATCAGCGCCTGCTGCTTGTCGGCATAGTCGGCGCTGGCCGGAATGCCTTTCTCGCCGATCGCCCACACCGGTTCATAGGCAAAGAGTATCTCTGCCGACAACTCATTGTTTGCGAGACCCTGCAGCGCGCCCAAAACCTGCGCGGTCAGAATTTCGTCGGCGCGGCCGCCCTCGCGCTCGGCCAGCGTCTCGCCGACACAAATCAAGGGTACGAAGCCGTGCCTGACTGCCGCCGCCGTTTTCAGCCCCACAGTCTTGTCCGTCTCGCCAAAATGCTCACGGCGCTCGCTATGGCCGAGTTCGATCAGGTCGAGCCCACAATCCCTCAGCATCACCGGCGAAATCTCGCCCGTCCAGGCGCCGGCATCGGCCCAATGCATGTTCTGGGCGCCGACCTTGACGCGGGTGTTGGCGAGCGCCGCCTTGACCTGCCGCACCGCGGTGAAGGGGGGAATGACGAAAGGCTGTATCGCCGGATCGAAGCCCGGCACGAACGCCGCCAATGCCTCGGCGAACTGCAGCGCCTCCGCCAGCGTCTTGTTCATCTTCCAGCTCGTGCCGACCCAATATGGGGCCATTCTTCTCTCCTTCGATCCGAAATTCGAATGATGCGTGTTTCCGGGTCTGCGCCGGCCTTCGGGCCGGCGGTTTGCCTCAAGCGCGAGGCTTGAGACTTTCGCGGCCGCTGTCGATGTAAGGCGCCCAGAAATCCACCGACTCACGGATCATTGCAATAACCTGATGATCGACCGGTTCCCTCTCCCGGAAGGAAAGTTCAAGGCAGATTTCATTGTCGGTTCCGCCACCCGCCCGCACGGCGTCGAGCAGCTTCTGCGGGATGATGCGGCCATCCTTGTTGTAGGCGGCGGTGAACGGCCAGTGCCCGCCCTTGTTCATCGACGATTGCTTGATGTGGATGATCGGCGATTGCAACGGGAACGCTTTCGCCCAGGCATAGGGATCAGTGTCGTCAGGATTGGGCGAGGTCACGTCGCCATGGTCGATGTCGACCATCATCTGCATCGGGATCGGCAGCTTGGCCGCATCGATGGCGCCCTGCAATTCGACGCAGCTTTCGATCGTGTGGCCAAACTCGCGGCCGACCGACATCGGTTCCCAGAAAAGGTAGGTCAGGCCCGCCGCTTTGGCGTGCTCGGCCACTTCGCGCCAGCATTCGAGCGCGATGCCGAGAAGCGCCGCGCGCCGCTGCGGATCGTCAAAATCCTTGTAGGTGAATATGGCGAACTGCGTGCCCATGCCCGACGCGCCGAGTTCGGCGGAGATGCCGGCGAAGGTCTTGAACCAATCGACATAATAGCGGCGCACATCCGCGTCCGGATGGCCGAAATGATTGAGCCGGCCATAGGGACCGGTCATACCCGAAGTGATCCGCACGCCGGTCCGCGCCAGGGCGCTGTTGAACAGGCGAACGAACTTGGCGATCGTTGCCGCCGGCCAGCCCGGATTGACGAATTCATGCGTCAGTTGCACGTCGCGGATGCCGATGCCATAGGCAATGGCGTCGATCAGATCGTCGGGATCGGCGAAGCGATTGACCAGCGGGTTGGTGTTCAGCGAAAGCGTGAAGGCCATCAGTTCACCGCCGCCATTGTCTTTGTGCACCAGTCTTCGAATGTTTTCCGCTCGGCCGCATTGATATGCAGCCCGTGTTTGGTCCGGCGTTCGAGAACGTCGGCGGCGGTCATCGCCCATTCGGTCTCGAACAGGAAGACAGCTTCGAGCTCATAGAAATCCGGGCCGAAACGACGGCCGAGATCGGCTTCGCCTTTTACGCCTTTCAGCAAGGCGCGCGTGCGCGTGCCGTAGCTGCGGGCATAGTGCTTCACCAGCGACGGGCTAAGCCACGAAAACTCGGCGTGCAGATCGCCCAGGAACTGCTCGAAATCCGCGTTGGGCAGGTCGCCTCCCGGCAGGGGAATTTTGGCTGTCCAGGCCTTCTTCATGGTCGGAAAGAAGGGCTGGATCTTTTCCAGCGCATGTTCGGACAGTTTGCGGAAGGTGGTGATCTTGCCGCCGAACACAGAAAGCAGCGGCGCGCCACCATTCGGGGCGTCGAGTTCGAAGATGTAGTCGCGCGTCACCGCGCTCGGGTTGTCGGCATTGTCGTCATAGAGCGGCCGCACGCCCGAGAAACTGTAGACCACGTCCTGCGCGGTGAGTTGGCGCTTGAAGTAGCGGTTGACCACCTTGATCAGATAATCGATTTCGCTGGCTTCGGCCGCCACTAGCTCAGGCCTGCCTTCATAGGGTATGTCGGTGGTGCCGATCAGCGCCAGATCGTTCTCATACGGGTTGACGAAAATCACCCGCTTGTCGTTGTTCTGGATCAGATAGGCCTGCCGTCCCTCCCAGAATTTTGGCACGACGATATGGCTTCCTTTCACCAGGCGAACGTTGCGGGTGGAATTCTGTCCGGCGACGCGGCTGACGATGTCATTCACCCATGGCCCGGCCGCGTTGACCAACCCGCGTGCGCGGACCCTCGTCACAGCGCCCGTGCGGCCGTCCTGCATGTCGATCGACCACAGGCCGTCTTCGCGCCAGGCAGCAATACAGGCAGTGCGAGTGAAGACTTTTGCGCCGCGCTGACTGGCATCGAGCGCATTGAGCAGCACCAGCCTGGCGTCGTCGACCCAGCAGTCGGAATATTCGAAGCCGCGCTTGAATTCGTCCTTGATCGGCGCCCCTTCCGGCGCTGTTCTCAAGTTCAGCGTCCTCGTTCCCTGCAGCCGCTTGCGGCCGCCAAGATGGTCGTAGAGAAACAGCCCGAGCCGGACCAGCCATGCCGGCCTGTCCTCGGGGCTGTGCGGCAGCACGAAGCGCATCGGCCAGATGATGTGCGGCGCCGCCTCAAGCAGCACCTCGCGTTCGATCAGCGCTTCGCGCACCAGCCGGAACTCGTAATATTCGAGGTAGCGCAGACCGCCATGCACCAGCTTGCCGGAACGCGAGCTGGTGCCTTGCGCCAGATCGTCCTTCTCGCACAGGATGACCGACAGCCCACGGCCGGCGGCATCGCGCGCTATGCCCGCTCCATTCACGCCGCCGCCGATCACGAAGAGATCGACAATATCCGTTGTATCGCTCAAGACTTAGCTCCTGTGCGGTGCGCCATCGATTTCCACATCGGATGCAGCGCCTGGCGCGCCGCGACGAAGGATGGAAACAGCGCATCGTAGGTTTGCGAAAGCGCCTCGTCATAGGCGTCGCATTCGCCCAGCAGCGGCGTCACCCACTCGGCGCAGCAATCATCCATCGAGCGATAGACGCCAAGCCCGACTGCGGCCATCATCGCCGCACCCGCGGCGCCGGCTTCCTGGCGGCTGCTGGTCCTGACCTGCGCGCGGGTCGCCGCGGCGATGATGCGGCGCAGCGACGGGCTGCGCGCGGCGCCGCCAGACAGACGGATTTCGCCGGGCACGCTGCCCATTGCCTGGTAGCAATCGCGGGCCGCGAAGGCCAATCCTTCAAGAACCGCGCGTGCCAGATCGCCAAAGCCGTGCTTGACCGAGAGGCCGATGAAGCCCGCTCGTGCGTCGGGGTCGACGAACGGTCCGCGTTCGCCGGCAAGCGAGATGTAGGGCTGATAGATCAGCGATCCCGGCTCCGATCCTTCGACCCAGACATCGAGCGCTTTCAGCAATTCGTCGCCCGAAGGTTTTGCGCCGCTGGCGGTCAGCACGTCGCGCGCCAGGCCGAGCAGCCAGTCGATGTTGAGCGTCGCCGCCATATTGGATTGCAGTTGCGCATAGGCGCCGGGAACCGGCATGGCGATCGTGTAGCCGGACGCGTTGTCGTTGAGGATGACATCGTCGGCTGTGCGCGCCAGGCGCGTGTGGATGCCGGTCGAGCCGATGACCGTGCAGCCGACATTGCCGCTTGGATCATAGAGGCCGGCGCCGAGCGCGGTGCTGACCATGTCGACGTAGCCCAGCACCACCGGCGTGCCCGCAAGCAGGCCGGTCTCGCCTGCTGCCGACGCAGAAAGCGGATGATGGTCGGTCGTGCCTTCGAGCATGGGGGGCAGCAGGCGGCGGTGCGACGTCAGATCGAGAATGTCGAGCACCTCGTCGGAATAGCTGCGCGAGCGGAAATCGCCGAAGGTGAATGTTCCCTCCGAAGGATCGGTGGCGCGCTTGCCGGTCATCTTGAAATAGAGCCAATCCTTGCAGTGAAAGGCATTGGCGGCGCGCTCCAGGATTTCCGGGCTGTTTTTCTTCAGCCAGCTGAGCTGAGCGCCCTGCTGGCAGGCGTTGAGCCCGGTGCCGGTGATCGCGAACCGCGTGCGATCCCGGGGATCGCCGCGCATCTCGTCCACCAGATGTCCGGCGCGCGCATCGAGCCAGAGCCAGGCGCGCCCGACCGGCATGCCGTCGCCATCGATCAGCCAGGTGCCGTCGCCCTGCCCGGTGACCGCGACGGCCGCGGTTCGCCGCGCGAGGTCTGGAATTTTCGTCGCCAGATCGAGGACGGTCAGCACCATGTCGCGCCAGGTCTGATTAAGGTCCTGCTCGGCGCCGCCGCCTTCCAGCGTGACGAAGCTGTTGGTCACCGACGCCATGGCAAGCTGCCGCCCCGACAGATCGAAAGCGACCGATTTGATCACGGACGTTCCCGCGTCGATGCCGATCAGCAGGTCTTTCATGCCGCAAGTTCCGGATGGTTATGAAGGCAAGTCACAAGGAGCAGTCTTTGTTATCTCGAAGCCATGGAAGAGCCAGGGAGTGTCCGCGAAGGACACCCCCTGAGCAGGTTTTTATTCCGACAGCACGAAGGGTGCGGTGTACTTGTCCACATTGTCCTTGGTGATGAGCAGGCAATCGAACAGCTGCTTCTCGCTGGTGGCGCCGGTAGCGCCCGTCTTGATGAACGAGTCGGCCTGCTGCACGGCCTTGGCCGAGAAGATGGCCACCGGCTGAAGCACGGTGTACTGCAGTTCGCCGGACTTGATGGCCGCAACCGCATCCGGGGAACCGTCGAAGCCGCCGACCTTGATGCCGGCGAGCTTGCCAGCTTCCTTCAGCGCCGCAACCGCGCCAAGCGCCATTTCATCGTTGCCGCTGATCACGGCGATGATGTCGGGATTGGCCTGCAGCATGCTCTGCATCTTGTCATGACCCTGGGTACGATCCCAGTTGGCGACCTGCGAAGCGGCCTTTTCGAGATCCGGATACTGGCTGAGCACAGTCGCGTAGCCGTTCGAGCGCGTGGCGGCGTTGTTGTCCGACGGGGCGCCGAGCAGTTCGACATACTTGCCCTTTTCACCGACCGCCTGCACCCACTGCTGGGCACCGAGAGCCGCACCCTGGGCGTTGTTGGAGACGAGCTGTCCCTTGGCAAGACCTTCCTGGTTGATCTCGGCATTGACGAGGAAAACCGGGATGTTGGCGGCAATCGCCTTCTTCACCGCGCCGACCGAACCATCGGCATTGGCCGGGTCGAGGATGATCGCCACCGACTTGTTGGTGATGGCGGTGTCGATCAGATTGCTTTCGGTATTGGTGTCGCCCTTGTGGGCGGCGACGTTGGCTGTATAGCCAAGCTTTTCGGCTTCGGCCTTGGCAACGTTGCCTTCGGTCAGCCAGTAGGGGTTGGCCGGATCGTTGACGATGATCGAGATCAGGCCTGCGGCCGATGCGGCTGCGCTAAACCCGACCACCATCGCGGCGGCAAGCAAACTTCTAAGCACGATTTTCATGTACATTCCTCCAATGATTTTACGCGGTCTTGCTGCCAGTCAGCTGGCAGTCTTCCCTTGGGCAGGATTGGCCGGTTCGGCCTTCCCCCGTTTCTGAGAAGTCGGTTGGCCGCCCGTCGAAGCTGGAAGCTTGCTACGGCGGCGATACTGAACGGCATTGAGGAGCACGGCGAGCACGATGACGGCGCCGGTGAACACTGTCTGCCAGTAGGATGAGATGCCGATGATCACCAGACCGTCGGACAGGAAACCGATGACGAAGGCTCCGAGCAGGGTGCCGCGAATGTTGCCGCGCCCGCCGGTGAGTGCGGCGCCGCCGATGACGACGGCGGCGATGGCCGTCAGTTCGTAAGTGGTGCCAGCGGTCGGTCCGGCCGAGGTCAACTGCGAGGACAGGATCAGGCCGGCAATGGCGGCACAGATGCCTGAAAGCACATAGACCGAAATCTGCACAGTCTTGACCGGAACGCCGGACAGTTCGGCGGCGCGCTCATTGCCGCCCGAGGCGTAGAGCCAGCGCCCGAACGCGGTGCGGTTCAACACGATGCTGCCGATCAGCGCGATGACCGCCAGCACCACCACGCCGGTCGGCACGCCGAACAGACGGTTGAAGCCAAGCGCGTCGAAACCGGTGTTGCCCAACTCCGGCTTGCCGCCGAGATTGTTGTAGGTCAGGCCGCTGGTCATCAGCAGTGCCAGGCCGCGCGCCATGTACATGACGCCGAGCGTGGCGACAAAGGCCGGAACCTTGAACCGCGCGATCAGCACGCCGTTGATCAGCCCGACAGCGGCGCCCAGCATGCAGGCCAGCACCGCGACCACCCAGACCGGCGGATAGAGAACGACGCCCAGCCAGGTCAGCGTTACGCCCTGCATCAGAAACCCGGCGACGACGCCGGCAAGCCCGAGCGTCGAGCCGACCGACAGGTCGATGCCGCCATTGAGGATGACGAGCAGCATGCCGACGGCGAGAATCCCGAAGATGGCGACATGCGAAGCCATGGTCAGGAAATTCGCCACCGAGAGGTAGTAGGGCGACAGGATCGAGAAGACGACAATGATGACGATCAGGGCAAAGAAGGCCCGGCCTTCGAGCAGCAGCTTGGCCACGTCGAAGCCCTCTCCGCCCGCATTGGGGCTGGACTGTTTGCTGGCCTGGCTGACATCGCTCATGGGTCGGGGCTCCGAAAAATTCTATGGTCAGGCGACCACGGCTTCGCCGGAGGCGGCCATGATCTGCTCTTTGGTGGCGTGGGCGCCGAATTCGGCTGAAATCTTGCCGCGCCGCATGACGACGATGCGGTGGGCGATGCTGAGGCACTCATTGACCTCCGAGGTCGAGAAGACGACCGCCAGGCCTTGCGCGGCGCGCTCGCTGAGCAAGCGAAAGACTTCGGCCTTGGCGCCTACATCGATGCCGCGGCTCGGCTCGTCGAGAAGGATGACCTTGGGATCTGTCGTCAGCATCTTGCCGATGACGACCTTCTGCTGGTTGCCGCCCGACAGCGATCCGATCATGGCATTGCCGCCCGCGGTCTTGATGGTCACCTTGCGGATCGAATTGTCGATCAGTGCGCGCTCCCTCGGCCGGGAGAGGAAGAGCCCCTTGGCGAATGCCTCGATACTGGCAAGCGACAGATTGCGGCCGACGGTCATGGTCTGAACCAGGCCATCGCGCTGGCGATCCTCGGGGACCAGAACCAGACCTCGGGCGATGCGCTGGGCAATGGTCAGCCCCGAAACGTCCTCACCCTCCAGCAGCGCCCGCCCGCCCGCCATGGGCACACGGCCGGCGACGGCCTCCAGCAATTCCGTGCGGCCCGCGCCCATCAGCCCATAGATGCAGACGATCTCGCCCGCTTTGACATCCAGCGACAGATGATCGACGACGTAGCCTGAACCCGAAGCGTCGGTGACGCTGACATCCTCGATCGACAGCGCCACCGCGCCGAACTCGTGGCCGGTCGGCGGCGAGCCGAGATCGAAATTCTCGCCCACCATGTTGCGGACGATCCATTCGAGGTCGATGTCCTTGGCCTCGGCCGTCGCCGTGATCGCCCCGTCACGCAGCACGACGGCGTAGTCGGTGATCTGCAGCGCCTCTTCGAGGTGATGCGAGATGTAGACGATGGAGACGCCGCGGCTGGTCAGATCGCGGATCACCTTGAACAGCACTTCGACCTCCGTGGCGCTCAGCGCGGAGGTCGGCTCGTCCATGATCAGGATGCGGGAATCGACTGACAGCGCGCGTGCGATCTCGACGATCTGCTGCTGCCCCAGGCGCAGGTCCTCGACCAGGGTCATCGGATCAATGTCCTCTTCGAGGTCGGCCATCAGCGCCCGCGCTTGGCGCGACTCCTCGGCGAAGTCGAGGCCGGTTCTGGTGCGCAGTTCGCGGCCCATGAAGATGTTGTCGCGAACGCTCAGATTCGGCGCCAGGCTGAGCTCCTGGTGGATGATCGAAATGCCGCGGTCGCGCGCGTCCGAAGACGAGGAAAAGCTGACGAGATTGCCGTCGAGCACGATGTCGCCGGATGTCGGCGTGACCACGCCGGACAGGATCTTCATCAGCGTCGACTTGCCGGCGCCATTCTCTCCGAACAGGGTGGTGACCTTGCCGCGATGGATGTCGAAGTTGACGCCCTTGAGCGCGTGGACGCCGCCATACGACATGACGACATTGCGCGCCGAAAGCACGGCATCGCCAGTCGCGGGTTCTGTGCCGGCAGCCATTGTCATTTGACGTCCAGCCTCACCGGCGTGACCAGCCAGCTCTTCGGATTGACCAGCTTGAAGACGCCGACCACCGCTATTGTCTTGCCGGTCAAGTCACTGGTATCGACTTTCGCCAGCACCTCCTTCTTCATCTCGTTGTTCAGCGCCGAGCCGGCGTCCTGATACTCGATCTGGTTGGTGAACTGACCAAAGGTGATCTTGCCGGTGGCGTCGCGAAGCTCGGTGCCGTTGATCGCCGGCCCAGTCTGTACGCGGACGGTCAACGTGTCCGGCAAACCGTCGACCGCGACCTTGTAGATGCCCGATTTTCCCTCGCCGACGACGCCGGTGAACTTGACCGAGATGACCGGTCCGACTCCCGCCGGCACGCCATATTCCTTTTCGGCCGTCGCCCTGTCCTTGGCGATCGCCGTCGCCACCGTTGCGGCGTCGGCGGCACGCGCTTCGACATCGGCCTGCACCTTGGGAAATTCAGACTTGCCGTAGTCGGCGGCCGAAAACACCGCGTTGCGAACATCGCCGGCAGAGCCGATCTTGATCACCTTGGTGTCGAGCGCCATGGCGCCGAGCAGAACCAGAGCCGCGGCGCCGGCAAGCACCCGGCGCAGGCCGGGCGAAGCTTGCCAGGCGGTGGCCTTCGCGCTCATGATGCAACCACCAGCGGTGCGGATTGTCCGTTGTCACGCATTCGAAGTTCCTCCGTTCACGCGGCGCTTCGCGGCCCCGGCTGCATCGTCGAGCTCGACCAGGGCGCGGGCGGTGCATTCGTCGGTGATCAGGCCGCTGAGATAACGGCTTTCGAGTACTGCCTTGATGGCGCGCACCTTCACCTTGCCGCCGGCGACGGCAACGATCCTGCGGCCCTTCAACTGATCGCGCGGAAGCGCCAGTATTCTTTCCGACAGCGCCGTTTCGACCGGACCACCCTTGTCGTCGAAGAAATGCGCCAGCAATTCACCAACGCCGCCGTCCCGCTTGACCTCATCGATTTCGGAAGGCTCGATCATGCCGGTGGCGACCAGCGACGCCTCCCGCTCAGCCGTGCCTATTCCGACGAACATCAGGTCGGACCGGCTGGCGAGAGCGAACACATCGCTGATGCCGCGCTGGCCAAGCAGCACTTCGCGGTCCTCGGCGGTATTGGCGACAAAAGGCACCGGCATGACGAAAGCCTGCGCGCCGGTCCGCTCTGCCAGGCGATGCATGACGTCGTGCGGGTTGGCGGCGAATTTGCGCGTCACGCCGCCAAGCAGCGAGACGAAACGGATGTGAGCAGCAGTTGCGCGCGTCAGATATTCGACGCTGGCGGCAAGCGTGCGGCCATGGCCGACGCCGATCAGCATGTCTTCGCCGCGATCGATTTCGCGCTTCAGGAACTGGGCGCCTGCAATGCCCAGCCCCTTCAGCGGCAGTTCGTCCTGATCGAGATCGGGAACCACCTCGCAATAGTGGAGCCCAAAGGCGGCGATCAGGCGCTGTTCCAGGTCGACGCATTCGGCGACGTCGCCGTCGATGAAGACCCTGACCAGACCTTCCTGGTTGGCCTTGGTGATCAGCCTATGCGCCTTGAGGCTGGTCAGGCCAAGCCGCTTGGCCACCTGGGCCTGGGTCAGACCACCGGCATAGTGCAGCCAGGCCGCGCGCGTGGCGAGGCTGGATTCATGGTCGCGGTTTGCGCTTCCGCCGGAATTCAAGCCATCCCCTCCCCAGGGTGATAATATTATCTTTGTGTGCAAAAATTTTCATACCTTTGCACCGCTGTCAATCCCTCCGCAGATGGTTGCCTCAGCCGACGTTCCGCAGCCAACGCGAGCCTATTAGAAGGTAAGCATATAATATGACCATACGGTAGTGTTAATTTAACGTCAATTTGTGTTACCGTATCCAGTGACAGCATGAGCCCGTAGGCGCCGGCAAATCCCAATCCGGGTGCAAAATGGGAAGGTGATGCACACGGCGCAACAAGGGCAAATCGATCGGATTGCCTCAGGAAAAGCTAGGCGTCGGCGATCAAGCGATCAGTCCAGCCGCATCAGGTTCCTGCCCTCGAGCTCGACAACAGCGGATTCGACCTCCCGCGTGAGGCGCTCGGTGCTCCACCCCAACGCCCGCCCCGCGATCGCGGCAATCTCCTGCAGGTCGCGGCTCGTCAGCGAGCCGCCTATCGCCAACGTGCTGCGGCGCATAACGACATCGGCCAGATGTTCGACGAATTCGTTGCGCACGATGTAGTCGATTTCCGCCTTGCCGTAGCCGTCCGAGTCCGGCAGACGACGACCCTCATCATCCGACCCGTGCCTGGCGATCTCAACGGCTCTGGTCCCGTAGCGCGACAGCAATTGGTCAAGGCGCCTTTCCCCGGCGCCTGTTGCCTGCTGTGCCTTAGCCAGCCAGTCCGCGCGCGCGGCGGCATTGGCCGGAAAATTCCTCCCGCCGCCGATCGGCATGGCTCGCGTCGTCACCTTGCGGCTGCGCTGCAGGCGCTTGAGTACCGTGTCAGCGACTTCCTCGGCAAAGCCGCGGAACGTCGTCCATTTGCCGCCGACCAGCGAAATGACTGCAAAGGGCCTGTTGCCGTCCGGCTCGGCGACCGGCGCTGAATGATCGCGGCTGATCAGCCCTGGTGTCGACGCCTCGGACGTCGGCAGCGGCCGGATGCCGCTATAGGCGTAGACGATCTGGTCGCGCTCGAACGCCATGCCCGGCAGCAGCGTTCGCACGCTGTCGAGCAGATAGTCGACTTCTTCGGGTTCGCAGCGGACCGCGTCCGGATTGTCGGCCTTGATGTCGGTCGAGCCGACCAGCGCCAGGCCGAGATAGTCGTAGACCAGGCAGATGCGGCCGTCATCGGCCTCGAAATAGAGCATGCGCCCGGCGAGGCTTTTGACCAGTTCGTCATGCCTTAACAGGATATGCGAGCCCTTGGTGCCGCCGATCATCTTCGATGGAGCACCAAGCAGCGCGTTGACGTCGTCGATCCACGGACCNATGCGAGCCCTTGGTGCCGCCGATCATCTTCGATGGAGCACCAAGCAGCGCGTTGACGTCGTCGATCCACGGACCGGCGGCGTTCACCACCAGCTTCGGCCGCACCGAAAAGGCCGCGCCGTTTTCCGGCTGGAATGTGAGCACGCCATTGGCTGAAGCCGCCAGTGTCGTGTAGTTGGCACCGGCAGACGCCGCGTGAGCCTGCAAGCCGTCGAGGATCAGTTCCAGCACCAGCCTTTCCGGGTGACTTATCTTGGCGTCGTAGTAGGTGCCGGTGGCGACGATCGCCGGATTGAGCGCCGGCATCTCAACAAGCGCCTGCCGCCGCCCGACCATGCGGTGGCGCGGCATGACCTGGTTTCGTGAACCGTAGAAATCGTAGATCATCAAGCCGATCTTGATCAGTATGGCGCCGCGGCTGCGCGGCGCGCTCGTCGAGCCGAACAGCGTTCGCAACGCCGCGAGCATGCCCTTGCTCCACGAGAAGATCGGGATGACGGTCGGCAGCGGGCTGACATAGTGCGGCGCGTTTTGAAGAAGCAGATTGCGTTCGAGCGTCGACTGCGCCACCAGCCCGAACTCGCCGGTCTCGAGATATTTCAAGCCGCCGTGGATGAGCCTCGACGGCGCGGCACTGGTGCCCGAGCCGAAATCCGCCTTTTCGACGATCAGGCAGCTGACACCTTGCGCGCACAGATCGCGAAACAGCCCAGCCCCGTTGATGCCGGCGCCAAGAATGACGACGTCGACTTCGCCGGTCCCGGCCATCGCGGCGAGACGCCCGGCGGGATTGTCCGCCCCGGCTCCATCTGCTGGGTTCATGGCGCCTTCGTCTTGACGATGCGCAACTTCACCCCCGCCCGTTCGAGGCTCTGCGCCTGCGCATCGCCCAGGCCCTCGGTCACCAGCACGGCGTCGAAACTGGTCAGATCGTCGAAGACATGCAGCGCGATCCGGTCGAATTTTGCGTGGTCGACCAAAAGGATGCGCTTCACGGAGGCGGTCATCATCGCCTGCTTGACCCGCACGACATTCGGATCCTGGATGAAAGCCGTGGTTCCGGTGACGGCCGAAGCCGAACAGATCAGCACATTGGCGCGCAACTGCGCCACGGCGTTCTCGCAGACGATGCCGATATAGGCATTGTAGGTGCCGTGATACTGGCCGCCGAGGCAGATGAAATCGATATCGTCCACATTGATCAATTGGCCCGCCGTCGAGACGCTGTTGGAAATGACGGTCAGCGGCTTGACGTCGAGCAGCAGCGTCGCGACCGCGTTTGCCGTCGATGAATCGTCCAGCATCACCACCTGGCCGGCCTCGATATAATCCAGTGCCGCCCGCGCCAGTGCATCCTTCTCGGCTCGATTGACGGTCACCCGGTAGCGGAAAGCGCTCTCGTAGAGGCCGGAAGGCTGGACCGTCACCGCACCGTGCAGCTTGCGCAGCACGCCCTGCTGCGCCAGCCGGTCGATATGCCGGTGGATGGTCATGCGCGACACGCCGAAATGCTCGACCAGATCATCGATGCGCACCTGGCCGAGCTTGATCACATAATCGGCGATCTCTTCGCGTCGTTCGTCGGCCTTGATCATGCGTTTACCCCCGCCAGCCTTTCGATATCAGGCCAATGCGACTTCAGCTGCTCGGCTATGCGGCAGTAGAGCGAAAACCGCTCATTGAACACAGCACTGGAGGCGGGCACGGTTTGGTACGTCCGCTCCGTCATGCCGACCTGCCTGGCGCCCTCTTGCGGCGTCTTGAACAAGCCGACCGCAGCACCTGCGCAAAGCGCGGCACCGAGGGCCGCGGTCTCATCCGTCGAGGTGACGGTGACCGGGGCGTTCAGCACGTTGGCAAACATCTGGACGAAAGCAGGATTGCGCGAACCGCCGCCGGTCAGGCGGATCTCGCTGACGGCAAAGCCGTCGCGCAAAGCCTCGACATGGGTGCGGTGATTGAAGGCGATGCCTTCCAGAACCGCCTTCAGCATGTCGCCGCGATTGTGCCAGCCATGCAGGCCGACAAAGCTGCCGCTGGCCAAATCGCCATAGGGAGAGCCGAACAGATAGGGATGAAACAGGATGGTCGAAGGCTTCTTCAACGCCGCGTCGATCTCTCCCGCCAGCAATTCGTGGAGCGAGCCGCCATCCGCGTTTGTCCTGTCTTGCTCCAAGCGACAGAAAGTGTCGAGAAACCAGTCGTAGTTCGCGGTCGAGGCCGGCGAGATCGACATGTTGTTCCAACGCCCCGCATCGATGGCGTTGCGGCAGAACCAACGTCGGTCGACGCGCGGTTGCGAAGAGACGACTTCGTTGATGGAATACGTGCCGGCGACGATGGCGAGCACGCCGTCTTCATGGCCGCCCATGCCAAGCGCCGAGGCGGCCACGTCGTGCAGGCCGCAGGCGACCGGTGTTCCCCTGCGAAGGCCGGTCCTTTCGGCGGCATCGGCTGTGACTTGACCGGCGATGTCAGCGGAATGCGCCACCGGCGGCAGCGCATTGAACAGATCCTCCAACCCGAAGATGCGCAGCGCTTCAGGCGCATAGGCTTGCGTGCGAAAATCCGTGAATGAAGTGCTGGCCTCCGTGCGGTCGGTCCCGATCGTGCCGGTCAGGCAAAAGCGCAGCCAGTCCTTGCAGGCCAGCACATGGCCGATGCGGCCATAGCGATCAGGATCGTTCTGCTTAAGCCACGCCAGCAGCGCCGACGGCGCCGAAACATGCGGCGTCTGGCCTGTCGTCGCCAGTGCATCGGTGAAAACGGTACCGGCGGACCACCTTTCGACAATGTCGCCGGCGCGGCTGTCGAGCGACAGGATGCCTGGTCCCAAAGGCTGACGATCATGATCGAGCAGATAGAGACCATCGCCATGCGCGGTCGCCGCCACCGCCTTGATGTCTTCCGCCGGCCTGCCGGAGAGCGCGATCGCCTCCTTGATGGCGTCGGCTGTTGCTTGCCACAGGCCTGACATGTCGCGCTCCACCCAGCGCGCGTGGGGCATCGATTGCGGCACCCGGCGACGGGCCACGGACAATTGCGTGCCGTCGGCATCGAAGATGACCGCCTTGGTGACCGTGAGGCCGTTATCGATTCCGAGCAGGCTGGGCATGATCACCGCCTCTTTCAGCAACTGGCGATTGCTACAGGGCGATCCTGCAGTCTGATGCAAGGGCGAAACACATGGCGACAACCCCGATTGAGCAAGGGGGACAAACGGCAAAAGCACCTCGCCGCAACAAAGAACTCATATCTTTATGTGAATTTAACGTCAACATACGCGACAAAAAGGCTTCGGCGCCAGGGAGCCACGGATGGATCTCGCGGTTGCCAGGCGACGCGTAATCAGCTGCTAAGGCCGTCACGGATGGCGCTGAAATAGCGGTCGGTTCCAACCTGCCCGCCCTTGAGTGCCACCTCCAGCCCATCGATCGCCTTGACGCGCGAGTGAGCGACGCAAAGCGGCGAGCCCGGCGACGCCGGCAACGGCATCCGCACGGTCAGCGCATCGACACCCATCTGGCCGAGCGCGTGGCTCGACGTATCGCCGCCGGCAACGACCACGCGCTGCAACTTCTGCTCGATGGTCAGCGCGCGAAGCAGTTCGCCGAGGCCCCGCCCGAGCTTGTGGCGGGCGCCTTCCTGGCGGTCGATGTCGCCCCCCCTATCGGCCGCGGGTCCAAGGGCCGTGTAGAGAACGACGCTGCGTCCGCCTTCCAGGCTGGCGCGACCGGCTGCTGCTGCGCGTGCGATCGCATCTCCGGAAGCTTCGGAGACCAGTTCGACGGGATCGACCTCGATGCCGTCGAAGCCGTCAGTCAAAGCGTGACGGATCTGTCGTTCGGTCGTCGACGAACAACTGCCCGAGACGACCGCGATCCGGTCGGCGGCACCCGGCGGCGAAAATTCTGGTTCAGCTCTGACTGTCCCGTTCGACACCCATTCGGCCAGCAGCGCATATTCGATCCCCGACGAGCCGACGACGAACGAACCGCCCGGCTTGCGGGCGCGCCATATCTCCTTGCCGGCAAGCGCCTGCGTCTCGAGGCTGTCGACATCGACAAGTACGATGTCGGTGCCCTTTGCGAGCAAGCGGTCGAAGGCTTCCGAGCGCGACGCCGACTGCAACGTCGCGAGATCGACCAGCCCCGACGTGAGCTCCGTCTGCCGCGACAGATGGATCAGCAGGTCGGATTCATCCATCGGCGTCGTCGGGTGGCGGCTCATCACCGGATGGCGGTCGATGCGGAAATACTTTTCACGATAGGCCGCGAATAGATGACCGAAGGCAGTGTAACGCTTGAGTTGCGGCGCCCCGACCAGCAGCGGCACGCTGTCCTGCGCGAAGACCGAGCGGCCGATCTCGATGGCGCGACCGATGCTGCCGATCGTCGGACTAGAATCGAAGGTCGAGCAGACCTTGTAGTGACAGATCGCGGCATTCAGCGTCTTCAGCCAAGCGAAGGCATCGCTCAGATGCGTGTCCATCCATTGTGGCGTCTCGCTGCGGCTGGTGCCGGCCAATCCAATGGCGCGGCAGTGGCTGAACTGCGCAAGCATGGCCGCGTCCGGCTGGCGCATAAATAGCACGGTCGGCACGCCGCCGAGTTCGAGCGCTTCCATGACGTCGGTCGAGCCGGTGAGGTCGTCGCCATAATAGCTGAGAAGCAGGTCTTGCATTGCTTCAGGCCGCTTTGCCGTCGCCGAATTTTTCGATCGACCGCGCCAGCTCCGGATGGCTCAAGGCGAAATCCGCCAGCGGAATGCCGTCGACCGCCGCCTGCCAGGCTTGCTGCACGGCACGCACCCCGGCGCCCGGTCCATCCGGATGGCTGACGATGCCGCCGCCGCACAGATAGAGCAGATCGACCGTCCGGCCGGTCCGTTCATAGGTCTCGGGCGCTTGCCCGCCCCATTGGCCGGAGCCCGCCACAGGCAAGGCGCAATCCTCAGGGGCAAAAATCGGCGTCGTCACCGCCTTGAAGGACTCGACGAAAGACGCGTCCGGCTCCCAGTATTTCGATTGGATGCCGTTGATCTGGAACTGGTCGACGCCGAGCAGCCGCCAGAACTGTTGCCAGACCTTGAAGTTCATACCGAGGCCGGGATGGCGGGTGAGGATGTCCCAGCCGTTGCGATGAGCGTGAAGCACCAGGCTGGAGCGTTTTCTCAAGAAGGCCAGGCCACCGAAACCGACGGAGTTGATGTTGACCACCGCGCAATTTCCGCCGGCCTTGGCCACCAGATCGTGATTGCGCATCATCTCGTCCGGGTCGGCATGCGAGATGCCGAAGGCGTACATCACCTTCTTGCCGGTCCTCTGCTCGTGGTCGAGGATCAGCGGCATGATTGCCTTTACCCGCTCCGCCAGCGGCGAATAGGCTGGGCTCATCAGCTTCTCATCGTCCTTGATGAAATCGACACCGGCGGCGATCAGCTCGCCCACCATCGCGGCGGTTTCGGGGGGCCGCAGCCCCAGCGCCGGCTTGACGATGGTGCCGATGATCGGCCGATCCGTGACACCTGTCAGCCTGCGGCTGCCGGCGACGCCGAATTGCGGACCTGGATGCGCGCCGCGGAATTGCTCCGGCAGCTTCATGTCGACAACGCGAATGCCGGTTAGGCCCTTGATCGAATAGGCGCCGCCGATGCCAATGGTCATCAGAGCCGACAGGTCGTGGCCGATGGCATCGAATGGAAAGGCGATGTCGACATCCGCGCGCTTGAACGGCCCGTTGCCGGCCTCGGGAATGGAGGGGCGAAGTGCGTCCGGCAGGTGCCGAATGGCCAGGACACGCGCGGCCACCCGGGCTTTCAGTTCCTCGGTCTCGCCGGGCAGCGCGACGAAGGTTCCAGTCGACTGGTCGCTGGCGATCTTGGCTGCCAGCGTCTCGATGCTGCCTGATGTCTCGATGCGGTAGGTGAGCGTGATCATGGTTCGTTGTCTGAGGCCGCAGGGGGTTCGAAAAGAGTTCCTTGATCGTCGGAATCTGGTATAATGAGTACATAAGCTTTGCAAGCAATATCCTGTCTGGCGGCTATGGGCGATCGGGGCGACAGCCATTCCGGGAACAGCTGCGGCAGTGCTAGATAGACACAGGTCAAGGGAGTGATTCGCGACGATGAACCGTTCGGAGCCGATCGTCCGGCGCAAACTTTCCGACGAAGTGTTTTTGCGGCTGAAGCGCCTGATCACCAGCGGAGAATTGACGCCGGGCGACGACATGCCGTCGGAGCGCGAGTTGATGGAGCGCTTCGAGGTCGGCCGTCCCGCGATCCGCGAGGCGATGCAGGCGCTGAGCAATATGGGCCTCGTCGCGATCTCGCATGGGGAACGCGCCAAGGTGCTCCAGCTGACCGCCAAGTCGATCATCAAGCAGGTCGATGGCGCAGCCAAGATCATCCTGTCGTCGTCGAAGGACACGTTGGAACACCTGAAAACGGCGCGCATCTTCTTCGAGCGCGGTATGGTCAGGGAAGCCGCCGAAAACGCCACTGCCGAGGACGTTGAGCAGCTGCGGGCCACAATTGCCGAACAGCGTGGCTTTCGCGGCGATTCCGAAGCCTTCATCTCCGCCGACATGAAGTTTCACACCCAGATCGCGGCGATCTCGGGCAACCCGATCTATATCGCCGTCAGCGAGGCGATGCTCGGTTGGCTGAAGGAATATCACACCGAAATGCTGATCTGGACCGGCAAGGAACAGTTCACGCTGACCGAGCATGAAGAGATCATCGGCCGCATTGAGAAGAAGGATGCCGACGGCGCCGAGAAGGCGATGATCAAGCACCTCGAGCGCTCGCGCGCGCTTTATGTGATGAACTCCGGCAACTGATTCAGCCGATCCGTGTGATCGCGTAAGGGGTCATCACCAGTTGGCCTCGGCCAAACGCTGAGATGTCGACCGTCACGTCGTTCGCCGTCAGGTTCGCCAGCCACGCCACGGTCTTGCCCGAAGCGGAGCGGCCGGCCAGCGCCAGCACCTTCGTCTGATCGCTCGTCCTTGCCGCCACATGCGCAAGGCCGGCCAGTTCGCAAAGCCCCTTGATGGCACCGAAGATCGGCCGAGGCGATCCTTCCGCGACGGGTTCGCCGGATGCTGCGAGCACGCCGAAGGGCCCGGCGAAGCCGGACAGCGTGAGCAGTTCCAGCCCAGCCGGCGCCACGCGCGCGGCATAGCCGATCGCCCATGCGGCTGCGAAGAGGCCGGCATGGCGAGGGTCGCGATCGGCCATGGCGATGCGCTGTCCCCCGGGATTGCCCTTGGTCGCGCCGCCATAGGGGTTCTGGCGCATGGCGATCGTCGACGGACCGATGCGGTAAGGCTTTGCCCCGAAGATCGCCCGCGCCGACGCGGTGATGAAGGGCAGCGCCTCCAGTGACTGCATGACGCTGAGATCGTCGGCGGCGTGCACGATCGGACACGTGCAGTGGGTGACGAAATCGAGCAGGCCCCCCGGCACGCGCTTGCGGTTGAGCTCGGTGAAATAGCTGAACATGCCGCCACCAAGCCGGATATCGGGAAAGGCGCGCCGCGCCGCGTCATAGACGTCTTCGAGCGGCGGACAGTCCGGCCACGCACTGCCCGGCGGTGTCGACTGCCGGTCAACCGAAGGCGAGACGGCAATGGCCGAAAGCTTCAACCCGGCTTGACGCACCATGTCGGCAACGCCTGACAGCTCGGCATCGAGGTCGCCCGCGCAGGCAACGACGCATTCCAGCGTCGTCTGCACCGGATAGGCGGCGGTGAGCCTTGCATAAGACTGCAATGCTTCGAGACCGTGGCCGCGCGTCGGATCGTAGTGGAAGACAAGTTGCTGCGGGCCGAGCTCGGTCAATGTCGAAAGATTTGCGAGCGCTGCTTCGACCTCATCCGGGTAGATGATCACGCCGAGATCCGGCAGCCTCTGCCCGGTCTCGCCGAGTTCGACGCTGACCGGTTCGGCGGCAGATGCTGCGGCCGGCATTCCCCCCTCGCCGGTGATGCGCAGGCTGACCGTCTGGCTTACAGTTTGGCCGGCCGGCAGCACATAGGGCCAAGGCAGCGCCAGTGGCCGCACATAGGTCTTGTAGGACGCGTCCGACCAGTTACGCTGGTCCTCCATCTCGAAAGTGTCGCCCTCCATCCGGCATTCGGCAGTGATGCCCGGCCGGACCTCATGGGTGATCGCGCGCAAATCCTTGAAAGGCTGCCAGGGATCGATCAACAGCGGCAGTTTCGTCGCCACCACGCTGCCGTCGGTATGCTCGACCGTGACCGGGCTGCCGGCGAGGCCGGCGATCGGATGCAGGACGCAATAACCGCAGCGATTGGTCTCGAAATCGCTTTCAGGGACCGCGCTGACGTCGAACACTAGGTGACCGTTGGCGGAGCCCTTGATCGTAGCGCGAAAGTCGAGCCGGCTTCCGCCCGGTGCTAAGCAAGTTGCGGAGTAGCTGACGGAGAAGCTGTCGGCGTCCTGATCGACGGCAAGGTCCGTCAGCGCCGGTTCATAGGTGCCCCAGTCGCGGTCGCGCACGATGTAGGCGATGGCGCGCAGCACTTCGATGCCGCCGTAACGGATGGTGCGCAGGCTGCCGTTGACAAAGTCGGCGCTGAGCAAGCCCGCACTCAGCCTAACCGGCTCGACCTCGACCACGCGTGTGCCGTATAGGAGGAAGGCGTCGGCTGTCATGTCAGCAAGCCATCCAGGTGGACAGGTTCGTGGCTCGCGGCGCCCAGATAGGCCGCCTCGACCAGCGCGAATGTCTTGAGATTGTCGGCGCCCGAGGTCGCCGGCTCGGTTCCCTTTGCCAGGCAGTCGACCCAGTGCTGCTGGATGGCGACGACGCTCTCCTGGATGTTGTGCCATGGGCGCGATGCCCAGGCGAGTACGGGCGGCGAAACGTCGGTGATCTTCGTGCCGCTCCTGCCGGTGACGGTGAGCCGATATCCCTGCGCCAAGCGGATCGTGCCGTCGCTGCCGTCGATCTCGATCAGCGTTTCGGGAAACGGTTCGGTGGCGAGCTTCGTCGCGTAGCTACAGTCGACCACTGACGTCGCCCCGCTCTTGTGGTCCATCAGCATCGTCGCGACATCTTCGCCCGCGATGCCAGGGTTGATGCGCGCGGTTCGCGTCGTGATCGTCGACACGTTGCCCAGTAGAAAACGGGCGATGTCGAGACTGTGGATACCGAGGTCCTCGATGATGAAGCGCTTTCCCTTGGCGAGATAGGGCTGGCCGGAAAACACGTCATAGGCAGAGCGGAAGGAGATGCGCCCGAAGAACGGCGTGCCGATCTCGCCGCTGTCGAGCACGGCACGCACCGCCTGGATCGCCGACTGCCAGCGAAAATTCTCATGCACCATCAGCGGTACGCCGGCTTCCACGCAGGCCCTCACCATCGCCTTGGCGTCGGCAAGCGTCGGCGCGAACGGCTTTTGGCAAATCACCGGCACACGGTGCAGCGCCGCCATCTCGACCAGCGGACGATGGCTGGGAACGGTAGTGGCGATATCGACGAAGTCGAGGCTTTCGCTTGCAAACATCTCTGCCGCGTCGGTGTAGCGCTTCGCAATGCCGAACTGGTCGCCGATGATGCGCAGCCGCTCCGGGTCGCGGTCGCAAATGGCGACCATCGCGGCGCCTTCAATGTCGCGCCAGGCATGCATCTGGTTGATGGCAAAGAAGCCGCAGCCGATGAGCCCTCCCCGCAACTCCGCCATGCTCAGCCTGCCTTTGCCATCTGCATCAGCGTCACCCGGCTCTGCAGCCGGCGCTGCGCTTGGTCGACGACGACGGCGACGATGATGACAAGGCCCTTGATCACCATCTGCCAGAAGGAACTCACGCCCATCATCACCAACCCGTCCGAAAGAATGCCGATGACGAAGGCGCCGACAATGGTGCCGCCGATCGTGCCGCGCCCACCCGACATCGAGGTGCCGCCGAGCACTGCCGCCGCGATGGCGTTGAGCTCGAAACTTTCGCCCGTTGCCGGGTGCGAGGCCATCAGTTCGGACGAGATGATCAGGCCGACGATCGCCGCGCAGAAGCCGGAGAACATGTAGACGAACATTTTCACCATGTTGACACGAACGCCCGAAATTCGCGACGCCCGTTCATTGCCGCCGACGGCGAAGATGTGGCGGCCGAGCGGCGTGTATTTGGCGAGATATGCCGCAACCAGCGCAACAACGATCAGGATCCAGATCGCCACCGGCAGGCCGAGCAGCCGCCCGGCGCCGAGGAAACCAAACCCGGTGGTGCCAAGCTCCGGCTTGCCGACGAGGTTGGGGAAGGTGCGGCCGTCCGACGACAGCAACGCCAGGCCGCGCGCGACATAGAGCACGCCGAGTGTGGCGATGAACGGCGCGACGTTCAGCCTGGTGATCAGCAATCCGTTGACGGCGCCGATCAATATGCCAACCGCCAGCGTGATCAGCGCGATCTCGACGACGTTGAAATAGATGGTGTAGCCGAATTGCAGGTCGATGCCGTTGAGCACGAGATAGCCGGCGACCATGCCGCACAGGCCGACGATCGAGCCGACTGAGAGATCGATGCCGCCGGTGATGATGACGAAGGTCATGCCCATGGCGAGGAAGGCGTTCAGCGCCACATGTTTCGACATCAGGATCAGGTTGGCGGTCGACAGGAAATTCGGCGCCGCGATCGAGAAGAAGACCAAGACGGCGATCAGCGCGATGAAGGTCCTCGCCTTCATCAGCGTCAGCAGCAGCGAGCCGCTCGAGACGGAGGGGGCAGCCGCCTTGGCCGGGATGTCAGTCATGGGTTCTCCGTGTGCGGGGCCGGTCCGTGGCCAAGTGCCGAGGCGGCGACAAGGGCTGCCTCCGTCGCCTCGGCGCGATCGAACATGCCGGTCAGTTTTCCGTTGCTCATCACCGCGATGCGGTCGGACAGCGCCATCACCTCATCGAGATCCGAGGTGGCGAACAGAATACCGAGCCCATCGCGCGACAGTTTGCGCATGGTGCGGAAGACGTCGGCCTTGGCGCCGACATCGATGCCACGGCTCGGCTCGTCCATCAGCAGCACCTTCGGCCCGGTGAGCAGCGCCTTGCCGATCACCACCTTTTGCTGGTTGCCGCCCGACAGCGACGAGACCTCCTGCGCCGGGTCGGCGACTTTGATCGCCAGTTCCCGCACCATCTGCGTGACCGCCTGCTTCTCCTGGCCGCCACTGATGTGGAACAGGCGGACAAAGCGCGACAGGCTGGCCAGTGTCAGATTGCTGGCGACGGAGAGGATCGACACCAGCCCTTCGCGTTGGCGGTCTTCGGGGATCAGCGCCAGCCCGCGCCGGATGCGCCGCGTCGTGTCCCGCTCCTTGACCTTCTTGCCGGCGATGAAGATCGCGCCGGTCGCCTGGCCATGGCGGCCCATGATGCAGTCGAACAGTTCGCTGCGCCCGGCGCCCATCAGGCCATAGATGCCGAGGATCTCGCCGGCGCGCAGCGACAGGGAGACGTGATCGACTGCCAGCCCGCCGGTCGCGCGCGGCAGGCAGATGTCCTCGGCGCGGAATATTTCTTCGCCGGGTACATGGCCGTCGGCCTTGGCGAAATCCTTGGCGTCGGAGCCGATCATCTGCCGCACGATCCACCGCGTGTCGACGTTTTTCATCTCTTCCTGGCCGGTGATCTGTCCATCGCGCAGCACCGTGATGTAGTCGCCAATGCGGATCAGCTCTTCCAGCCGGTGCGAGATGTAGACGATCGCCACGCCGCGCGCCTTGAGGTCGGCGATCACCTTGAACAGGATCTCGACTTCCGCCGCACTCAGCGCCGAGGTCGGCTCGTCCATGATCAGGATGCGTGCATCGAGCGAAACCGCCTTGGCGATCTCGACCAGCTGCTGCTGGCCGATGCGCAGATCCTCGACCAGCATGTCGGGCCTTATCCCGGCCTGCAGGCGTTCGAGAAATTGGGCCGCACGGCGCTCCTGCTCCTTGCGGTCGATCTTGCGAAACCGGTTGGTGATCTCGCGCGTGGCGAAGATGTTCTCGGCGACGGTCATATTGCCAAACAGGTTCAGCTCTTGGAACACCATGCCGATGCCGCGGTTCACCGCGTCGCCCGATGACGAGAAGGAGACCTCCTCCCCTTCCAGGAGGATCCGGCCGAGCGTCGGCTGTTCGACGCCGGCGATAATCTTCATCAGCGTCGATTTGCCGGCGCCGTTTTCGCCGACCAGCACATTGACGGCGCCCTTGCGCACCTCGAAATTCGCGCGCTTGACCGCGACGGTGCCGGAATAGACCTTGGAGACGTCCTCCAGCTTCAAGACGACATCGTGAGCAACCGCAGCGCTCATGGCTTCGGCCCGATTTCTGCCTCCGCCGGCGTCACCAGCGGCAGGTCCTGGCCGTTTTCGAGCGTATAGGCGCCGAGGACCTTGGCGGTCCGGCCTTCCAGCGCGTCACGTGGCAGTTTGGCAAGCACGGCCTTGACGGCATAGGCGTTGAACGCCTTGCCGAACTGGGCGAAGTCGATCTGGTTGGTAAAATCGTTGAACTGGATGAAATCGAGACTGTCGCGCAGCGCGGTTCCACGCATCGCCGGTCCGATCTGTACCCGCGCATCGGCCTTGCCGTCGCCGTCGACATCGATATCCATGGTCGCGGCCCGCGACTGCGTGTTGGCGGCGATGATCTTGCCCTCGACGCGAACCGCGAAGGTCCAGGGCGAATTCGCCTGCTTGTTCGGATTGCCATATTTGGCGCCGGCGGAAGCAGGATCGGTTTTTGCCAGAGCGTGGACCTCGGCAAAAGGCCCGGCCTTCTGCTGGAGGTAAGGCACGACCTTCGCGGCCCAGATCTCCTCGACCATCTTGTCCGGGTTGAAGACGGCGGCATTGCCGCTATCCCCCGAGGGAGTCGGCAAAATCTTGCAGGCGGTCAGGCTGATGCCGACTGCAACGACAAGCATCGGCCAGATCGGCTTGTTGTTCAGCATGATGGCCTGTTGAGCATGGTGATTGGCACCCACGGAAAATGGCGGCGAGGGACGACCTTGATCGCCCCTCGCTATTCATGTCACGCCGGCTCAGTTGGTCAGCGCAAACGTTTCCAGCTTGGAAGCATTGTCGCCATTGACCAACACGCAGTCCATCAGCTGCTTTTCCTTCTCGGGCGACTTCTTGTTCTTGATGAAGTCGTTGGCCTGCTCGACCGCCATCTGCGCCTGCGCATAGGCCGGCTGCAGCACGGTTGCCTTGATGCCGCCCGCGGTGATCGAATCGCGCACGTCGTTGGATCCGTCGAAACCGACGACGATGACTTCCTTGCGGTTCGCCGCAACCAGCGCCGCATACGCGCCCATGGCCATCGTGTCGTTGCCGGAGATGACGCCCTTGATATCCGGGTTGGCCTGCAGGATCGATTCCATCTTGGAATAGGCTTCCGTCTGGCTCCAGTTGGCCGATTGCTGGGCGACCATCTTCAGGTCCGGATAATCGTCGATGACGTCATGATAGCCCTTCGAGCGAATGCCGGCATTGGTATCGGATTCCTTGCCGACCAGCTCGACGAAATTGCCCTTCTCGCCCATCAGCTTGACGAACTCCTGCGCGCCGAGCTGGGCGCCCTGGTAGTTGTTGGAGACGATCTGCGCCACGGCGACGCCGGTGGCGTTGATCTCGCGATCGATCAGGAACGACGGCACGCCTGCGTCCTTGGCCTTCTGCACGGCAGCGACAGTGGCGTCGGCGCCGGCATTGTCGAGGATGATCGCCTTGGCGCCGCGACCGATCGCCGTATCGATCAATTCGGATTGCTTGTTGGCGTCGTCATCATGGACGAGCACAAGCGCTTCGTAGCCGAGTTCCTTGGCCTTGGCTTCGGCGCCGACGGCTTCCGCCTTGAAGAACGGATTGTCGTGCGAGGGCGTGATGATGGCAATGAGGTCGGCCGCATAGGCGGGTACCGCCGTGCCAAGCGCCAGCATGCCGGCGAACGCCGCAAGTGTCATTCTGCGTGTGAGTTTCATGATGTCCTCCCGTTTGAAAAATTGCCTCGATAAATCAAGGCCTCTGCATTCGAATTCATCGCGCAACGCGGGCCGCCGATCGGTTCAGGCTGAATGCCGGTGCCGGCTTCCCAAACGATCGCTGCTCCCCCGCCGTCCCTCCACTCGCCCAGGCTTCGTACTTCCCGCGAACCCTTGCCCAAGCCATCAACAGCTAAGCCAACTGGTATGATGAGTCAATCACTAATTGAGGTGACATGTTCCCACTGAGCAAAACATCTGTTCGTCATGGCGGGTGTGTCGAGCCATCGAGGCGCTCCGGCAAGCGCCCGACTCGGCCTGTCTCAGGTAATGCGCCGAATGCTCGCGGCGATCTCTTCGGGCTCGAACACCCGCTTCCAGTCGTCGCGCATCAGCACCGGCTTGCCGAATTCGATCGCCTTGTTGCAGGCATCCGAGAATACGCCCTTGGTCTCGCCGAAAATCACGGCGCCGAGCACGTTCATGTGGCCGAGCAGGAAGTCGAGCGCCGCCTGTTGGTCGACGCCTCGCGCGACGACCTCGTCGACGGCTTCCTTCATGACGACAAGCAGTGACGCGCACACCGTCTCCGATAGACCGGGCTCCAGCAGCGCCATCTGTTCGACGGTGACACGGTGCGAGCGCATGACCGGCGCCCAGATGATTTTTGCGACCGCCTCGCCCTTGGCGTAGTCCGCTTCCGGCCCCTGCATCAGCGCGCTGACCATATGCTGCTTGGCCTTGACGCCGCCAAAATAATCCTTCTTGGCCGCCATGTCGGTCTCGTCGTTGAAGATCGGCGGATGACAGGGATGGGTGACGAAATAGGTCAGGTCCGGCCGGTTGGGCAGATGGCCGGCGAAGGGTGCGGCCGCGTCGAGCACTATCACCATCGTGCCAGGCGCGAGCTTGCTCTCGATATCAGCCGCCACCTTGCCGATATGCGTGTCGGGAACGGCCAGGATGACGACATCCGCCCCGTCGAGCGCCGCATCGGCACTGACCGCGTCGAAGCCCAGTCCGGTCTTCAGCCGCTCGCGGCCGGCCTCGCTGACCTCGACATGGCGTACCGTGTAGGGCGATCCGCGAAAATTGGTCGACAGGCGGTAACCCATTTTGCCGCCGGCACCGAACAGCGCAATCGTCGTCATCTATCCCTACTCCCGCATTAAACGACGGCCGCGCCGATCGTCATGTTATTAACTGGTATAATCACCTTACCACGAATTGAGGAGTTGAACAGGGCTTTGATGAGCGGCTATACGGGCGCCCGTTTGGATTCCGTCCGCACGATTTCCGCAGTGGCGGTCGAGAATTCAACCAAGCCAGAGCGCCGTTGCCTTTCCAGACGTTCGATGCCCGCGTTAGAAGCCTCCAGGTCCATTTTTGCGGGGCTCGGTCGCGAGGTGACGGTGGGGGGCCACCAGCAAGGCGAAGCGCGTCCGCGCGGTCCGGTCGCGTTTTCGGGCCGTGAGTTCTCGCGGCGATTTGGCGAAGGGCTATAGAGAGCGCTTCGCCGGGGTTCCGGCGAGCCAAATCACTTCTAGTCGATCATGCCGACAATTATTTACCGGTAGCTTCCCGGGTCCTTGGCTTTCTCCGCCCTACAGCTGTCCGTGCGTTGCGCCGCCGTGCGGAAAGCGCCTTCATAAAACCTGATGGCTCTCTTGAATTTGGGGGGATTGGGCATCAGGTGTTTATCTTGCACATCGTACAAGATGTATATCGCCGTTATTTTGGATTTTCCGTCTGGAGTCAGCTGCAGCGCCGGGCATCGCGTCGTAACGGCGATGACGTTGGCTGACCATGTTACGACCAATTTCAACTGGGCGTCGGACAGCCCGGCCAGATAGTTGATGTTTTTTTGATAGGCAGGGTCGATGTGTTGTCGATTATCTTTTGCAGACGCAGCGGAAGACAGGACACCTACCACGCCGAGTATAATCAATATGCATTTCAAAAGCTGCCTCCCCCAATGTTATGGCCATCTCGACCACGGCATTGTCCGTCCCCACAAAGCAGGTTGAAACAAGTCAATTCGAAAAGCAATTGGGGTTCGCGACCTTATACGGATCACCGCACCTTCAGAACCCGGTTGCTCGCGGACGCCCTTCTTCAACCAATTGAAACCGGTAGCGGTCGCGCACGAACTCGTTGAAAAATTGCCCTTTCGAGAAGGCGGCCCGGAACGCCGCATAGGTCTCGGGCTCGACCTCTTCATAGTCGTAGCGGGCTCCGCTCGGGACGAACCAGACCGAGAGGATTTTCGTCGACGGGTCGTAATGGGTGTTGCGGATGGCGGTGGACGGCATGTCGAAATCCTGCTTCGTCCCCAAATCTTTCGCCCCAAATCCTGCTTCGAACATGCGTAATGCCGCAACGATGCGGAGGTTCCGACAGGGAGGCGCACCACAACGCCGAATCTTGCCCGGGTGGCGAGGCTTCCTATCTCTCCGTCAGATGGCACAGACGAAATCCAGTACAACAGCGTATGCCAGCCAGGGCGATCTCTTCGGCGCGGCCGACACGCTGCCGGAAGGATTTTCTTACCGGCCTAGCCTGATCACAACGGACGAAGAGGCGGAACTGGTCCGTCACCTCAATGAACTGTCCTTCAAGCCGTTCGATTTCCACGGCCACCTTGCCAACCGGCAGGTCGCCGGCTTCGGCTGGCGCTACGACTACGACCGGCGCCAGGTCGTCGAAGCGCCGCCCATCCCGAAATTCCTGCTGCCGCTTCGCGACAAGGTCGCGGATTTTGCCGGCAGGCAGGCCACGGAATTCGCGCAAGTGCTCATCAACGAGTATCGGCCGGGCGCGGGCATAGGTTGGCATCGCGACAAGCCGCATTTCGATCTCGTCGCCGGCGTCTCGCTGCTGGCGCCCTGCAGCTTTCGGCTGCGCCGAAAAAACGGCTCGAAATGGGATCGCAAGACGATCGAGGTTCAGCCGAGATCTGCCTATCTCATTGACGGCCCGGCGCGCCACGAGTGGGAGCACAGCATTCCGCCGGTCGCCGGGCACCGCTATTCGATCACGCTGCGCACTCTGAAATAGGCCACACTCCAAGCCACGCAGCAGCCGCTCTGGAAGACCGAGCGCAGTTGTGCTTCGATCGCACATGAGCGTGGATCGCAGCAGAGTTTTGGTTACCCGCGTGGCGCTCTTTCTGTGGGCATGCCTGTCCTGCGTTCTGGCTCTGCAGTGGCTCGTCGACCTTGGCATGGTCGGCTTTCCCGACGGATACATAACGCCCTATGCCCGAGCAACGAGCACGCTGTTGCATGTCCTTGTCTGGGCATGCCTGGCTCAAAGTCTCTACTTCGCTTGCCGAGCCTTGTTTGGCAAACGCTTCGAGCCTGCTCCTCTCTTCCTGCAAATCCTGATCGCCGCCGCACTGACTGTCGTGCCGGTATTCATCGTAAAACACTGTCCGCGGTCCCAGGTATGCAGCAACATCTATGAAGCGCTCACGAATACGATGATGGACGACGGCACCGGCGGATGACGTTGTGTCTCCAGTAACTGACGAGAGATAGAAGTTTGGCGTCGCGCCGCGCGGTGGCGGTAGAACCTGGAGGAACCATGCGAAAGATTCTGGCATCGATGCTGCTGTTCGCGGCAGCGCTATCTGCAAACCCCGCTCGGGCGCTGGACAGTACCATCCCGCCGGTTGTCGTCACACCGCTTGCCGATCGCAGCCAGACGGCGTCCGGCCAGCCGATCGTGCTGCCGCAGAAAAACGTCCAGGTCCTGGTTTCAGCCTATGACATTGCGGTCGGCGCCACTCTGCCGGTGCACAAGCACCCGTTTGCCCGCTACGCCTATGTCGAGGCCGGGACACTCAAAGTGACGAATGTCGAGACCGGCAACAGCAACACCTACAAGACGGGCGATTTCATCATCGAGATGATCGGCCAGTGGCACCAGGCCACCAACATCGGCGACGGCCCGGTCAAGCTGCTGGTCATCGACCAGGTCGAACAAGGCGCCAAGAACACGGTGCTGCAGAAACAATAGATCTCTCGCTACGGACCTAGGCAGGGTTGCCGGGCTGGCCCAAGCAGCGACTGGCTGTTCCGGCTTCCCCGCCAACCGAGCCGATGCTAGGGCTGGCCGTCATGCAATCATGAAGGATCGCCCCTTGGCCGGAAATGCTCGCCCCCTGATCGAAATCTGCGTCGAAGGCATCGATGGACTGCTGGCTGCGCAGGCCGCCGGCGCCGACCGGGTCGAGCTCTGCGCCAGCCTGGTCGAAGGCGGCATCACGCCCAGCCTCGGCACGGTGCGCGCCGCACTCGAGAGCGCGACCATTCCCTTCCATGTCATCGTGCGGCCGCGCGGCGGCGATTTCCTCTACAGCGAGGCCGAATACAGCTCGATGCTCGCCGATGTCGCAGCGCTTCGTGACCTCGGCGTCGCCGGCGTCGTTGTCGGTTGCCTCGATGCCGACGGCACCATCGATGAAACCCGCATGGGCGCGCTGGTCGATGCCGCCGGTCCGCTCGCCGTTACCTGCCACCGCGCCTTCGACATGACGCGCGACCCGGCCGAGGCGCTGGAAGCGCTAATCCGCTGCAAGGTCGGCCGCGTGCTGACCAGCGGCCAGAGGGACACCGCGGTGGAAGGCGCCGGCCTGTTGGCGGATCTCGTCCGCCAGGCCGACGGCCGCATCATCATCCTCGGCTGCGGCGCGCTGGACCCCGAAAACATCGCCGGGGTGCTGGCATCAACCGGGCTGACGGAACTGCATTTCGCCGCGCTCAAGGACGTACCGAGCGCCATGGCCTACCGCAACCCGCAAGTCGGCATGGGCGGCACCGATCTCGACCGCGAGTATCGCACCACAGTCACCGATGGGGCGCTGGTTGCCGCGACGATTGCGGCGGCCAGAGCATGATGAGCGAAGCCGTGAGTGGGCCGTCGCCGATCAGCCGTGTCTCGCCTCAGGACGAAGCGGCCATCCTCGCACTCAACAACGAGCACGCCGCCGAACTGTCATGGCTCGAGCCCGAACGGCTGTCCTTCCTTCTTGGCGAAGCGTTTTACGTCAGGCGCATCGGCGCGCTCGAAGCCTTCATCATGACCTTCGACCAGGATGCGCGCTACGACAGCCCGAATTTCCTCTGGTTCCGCGAGCGCTATCCACGCTTCGTCTATGTCGACCGCGTCGTCGTCGTGGCGCAAGCGCGCGGCCGCGGCCATGCCCGCCGGCTCTACGAGGATCTGTTCGGGGAAGTCGCACGCGCGGGCCACAGCATCGTCACGTGCGAGGTGAATGCCGAACCGCCCAATCCGGCTTCGGACGCCTTCCATGCCGCGCTTGGCTTCGCCGAGGTCGGCGACGCGGTGATCCATGGCGGCAAGAAGACCGTGCGCTACTACCTCAGGCAGATTGCGGGCTGACGCATCGCTGGCTGATGATCGGCAAGCAGATCGCCACGGCAGCATAAGATTAGGAGTCCGTAGCCCTCACCAATTCCGGTTCAGCCAGGCCCGCGCGGGCTTCTCGACCAGATAGTAGCTGCATAATGCACAGGCGAAGACAGCCGCCAGCATCGGGATCGGTGCACTGCCCTGCTCGGCGACGAATTTGTAGAAGGGCTGTTGCCAGAGATAGAGCGAGTACGACCATAGCCCGATCATCACCATCGGCCTGGATGAAAGCAGGCCGGTAAGATGCCAGTTGCTGGTGTCCAGCGTATTGACGGCAAGCGCCAGCAACGGCACCGCCAGTAGGTAATGGATCGGCGTCGGCACCGGATCGAGGAACAGCAATATAGCCGCCGCCGCCGACACGAGGCTGACATAGGGGCTCGTCAGGAATGCCGGCAGCCGGTCATCGTGCTTGAGCAGGCAGATCGATGCCGACAGCAGGATCGAGGCGATATGCACATCGGTGCGCCAATAGCTGTGCTCGTAATCCATGCCGAGTGCCCAGTACGAAATGGCGCCATTGGCCATCGCCAGCAGCGACAGCGTCACCAGCAGCCGAACGACATTACCCCGCCCGGTCACCACCACGCTGATCAGCGCCAGGATGATGTAGGCATGCTCTTCCACGCATAGCGACCAGATGTGGTCGAGCGCGCCGGCGCGGGTGATGAAAATTCCGGCATAGTTGTAGGTGAATGTCAGCGCCGTCAGCGCCGCCTTCCATTTGAAGGCGATAAAGGTGCCGGAGAGCCCGATCATGGCTGATATCACGAACACCAAAAGCGCGGGATAGATGCGCGAAAAGCGGCGCTTGAAGAATTTTTTCAGCGGGAAGCGTTCGATGAACAGGATCTCGCCCAT
The DNA here is from genome assembly GCF_000502235.1 of Mesorhizobium sp. L103C119B0. Taxonomy (NCBI): domain Bacteria; kingdom Pseudomonadati; phylum Pseudomonadota; class Alphaproteobacteria; order Hyphomicrobiales; family Phyllobacteriaceae; genus Mesorhizobium; species Mesorhizobium sp. L103C119B0. The sequence continues at coordinate 227,747 of NZ_AYXE01000002.1, read as the reverse complement.
CAGCCGGCCTGAGAGCACGAAGAAGAACTCGACGCCGAGCACGCCGAGATTGATCCCGGGAACGGGGAAGAAATGGCCGATCAGCACCAGTGCGATCGAAAGCCCGCGCCAGCCATCGAGATAGGCCAGTCTTGCTCTAGCTGCTTTGTCGGCTGTGGCCCGCGGCAGGGCAACAGACGCTGCGGAGATGTCGGCCATGCCGATCCTCTACGACGCAAGATCTTGGCGCAGCTCACACCGCCGCGCGCAGAATCCACCCCGTGTTCCGCCAAGCTATACATATTGCAGTGCAATATCAGATTGTGCAAGTGCGAGAATGGGGCTAGGCAGTCCCTTGGGAAGTATGCGCCTGTTCTTGCACGGGAATTACCTGAAACAACGGATTTGCGCGTGGCAGCGAACCCGCAAGGACTGGGCAGTTACAGCCCGCCGCAGACGAACAAAGGGGCCGCGATGGCCCCTTTCCTTGTCAGTAGCTTTATGATGTCAGGCGTTGGCTGCCGCCACCGCGCGCTTGGCCATCACGGCGATCAAATTGGCACGGTATTCGGCCGAAGCGTGGAGGTCGGTCATCAAATTCTTCGCCGGCACTTTCACGCCGTCGAGCGCCGATGCGGCAAAATTCTTCGCCAGTGCGGCTTCGATCTCCTTCGAGCGGAACACGCCGTCATCGCCGGCACCGGTAACGGCAACGCTGACCCCGTCCTTGCCCTTGGCCACGAACACGCCGACAATCGCATAGCGCGAGGCCGGGTTGCGGAATTTTTCGTAAGCAGCCTTGGCCGGCGCGGTAAAACTCACCGCGGTGATGATCTCGCCTTCTTTCAGCGCCGTTTCGAACAGGCCGGTGAAGAATTTCGCGGCTGAAATCTCGCGCTTGTTGGTGACGATGGTGGCGCCCAGCGCCAAGAGCGCCGCCGGATAATCGGCGGCTGGGTCGTTGTTGGCGACCGAGCCGCCGATCGTGCCCTTGTGGCGCACCGCCGGATCGCCAATCAGCGACGCAAGGTGCGCAAGCGCCGGACAGGCCTTCCGCAGCTTCTCGTCATTGGCGACGTCGTAATGGGTTGTGGCGGCGCCGATGGTGACGGTCTTGCCCGACACCTTGACGCCTTGCAGTTCCTTGATCCGCGACAGGTCGATCAGGTCGGAGGGTGCGGCGAGCCGCGTCTTCATCGCCGGGATCAGCGTCATGCCGCCTGACAAAAGCCTGGCGTCGCCGCTCTTCACCAGCTTGGCGGCGTCGGCGACCGAGGCGGCGCGGTGGTAGTTGACTGCGTACATGGGATCCTCCCCTGAAGTGGTTAGGCAGTAGTGAGTATGGAGTAGGGAATAGGGACGCTGTCATCTCCGGTAATGCCCATTCCCTACTCACTACTCCCTACTTACTCATTTCTTCGCCCTAATCGCCGCCCACACCGTCGACGGCGAGGCCGGCATGGCGATGTCCACAATCCCCAAAGCGTCGGTGATGGCGTTGATGACCGCCGGCGGCGAGCCGATGGCGCCGGCCTCGCCACAGCCCTTGATGCCGAGCGGATTGCTCGGACACGGCGTGTTCGAGGTCGACACCTTGAATGACGGCAGGTCGTCCGCGCGGGGCATGGTGTAGTCCATATAGCTCGCCGTCAAAAGCTGCCCGCTATCGTCATAGTGAGCGCCTTCCAGCAGCGCCTGGCCGATGCCCTGGGCGATGCCGCCATGCACCTGGCCCTCGACGATCATCGGGTTGATGATGTTGCCGAAATCGTCCGCGGCGACGAACTGGACGATCTCGGTCGTGCCGGTTTCCGGATCGATCTCGACCTCGCAGATGTAGCAGCCGGCCGGGAAAGTGAAGTTCGCCGGATCGTAGAAGGCGGTTTCCTTCAGTCCCGGCTCCATGCCTGCCGGCAGATTGTGAGCGGTGTAGGCGGCAAGAGCCACCTGGAACCAGGGCAGGCTCTTGTCGGTGCCGGCGACCTTGACCTCGCCATTCTCGATGACGATGTCGCCCTCGTCGGCTTCGAGCAGATGGGCGGCGATTTTCTTGGCCTTGGCCTCGACCTTGTCGAGCGCCTTGGCGATTGCCGACATGCCGACCGCGCCCGAGCGCGAACCGTAGGTCCCCATACCCATCTGCACCTTGTCGGTGTCGCCATGGACGATCGAGACCGAGTCCAGTGGCACGCCAAAACGCTGGTTGACGAGTTGCGCGAAGGTCGTCTCATGGCCCTGGCCATGACTGTGCGAGCCGGTCAGCACCTCGATCGTGCCGACGGCATTGACCCGCACTTCGGCCGATTCCCACAGGCCGACGCCGGCGCCGAGCGAGCCGACCGCCGCCGACGGCGCGATGCCGCAGGCCTCGATGTAACAGCTCATGCCGATGCCGCGCAGTCTGCCCTGGCTGGCGGCCGCCGCTTTGCGCTTGGCAAAGCCGGCATAGTCGGACGCCTGTGTCGCCGCATCGAGCGAAGCGCCGTAATCGCCGGCGTCATAATTCATGATGACCGGCGTCTGGTGCGGAAACTCGGTGATGAAATTGATGCGCCGCAACTCCGCCGGCGAGACCCCAAGTTCACGTGCGGCCGTCTCCATTGTCCGTTCGAGCAGATACGTGGCTTCCGGCCGCCCTGCCCCGCGATAGGCGTCGACGGGTGCCGTGTTGGTGTAGACGGTGCGCACATTGGCGTGGATCGTCGGGATGTTGTACTGGCCCGACAGCAGCGTCGCGTAGAGATAGGTCGGCACGCAAGACGAGAACAGCGACATGTAGGCGCCGAGATTGGCGATGGTGTCGACTTTGAAGCCGGTGATCTTGTTGTTCTTGTCGAACGCCATTTCGACCGTCGAGACATGGTCGCGGCCATGTGCGTCGGTGAGGAAGCTTTCGGTGCGGTCGGCGACCCATTTGACCGGGACGCCGGTTTTCTTGGACGCCCACAGGCAGACGATCTCTTCGGGATAGATGTAGATCTTCGAGCCGAAGCCGCCGCCGACATCGGGCGCAATGACGCGCAGCTTGTTTTCCGGCGCGACATTGTAGAAGGCGCTCATCACTAGCCGCGCGACATGCGGGTTCTGCGACGTCGTCCAGCAGGTAAAATGGTCCTCGGCCTTGTCGTAATGGCCAAGGGCCGCGCGCGGCTCCATGGCGTTGGGAACCAGCCGGTTGTTGACGATCTTCATGCGGGTGACATGGGCCGCCGCCTGGATCGCCGCGTCGGTCGCCTTGGCATCGCCGATCTCCCAGTCGAAGATAAGATTGTCCTCGGCTTCGGCATGGACCTGCGGCGCACCTTTTTGCAGCGCCTTGGTGGCATCGACCGCCGCCTTCAATTCCTTGTAGGTGATCTCGACCGCTTCGGCCGCGTCGCGGGCCTGGCCCTTGGTTTCCGCCACCACGATGACGACCGCGTCGCCGACATAGCGCACCTTGTCGACGGCCAGCGGCGACCACGCGCCCATCTTCATCGGCGAGCCGTCCTTGGAATGGATCATCCAGCCGCAGATCAGGTTGCCGATGCCGTCGGCCTTGAGCTCCTTGCCGGTCAAGACGCCGATGACGCCGGGCATCGCCTGCGCTCGTCTGACGTCGATCTTCTTGATCTGAGCATGCGCGTGCGGGCTGCGCACGAAAGCGGCATGCTTCATGCCGGGAACCACCATGTCGTCGACATAGCGGCCGGCGCCGGTGATGAACCGTTTGTCTTCCTTGCGCACGACCCGAGCGCCGATACCTTCAATGCCCATAGGAATTCCTCCGGAATAGCGAATAGTGAGTGGCGAATAGTGATTAGTGAGTAGGAATTGTGCTCGGAGCGGTTCGGCTAAACCGACTACTCGCTACTCCCTATTCGCTACTCGCTTCTTTCTTACGCTGCCTGTTTCGCCCTGCCCTTCGGCACCTTCGCCATAGTCTGCGATGCGGCGAGGATCGCCTTGACGATGTTGTGGTAGCCGGTGCAGCGGCAGATGTTGCCTTCGAGTTCGGCGCGCACCGTCGCCTCATCAAGGCCTTCGGGATGGCGCGCGATCATGTCGGTCGCGGTCATGATCATGCCCGGCGTGCAGAAGCCGCATTGCAGCCCATGATGTTCCTTGAACGCGGCCTGCATCGGATGCAGGTCGCCGCCATTGGCAAGCCCTTCGATCGTCACCACGGTCGACCCGGAGGCCTGCACGGCCAGCATCGAACAGGACTTCACCGCCATGCCGTCGACATGCACGACGCAGGCGCCGCATTGAGAGGTGTCACAACCGACATGCGTTCCGGTGAGACCAAGATTTTCGCGCAGGAAATGAACCAGAAGCGTTCGGTCCTCGGCAGCGCCGCTGATCCGTTTTCCGTTCACGACAAACGAAACGTCCGACATGCATCCTCCCTGGGTATGACCTTGGTAGTCATGCTGCCGATGCGGCTTTGGCGCTCGGCCATGCGCTATTGGTACACTGCACAAAGCGCAAAAAACACACGGCGCTCATTGTACTTTCGGTCATGGACAAAACGAAAATCATGGGCCTGTCCGCCCCATTGCCAAAGAGCGAATAGGGGGCAACAATGCCCTCGACGCCAGCGCGCCGAGAGACATAAAACGGGCGCGCGCAGGAAGCGTCGGAGGATATCGGGAGGAAGCCTCTGGCCAGTTCACGGACGAGCTATGCATCCGGTCTGTCGGCGCTCACCACCGACGAGCCCGACGCCGATGCATTCGCCCGAGCGGTCGCCGCCGAGGCCGCAGCCATCGATGCCGGCTTTGCCCTGCTGTTCTTTTCCCAGAGCCTGCTTGATGCGAGCGTCCTTTCGCAAGCGCTGAAGACCCAAGCGCCGACGCTGGCCTACGCCGCCTGCTCGACCGCCGGCGAGATCACCCCGCAAGGCCTGGAGGAAGGTCATGTGCTCGCCATGCTCTTTCCCTCCGCGTCGTTTTCGGCGGTCAGCACCATGGTCGACAATCTCTCCTCGTCGGGCATGGACAGGATCACTGATGAAGTCGAGGCCTTGCGGCGGTTGCTGCGCGGACGCACCGGCAGTTGCCATGCCAAAAGCACCTTCGCGCTCTGCTTCATCGACGGCCTGTCCTTTGCAGAGGAAGCGGTGACCTCGGCCATCCATTGGGGGCTGGACGACATCCCGCTGATCGGCGGTTCGGCGGGCGACGATTTGAAATTCGAAACCACCAGGCTGATTTCGAACGGCAAGGTAGCGTCCGACAGCGCCATCATTGTGCTGATCGCCACCGAGATTCCGTTCCATGTCTTCAAGACCGACAATTTCATCCCCACCGACGAGAAGCTGGTGGTGACGGCATCCGATCCGGACCACCGCACCGTGCGCGAATTCAACGCCACCAATGCGGCTGAGGAGTATGCAGCCTCCGTCGGCATCGTTGCGCAGAACCTGACGCCGATGAGCTTCGCTTCGCACCCGGTGGTGGTGAAAGTGGGTGGCGAATTTTACTGCCGCTCGATCCAGAAGATGCATCCCGACGGCTCGCTGTCATTCTTCTGCGCCATAGACGACGGCGTCGTGCTGTCCATCGCCCAGCCCAAGGACATGGTGGAATCCACGCGCGCCGCACTGCGCGACGTCGAGCAACGGCTCGGCGGCATCGACATGATCCTCGGCTTCGATTGCGTGCTGCGCCGGCTCGATGCGCGCAACCGCCAGGTGTTCCGCGACATTTCGGAGCTCTACCGGGTCAACAATGTCATCGGCTTCGGCACCTATGGCGAACAGTACCGCTCGATGCATCTGAACCAAACCTTCACCGGCATCGCCTTCGGCGAACGCCAGGCGGCGGAATAGCCCATGCCGCTCAGGGACATCGACGACGTCGACAGGCTGAAGAAGATCAACGCCGCTCTGGTCAGCCGCGTCGAGCGCTCGATGGACCAGCAAGGCAATGCCTTCTCGCTGTTCCAGACCGCGATTTCACTTGAAAACCGCGTGCGTATGCGCACCGAGGAACTGCACTCGACCTTGCGCCGGCTGGAACAGTCGAACATCGACCTCAGCGCCGCCAAGGAAAACGCCGAGCTGGCAAACCTGTCCAAGACCAGGTTCCTGGCCGCCGCCAGCCATGACGTGCTGCAGCCGCTGAACGCCGCCCACCTCTCCGTCTCGGCGCTGGCCGAAGTGCAGACCAGCGACGAGGGCAAGAAGCTGGTCCGCCAGGTCGAGCGCTCGCTGGAGACCATGGAAGACCTGTTGCGCACGCTGCTCGACATTTCCAAGCTCGATGCCGGCGTGGTCCAGCCCGACATCGGCGATGTCAATCTGGAGACGCTGTTTTCCTCGCTGCGGTCGGATTTCCTGCCCGTGGCCGAGATGAAGGGGCTGGCGCTGAAGTTCCGCCCGGTCAGCGCCGTGGTGCGTTCGGACCGCACGCTCTTGCGCCGCATCCTGCAGAATATCCTGTCCAACGCTCTGCGCTACACCCGCTTCGGCGGCGTGCTGGTCGGCACCAGGCATCGCGGCGACACCATCCGCATCGATGTCGCCGACACCGGCTGCGGCATTCCCGAGGATCAGCGCGAGGCGGTTTTCGAGGAGTTCCATCGCGGCTCCGCCATTCCAGCCGATACCGGGATCTCCGGCGGCGGGCTGGGCCTGGGCCTTGCCATCGTGCGGCGCATGGCCGCCGCGCTCGGTCATCCCGTGACGTTCTCCTCGAGGGTTGGGCGCGGCACCATCTTCCACATCGACGTGCCGGTCGGCATCGGCGCCAGCGCCGACGCCATCGCCAGCCTTGCCGAGATGGAGCGGCCGCGCGGCTACGGCCTGTTCGGCACCAAGGTCCTGCTGGTCGAAAATGACGCCGACGTGTTGCAGGCGATGACCTTCCTGCTCGAGCGCTGGCAGTGCCTGGTGCGCGCCGCGACTTCGACCGAGGCTGCGATCAGCCTGCTTGGCGACACCGACTGGGTGCCCGACATCGTCATTGCCGACCAGCATCTCGACGACGGCGACCTCGGCACCGCCACCATCGCCGAAGTCCGCGATTATCTCGGCCGCGCCGTGCCGGCGCTGATCGTCACCGCCGACGGATCGGAGGCCGTCGCCAAGGCAGCCCGCGCCGCAGGCATAGAGCTGATGCGGAAGCCGCTAAAGCCGGCGCAGCTAAGGGCGCTGCTGGCGCATCTGCTGGCTTGAGCCCCATACCCTCCCCTCGATGGGGAGGGTCGGCGCGCAGCGCCGGGGCGGGGTGCAGCGCCAAGCTCCCCCACCCCGCTCCGCTTCGCGGATCGACCCTCCCCACAAGGGGGAGGGTAAAGATCAAAACCCGGCCTGATCGCGAAACAGCTCCGCATTGTCCAGCTTCGACACCTCAATCACCGCTTGCGTGCGGCTGTAGACGTTGAGCTTGCGCAGGATCTCCGAGACATGCGCCTTGACCGTGGTCTCGCCGACCTGCAGCTCGTAGGCGATCTGCTTGTTCAGCAGGCCCTGGCGCAGCATCTGCAGCACGCGCAGCTGCTGCGGCGTCAGTTTGGCCAGCCGCTGCACCATATCGGCGCGGTCGGCGCTGTCGGCGTCGGGCGGCTGTCCCTCATATGTCTCCGGCACATAGATCGCGCCCTCCATCACCGAGCGGATTGCGGCCGCAAGATCGCTCTTGCGCGCCGATTTCGGGATGAAGCCGGCAGCGCCATAGGACAACGCCTCGGAGATGATCTTCGGCTCCTCATAGCCCGAGACGACGACCACCGGCAGCCGCGGATGGCGGGTCCTGAGTTGCAGCAGTCCATCGAAGCCATGGACATCAGGCATGTTGAGATCGAGCAGCGCCAGATCGAACGGTTTTATCCCACCCAGGAGATCGAGCGCCTCGGCGATCGAGCGCGCCTCCACGGTGTCGACTTCCGGATAGGCCATCTGCACGGCGCTGTGCAGCGCCTCGCGAAACAGCGGATGGTCGTCGATGATCAGAAACCGGGCGCGATCGTTGATTGCGGTCATGGTGTTCGTTTCAGTTCTCCGTGGGCACGATACTCCCGCTGGTATGGCCAGCTTATTGGCAAATAGTCTATCGCCATCTTGGTCCACGGAGCGCAGCCGACGCTTTTGCCAGCGCTGATGCCTTGCCCGGCGGTCCAAATCGGTCAAATGTGCCCTCAGTTGAAGCAGAGACCCGCGCATGACAGACTTCGTCCTTCCCCTGCCCGCAACCCCGTCGGTGGCCGTCGCCGGCTCTGCCGAGCGTTTTCCGGTGCGCCGCATCTTCTGCGTCGGCCGCAACTACGCCGCGCATGCCCGCGAACTCGGCAATGACGAGCGCGACCCGCCCTTCTTCTTCACCAAGCCGGCCGATGCGGTGGTCGATTCCGGCACCACGGTCCCCTACCCGCCTTTGACCAAAAACCTGCACCATGAGATCGAGCTGGTCGCTGCGATCGGCAAGGCCGGCTTCCGCATTCCTCGCGCGCAGGCGCTCGACCATGTCTGGGGCTACGGCGTCGGTATCGACCTCACCCGCCGCGACCTGCAGGACGAGGCCAAGAAAGCAGCCCGGCCGTGGGACTGGTCGAAGGCCTTCGACCGCTCGGCGCCCTGCGGCCCGTTGGTATCAGCCGCCAAATCCGGCCACCTGCAAAAGGGCCGCATCTGGCTCGCCGTCGACGGCGCGGTGAAGCAGGATGGGGACCTCGCCGAACTGATCTGGCCGATTGCCGATATCGTTTCGATCTGCAGCAGTGCGGTTGCACTACAACCGGGCGACCTGATCTTCACCGGCACGCCGGCCGGCGTCGGCGCGGTAGCGCCGGGTCAGACGATGACCGGCGGTGTCGACGGCATCGGCACCATCGAGATCACCATCGGCCAAGATTCGATGGGCAAGCCGTGATCCGATGAGCGATCTGGTCCTCCATAACTACTACCGCTCCTCCACCTCCTATCGCGCACGCATTGCGCTCGAGATGAAGGGCCTGACCTACGATTACGTGCCGCATCATCTGCGTCATGGCGACCATCTGGAGCCGGCTTACCTAGCGGTCAATCCGCAGGGGCTGGTGCCGGCGCTGATCCTGGGCGACGGCACGCTTTTGACGCAGTCGCTGGCGATCATCGAATATCTCGACGAGACCCATCCCGAACCGCCGCTGTTGCCGAAGGACGCGCTCGGCCGGGCGCGCGTGCGAATGCTGGCGCAGATGATCGCCTGCGACATCCACCCGGTGAACAATCTGCGCGTGCTGACCTCGCTGCGCACTTTGTTCGGCGCCGGCGACCAGGATGTCATCCACTGGTTTCGCCACTGGGTGAACGAAGGGTTCCAGCCGCTTGAAAAGATTCTGGCTTCATCGGATGAGACCGGCACATTTTGCCATGGCGACGCACCGGGCCTCGCCGACATCTGCCTGGTCGCCCAGATCGCCAGCAACGCCCGCTTCGGAGTCGACCTGACACCCTACCCCGAGATCTCGCGCATCCACGCCGCCTGCATGGCGCTGCCGGCCTTTCAGAAGGCAGCGCCGGAGAATCAGNCCGAGATCTCGCGCATCCACGCCGCCTGCATGGCGCTGCCGGCCTTTCAGAAGGCAGCGCCGGAGAATCAGATAGATGCCGAATAGGCTCACAATGCCGGAGCAGAGCACGGAGAGTTGCCGATGAAAGCCGTCGTCTTCGAAAAATTCGGCGAAGCGCCGAGAATCCAGACCGTGCCGGATCCTAAACCGGCCGCCGACGGCGTCGTCATCAAGGTCGAGGCGACCGGGCTCTGCCGCAGCGACTGGCATGGCTGGATGGGCCATGACGATGGCATCACACTGCCGCATGTGCCGGGCCATGAACTGGCCGGCATCGTCGTCGCCGTCGGCAAGCAGGTCACCCGCTGGAAGGCCGGCGAGCGCGTCACCGTGCCGTTCTGCGTCGGCTGCGGCCGCTGCTTCGAATGCAATTCGGGCAATCATCAGGTCTGCGAACACCAGACGCAGCCGGGATTCACCGCCTGGGGATCGTTTGCCGAATATGTCGCTATCGAGCATGCCGACACCAATCTCGTACGCCTGCCCGAGGAGATGGAGTTCGCCACCGCCGCCAGCCTCGGCTGCCGCTTCGTCACCTCGTTTCGCGCCATTGTCGACCAGGGCCGGGTGACGCCGGGGGAATGGGTGGCGGTGCATGGCTGCGGCGGCGTCGGCCTGTCGGCGATCATGATCGCCAGTTCCATGGGCGCCAATGTCATCGCCATTGACCTCACCGACGAGAAACTGGACTTCGCCAAAAAGATCGGCGCCGTGGCGACCATCAACGCCGCGACCACGCCGAACGTGGTCAAGGCGGTCAAGCAGATCACCAATGGCGGCGCGCATATGTCGATGGACGCGCTCGGCCACCCCACGACATCGTTCAACTCGATTGCCAATCTGCGCCGGCGCGGCCGCCACGTGCAGGTCGGCCTGATGCTGGGCGAACATGCCCGCCCGCAAGTGCCGATGGACAAGGTGATCGCCTTCGAGCTCGAAATCCTCGGCAGCCACGGCATGCAGGCCTACCGCTACCCCGCCATGATGGAGATGATCCGCACCGGCAAGCTCAAGCCCGAACTGCTGGTCGGCAAGAAGATCAGCCTTGATGAGGCGCCTGCGGCGCTGATGGCGATGGGCGGGTTCGAGGGGATTGGCATTGGGGTGGTGACGAAGTTCTAGGGCGGAGTCGCCCTCCACCACCAAACTCCTAGCGTGCAAATTTCTTCGCCCCGAACACGCAGGCCACCACGCCGAGCGTGACAACAATCATCAGCGGACTGACCTGCTCGTGCAGCAGCGACGCTGCCAGCGCCAGGCCGAAAAAGGGCTGCAGTAGCTGCAACTGCCCGACGGCAGCGATGCCGCCTTGGGCGAGGCCGCGGTACCAGAACACGAAGCCGATCAGCATGCTGAACAGCGAGACATAGGCGAGACCCATCCAGGCGCCGGAGCCGACGCCGGCGAAGGACGACGGCAGCGTCGCGAACGTCAGAACCAGCATGATCGGCAGCGAGATCGCCAGCGCCCAGCAGATCACCTGCCAGCCGCCCAGCCTGCGCGACAATGCCGCCCCCTCGGCATAGCCCAGGCCGCAGACGATGATGGCGGCCAGCATCAGGCCGTCGCCGACAGGTGAGGCCGTCACGCCTTGCATCAGGGCAAAACCGGCGACCAGCGCGCTGCCGATGCAGGAAAACAGCCAGAAGGCCGGGCGCGGACGCTCGCCACCGCGCAGCACGCCGAAGATCGCGGTGGCCAGCGGCAGCAGGCCGACGAAGATGATGGAGTGGGCAGAGGTGACGTGCTTGAGCGCCAGAGCGGTGAGCAAGGGAAAGCCGACAACCACCCCAAGGGCGACGATCACCAGCGACAGAAAATCGCTGCGCGCCGGGCGCTTCTGCTGGAACAGGACGAGCATCGCGAGACCAAGCAGCCCGGCAATCGCGGCGCGGGCCGAGGTCAGGAACGTCGGATCGAACTCCGCCACGGCGACGCGCGTCGCCGGCAGCGAGCCTGAGAAGATCAGCACGCCGACGAATCCGTTCAGCCAGCCGCTCGCGGTCTTGTCCATTCCAGGCTCCATTGCTTTCGACCTCTATCGGGCAAGTGCCTATGGTGCAGCCAGAGACAATGCAGTACAATTCCGCAAAACTGTAATGGCAGGTCGAGCAGTACGGATGAAGGAACTCGCTTTGGAAGCGGACGGCGCGCCCACCGTTCTCGCGACCACTCTGGTCGAAACTGTGATGGCGACCATCCGCCAGCGGATATCGGCGCGCAGCCTGACGCCGGGCGCGCGGCTGCCCTCGATCCGCGCCTTCGCCAAGGCCATGCAGGTGTCGAAATCCACCGTCGTCGAAGCTTATGAACGGCTTGCCGCCGAAGGCGCGATTCGCTCCCGGCCGGGTTCGGGTTTTTATGCCGCCGGATCGCTGGCGCCACTGTCGCTGGCCGAGATTGGACCCCGGCTCGATCGCGCCATCGATCCGCTGTGGGTCTCGCGCCAGTCGCTGGAAGCCGGCGACGAGATGCTGAAACCAGGCTGCGGCTGGATGCCGGCCTCGTGGATGCCGCAATCGGCCTTGCGCCGGGCGCTGCGCACCGTGGCGCGCGCCGACGATGTCGACCTAGCCGATTACGGCACGCCGCTCGGCCTGCCGCCGCTCAGGCAAGTGCTCGCGCGGCGCATGGCCGGCCACGGCATCGAGGTCTCGCCCGAACAGATCATGCTGACCGAATCGGGCACGCAGGCCATCGATCTTCTGTGCCGCTTCCTGATCGAACCCGGCGATACCGTGCTGGTCGACGACCCCTGCTATTTCAATTTCCACGCACTGCTGCGCGCCCACCGCGCCAAGGTCGTCAGCGTGCCCTACACGCCATCGGGGCCGGACATCGAGATGTTCGCGCAGGCGCTCGCCGAGCACAGGCCGCGCCTCTACATCACCAATTCCGCCATCCACAACCCGACCGGCGCGATCCTGTCGCCGGTCACTGCGCACCGGCTGCTGAAACTCGCCGACCAGTCGGACCTGACCATCATCGAGGACGATATCTTCGCCGATTTCGAGCACAGCCCAGCGCCTCGGCTGGCGGCGTTCGACGGCCTCAACCGCGTCGTCCATATCGGCAGCTTCTCCAAGACGCTGTCGGCCTCGGTGCGCTGCGGCTTTATCGCCGCACCCCGCGACTGGATCGAACAGCTCACCGACCTCAAGATCGCCACCACCTTCGGCGGGGGCAGGCTGGCGGCCGAACTGGTGCTGACGCTGCTTAGGGATGGCAGCTACCGCAAGCACATGGATCTGCTGCGCGCGCGCCTTTCCCGCGCCATGGGCGAGACGAGCGCGCGCCTGAAGGCGATCGGCATCGCGCCCTGGATCGACCAGCCCGCCGGACTGTTCCTGTGGTGCGGCCTGCCCGATGGCGTGGACGCAGCCGAAATCGCCCGCCGCGCGCTGGCCGACAACATCGTATTGGCGCCCGGCAACGCATTCAGCCTGTCGGGAACCGCCAGCCGCTTCCTGCGCTTCAACGTTGCCCAGTGCCAGGACGAGCGGATTTTCAGGGTGCTCAAGGGGGCAATGGCGCGCTGAGGGCTCAGCGGGAGGCCGCGCAGACCTCCCGAACGCAATCTCGCAGCCAGCGTTGCGCCGGATCGGCATCGAGCCGTGGATGCCAGAGCATCGAGATGGTGACCTCCACCGTGGCGACCGGCAGCAGAAAGCTGACCATGCCGGCGCGTGCGCCTTGCGTGTGCCGTTCGGGCACGCTGGCAATAAGGTCCGAAGCGCGCGCCATGGAGAGTGCAGCCGAAAAGCCGGAGACCATGCACGCCACGGTTCGCTGCAGGCCGAGCAGCGCCAAAGTCTGATCGATCGGCCCTCTTTCCCGACCCCGCCGTGAAACGCTGATGTGGCGGCCGGCCGCGTAGCGTTCAGGCGTTACCGCGCCTTCACTCAAAGGGTGGCCGGCTCGCACAGCACCGACGAAGCGGTCGCGAAACAGCGCCTGTATCAGCACTTCAGGTCCGGCCTCGCCGGCAACGCCGATTTCGAGGTCGATGTCCGCGTCGCGCAGCGAGGCGACATCCTTGTCGGATTTGGGCCTAAAGCGCAGCCGCGCGCCCGGCGCCTCGGCCTGGATGCGGGCGACAAGACGCGGCCCGAATTCCTCGACGAACCCTTCATTGGTGCGCAGCGTGAAGATCTGGTTCAGCTTTGCCAGATCGAGCAGCCTGGCGGGACGCAATAGCGTTTCCGCATCGTGGACGACACGGCCGGCCTGCTGCCGCAATGCCTCCGCGCGCGGCGTCGGGACCAGGCCGCGGCCGGCGCGGACCAGCAGCGGATCGCCGGTCGCTTCCCGCAGCCGCGCCAGCGTGCGGCTCATCGCCGAAGGGCTGAGCCGCAGCCGGGTTGCCGCGCGAGCCACGCTACCTTCGGTCAGCAGGACGTCGAGAGCGAACAGCAGATTGAGATCTGGCGATGCCATCGGCGGATTGTAGCACATGCCATGGCGTTTGGTGCACGAATAAGATGCAAATGATGCGCCTTCCGCCATTCCATCCTGACGACTAGATCTCCGACAGGTCCGGTTGCGGGACTGACAAGGAGGAAATCGCCATGGCAATTGCTGAGCAGAACGAGTGCGCATCGGCGCCGCACAACACCCGGTCCGCAGGCCTGGCCCACTCTCCTGTCTTGGCATTGGCCAGCCTGTCGCTCGCCACGCTGCTGTCGTCGCTTGGAACCAGCATTGCCAGCGTCGGACTGCCTTCCCTCATGCAGGCGTTCGGTGCGCCGTTCCAGTCCGTGCAATGGGTGGTTCTCGCCTATCTGCTCGCCATCACGGCCCTGATCGTCAGCGCCGGTCGGCTGGCCGATATGCTCGGCCGCCGGCCGTTGCTGCTCGGCGGCATCGCGCTGTTCACACTGGCTTCGGTGCTCTGCGGCCTGGCGCCGACGCTCTGGCTGCTGATTGCGGCGCGCGCCGTACAAGGACTGGGTGCCGCGCTGATGATGGCGTTGACGCTGGCCTTTGTCGCGGAGACCGTGACCAAGGAGAGAACCGGCAGCGCCATGGGCCTGCTCGGCGCCATGTCGGCGATCGGCACGACGCTCGGACCCTCGCTCGGCGGCTTGCTGATCGCCGGCTTCGGCTGGCGGGCGATCTTCCTCGTCAATGTGCCGCTCGGCCTCCTGACCTTTGCCCTCGCCTCGCTGGCCCTGCCTGCCCGCGACAAGACTGCGGAAGCAGCTCAAAACAGCTTCGATGCGATCGGGACGGTCTTGCTGGCCCTGACGCTGGCCGCCTATGCATTGGCCATGACGCTCGGCCGCGGCCATTTCGGCGCCCTCAACACCGGCCTGCTGGTTGCCGCCGGCATCGGCGTCGTTCTGTTCGGCGTCGCGCAGAAGAGGGCGAAGAATCCCTTGATCCGGCTTGCCCGGTTGTACGACATCCGGCTCAGCGCCAGCCTCGCCACGAACCTCGTTGTCGCCACAGTGATGATGGCGACCCTGGTGGTCGCTCCATTCTATCTGTCGCGAGCGCTGGGGCTCGACGCTGCGATGGTCGGCGTGGTCCTGTCGACAGGTCCGCTGGTCTCCGCGCTCTCGGCGCTCGTCGCCGGCCGCCTCACCGATCGCTTCGGCGCGCACAGGATGATGGTCGTCGGACTGTTCAGTCTTGCCGTCGGAACCTCATTGTTGTCGCTCGCCGCAACAAAACTCGGCATTGCCAGCTATATGGTGCCGATCGCCGTCACCTGCTTCGGGTACGCCCTGTTCCAGACATCCAACAATGCCGCCGTCATGAGCGGTGTCGCTGCCGGCGAGCGCGGCGTGGTGTCCGGCCTGCTCAATCTGTCGCGCAATCTCGGCCTGATCACCGGCGCATCGCTTATGGGCGCCATTTTTGCGGCTGCCTCGACGGGAGAACGGCAAAGCCAGGACATGCTGACCTCAGCGGCAGCCGCGCGCGGCATGCAGGTTACCTTTCAGACGGCAACGGTCCTGGCGGTGGCTGCGCTGTTGCTGGCACTGCTCTCGACCCGCGCCGGCGGCAGGCTGTCGGTGCGGCAACAGCCATCATGACCGAAGATAGGGAGCTTACGCTCCCGCCCGCTTGCGCCGCTCATAAAGCATGACCAGCGTTTCGGCGGTCAGCGCCGGCCTCTGTTCGCCCTCGATCTCGACCGTATTGGCGGCCTTCATCAGATACTGGCCCGGCCCCTTGTCCTCCACCGACAACAGCGTCGTGCGCAGCCGGATGCGTGCGCCGACCCTGACGGGCGCCAGGAACCGCACCTTGTCGAAGCCGTAATTGAAGGCGGCTTGCGTGTTTTCGGGGACGATGCCCATGCCCAGCGCCAGCGCGCCGATGATCGACAGCGTCAGATAGCCATGCGCGATCGTGGTGCGAAATGGGCTCTGCCGCTTCGCCCGCTCCGGATCGACGTGGATCCACTGATGGTCGCCTGTGCATTCGGCAAACTGGTTGATGCGGTTCTGGTCGACGGTCGTCCATTCCGACACGCCGAGCTCCTGCCCGGCCATCGCCCTTAACTGCTCGAAGGTCGGCGGCGTTTTCGGCCGTAGTTCCGTCATTCCTGCTTTCCCGGTGGCTCCCAGTGCCTCGGACCACGAACGGACGGCTCCTGTCAATTCGCCCGTTGCGATTCCGTTCCGCCATTTTCCGCCAAACAGCGTCCCTCGTCCATGCTCATGCGCCGCAACCGGCCACTCCTCTCATGGTTGCGTTGAGAGTCACTTCTTGTCATAGCCCGAGCGGATTTCCTCCATCGCTTCCTTGATGCGGCTGCGCAGGATTTCGATCGATTCGGTGCCGGATTTCTTGACCAGCTCGGCCACTTCGCCGGCATTTTTCAGGGCGGCTTCGAAGGATTTCCTGGCGAACTCCGCCTGTTTTGTCATCAGTTCCTGGGGATTGCCCGGCGCCTTGTAGCTCTGCGCCATGTCGCTGACTTCACGCAGCGTGTCCTGCAGCATCTCGCGCTGTCTGGACAACAATGAGGTCGCGCCGGCAGCTCCCGCCCGCGCGGATCTTTCCAGCGCCTCGAGGTTCTTGCGGTGATGCGCGAGGATCGCCTCGACATTCGGCACCTTCAGGTCACGGCCGAACCGGCTGAACATGTCCAGGAACGAATCGGAGTCGGGTTGTTTGGCCATTGCTCGTGCTCCCCAGTTGTCGCAAATGCTGAACCCTGTTCTGGACAATAGCACTCGCGCGCCGTGTGTCCATTCGCACGCCCAAGCAATTCAGCGGCAAATGCAGCATCAGCCAGCGAGAAACAGCCTCTCCGCCGTGTAGAGCACGATACCCGCCAATCCGCCGATAATCATGCCGTTGAAGCGGATATATTGCAGGTCCTTGCCGATGTTCATCTCGATCAGCCTCGTCAGCTGGGCGAGGTCCCAGCGCTTGACCTGGTCGGCGATGAATGTCGACACACCGCTCTTCTGGCTCTCCACGAACGACGACAGCGCCACGACAAAGCCCCGGTTCATGTCGGCCCTGATCTGCGGATCGCCTGAGAGATGGCGGCCGACCTCGACGAACATGTTGGCGAGATGCGCGCGAACAATCGAATTCTCCGCCTTGGCGTCCTGTTCGATGAACACGCTGAGGCTCTGCCACATGTCGCCGGCGAGCGACTTCACTTCCGGCCGCGCCAGGAAATCGCGCTTCAGCTTCTCGGCCCGTTTGGCGTATTGCTTCGAGGTTCTGAGCCGCTCGATGAAGCTGTGCGCGAAACGGTCGAATTCGGCGCGCATCGGATGGTCGGGGTCGGCCCGCACCTCGTCAAGCAGCGAACCGGCGGAAGCGACGATCTTTTTCAGCAGATAGGCGTCGGCTCTGAACAGGTTGAACAGCGACGGCAATTCCTCGCGGATTTTCTCGCGCATGGTCGCCAGCGCCTCTTCATCGTTCAGGAACCGGCCGATCACCCTGGTGAATTCGTCGAAGAGTTTCTGGTGGCGGCGGTCGTCGGTCAGTGCCGACAGCAATTCGGCCGCGAGCGGCGCCAGCGGCACCTTGTCGATCTGCTCCAGCATGCGGCTGGTGACGAAGCCGCGCAGGCCGGATTGCTCGATCGCCGCAAGCGTCTGCGGGACCAGCCGTACGACGAAGCGTGACAGGCCGGCAGAGCGTTCGGCGTCAGTCAGCCAGTCGGCGACGAGTGCTGCAAAATCGACCTCGGCCAGCTTTTCCCGCACCGGCTCCGGCGCCAGAAAATTGACCTCGATGAAGCGGCCCAGATTATCGGCGATGCGGTTCTGGTTCGCTGGGATGATGGCGGTGTGCGGGATCGGCAGGCCCAGCGGCCGCTTGAACAGCGCCACCACCGCGTACCAGTCGGCCAGGCCGCCAATGGTCGCCGCCTCGGCGAAGGCCGCCACGAAGCCCAGCCACGGATACTTGGCCTCGAACGATTTGGCCACGGCAAAAACCACGACGCAAAGCACCAGCGCAGCCGTGGCGAGGAACTTTGTCCGCCGCAACGCGAAAAGCTTGGCGCCCGTCTCGGCATCAAAACCGCCAGGCGCCAGGGACGAAGCCGATTGGGACATGATACGCCGCTCCTCATCGATCTCTTGGCTATCTGGCATGGGCTATTTAGGGGGTGTTTGGGCCCGTAGCATGATCGGATGGGCCGATTTCGTCCGGGAATTGTCGGTTTCGCACGCAAAGTTGACAAGAATGTTCATCTATCATGCAATGCCAGTCTGGAATTGTTCCAAGGTATAGGCCATATTCCGATCAGGCCAGTGTGGGCGAATCCGAAACTCCGGGTGAGAAAGCCGCACCAGCACAAACTAAAATCTGGTGCAGTTCCAACGCGCCAGGACTCGGGTGAGGAATGAAATGCGGCTGACGCGCCAGACCAACTACGCCATGCGCATCCTGATGTATTGCGCCGCCAACAACGATCGCCTGAGCCGCATCCCCGAGATTGCGGCCGCCTATTCGGTGTCGGAGCTTTTCCTGTTCAAGATCCTGCAGCCGCTGGTCGAGCATGGCCTGGTCGAGACGGTGCGCGGCAGGAATGGCGGCGTGAGAATCGGCCGCCCCGCCGAGCAGATCAGCCTGTTCGACGTCGTACGGGTGACCGAAGAGAGCTTCGCCATGGCCGAGTGCTTCGAAAACGACGCCGCCGAATGCCCGCTGGTCGACAGCTGCCAGCTGAATTCGGCGCTGCGCGAGGCGCTCAACGCCTTCTTTGCCGTACTCTCCCGCTACACTATCGCCGATATGGTGGCGGCGCGCCCGAATGTGCGTCATTTGCTCGGCATCGACATGCTGGTCCAGCGAGCTCCGGCCGCCTGAGTTTTCTAGTGCATGTCGCTCAAAAGTGGCCCCGGTTTTGAGACAACGACATGCATAAAAACAAAGACCTAAAGCGCGTCGCCTGAGTCCGTTCAAACGCGACGCGCTTTTAGGCGGCTGACTGCGGCAAGACGAACGGCATGTTCGCCGCCGGCAACACACCGACCCTTAGCCGACAATCGAACACCTTTTCGATCAGATCGTCGCTCAGCACCTCCTGCGGTGAACCGTCGGCGGCGAGCCGGCCGCGATGCATCACGAAAATCCGGTCGGCATACATGGCCGTCAGATTGAGGTCGTGCAGGATGGCGATCACACCGCCGCCGCGCCGGGCGAAATCGCGGGCGATGTTCATGATGATCAGCTGGTGCTTGATATCGAGGCTGGAGACCGGCTCGTCGAGATAGAGATAGCGCGGCTTGCCGTCCAGCACCGGCGCCCAGACCTGGCACAGCACGCGCGCCAGCTGCACACGCTGTTGTTCGCCGCCCGAAAGCTCCTGATAGAAGCGGCCGGCAAAGCCGTCGAGGTCGACCCGCGCCAGCGCCCGCTCGGGCAGACGATCATCTTCGCCCGGCAGAACGCCGGAACGGCCGCCGATAAGGCCGAGCCTGACCACTTCGTGCACGGTGAAGGGAAAGGACAGCGTCGCGGTCTGCGGCAGCACGGCACGCACGGTCGCGGCCTCCACCGGCTTCATCTCGGAGAGGTCGCGCCCGTTGACGGCCACTGTCCCCGTAAACGCCAGATCGCCCGACAACGCCTTCAAGAAAGTCGTCTTGCCCGAGCCGTTCGGTCCTACGATGGCGGCGATCTCGCCCGGCCGTGCGACAAAATCGACATTAGCGACGATGCGTTTGCCGCCCATCGCCACCGAGACATCGCGTGCTTCGATCATGCCGCCTCACAAGTCGATTACGCCGCGCTTGCGCAGCAGGATCCAGAGGAAGAACGGCGCGCCGGCGATCGCCGTGACGATGCCGATCGGCAATTCGGCCGGCGCCACGATGACGCGGGCAACTGCGTCGGCAAGCAGCAGCATCGAGGCGCCGAGCAGCGCCGATGCCGGCAAGAGATAGCGATTGTCCGGACCGATCAGCAGCCGCAGCAGATGCGGCACGACGATGCCGACAAAACCGATGCCTCCGCTGACTGCGACAGAGGCGCCGACCGCTGCCGAGACGCCGACGATCCCGGTGTATTTCAGCCGCTGTACCGGGATGCCGAGATGTCCGGCCGTCGCCTCGCCGAGCGCCAGGGCGTTGAGGCCTTTGGCCAGGAACGGCATTGCCGCAAGCGCCAGGATGATGATCGGACCGACGGAAGCGATCTTCGGCCAGGTCGCGCCGCCCAGCGAGCCCAGTTGCCAGAAGGTCAGGTCGCGCAACTGCCGGTCGTCGGCCATGAAAATCAGGATACCGGTCAGCGCCATGGCAAGGGCTGCGAGCGCAATGCCGGCAAGCAGCATGGTAGCGACCGATGTGCGCCCCTGCCGCGTGGCGACGCGGTAGAGCACCAGCGTGACCGCAAGGCCGCCGCAGAAAGCGGCGAGCGGCAAGGCCAGCCCGNCCAGCCACGTCGTGCCGAGCACGATGACGGCGACCGCGCCGAGGCTCGACCCGGCGGAAACGCCGATCAGGCCGGGATCGGCGAGCGGGTTGCGAAACAGGCCTTGCATGACCGCACCCGATACGGCCAGTGCCGCCCCGATGAGCACGCCGAGCAGCACGCGCGGCATGCGGATGTCGTAGACGATCAGCCGGTCGCGGGCGCCAAGCGCGGCGTCGGCCGGCACGGCGCCGGTTAGCCAGTCACGAATGACACCGACGGCCGATGCATCGGAAGCGCCCGACCTCAGCGACAGGAACATCGAAAGGGCAAGCGCCACACACAGGAGCACAATAACCAGGCGAGCGCGCCCGGAACGATCGCCCTCGGCCACCTTGCCCGCCGCGCCGGCGATCGACTGATCCACCATCGGCTCAGTCCGTGACCTGGCTGCCATAGAGCGAGGCGGCCAGATCGTGGATGGCATCGGCCGTGCGCGGCCCGAAGCCGAGGAGATAGCTGCCATCCATCAGGGTCAGCTTGCGGCCTTCGCCCGCCGGCGTCGAGGTGATCGACGGGATGGCGAACAGCTCGGCCTCCGCAATCGGCGGGCCGGCATTCTTCATGGCCAGGATCACGTCCGGCCTGGCAGTGACGATCGCCTCGTCGGACATCTGCTTGTAGCCGGAAAAACCTTCGACCGCATTGACGGCACCGGCGAGCTTGATGATGCCGTCACCGGCGGTGTCGGTGCCGGCGGCCAGGATCTTGCCGCCCTGGATCGACAGCACGAACAGGATGCGCTTGCGCTGCTTGATCGACGCCGTCTGCTTCTCGGCCGCCTTCAGCTTGGCGTCGGTCTCAGCCACCAGCGTCTCGGCCTTGGCGTCGACGCCAAGCGCCTTGCCGACGATGCGGATCTTTTCCAGGATGCCGTCATGGCTGTAATGCTCGGGCACGTCGATGAACGGAACGCTCGACTTTTTCAGCACATCGACCGCTTCCTTCGGCCCACTGCCATGCAGCGCCAGAATGCCCGAAGGATTGACCGACAACACGCCTTCCGGCGACAGCTGGCGCATATAGCCGACGTCGGGCAGCGCGACCGCGGCGGCGGGGTAGCGGCTGGTCGAATCGCGGGCGACGAGATGACCTTCCTCGCCAAGCGCGTAGACGATCTCGGTGATCGAACCGCCGATCGCCACGATCCGCGACGTGTCGGCCAACACGGCCACGTTCTCGCTGGCCGGCACTGGGGCGGCAATAAACAGCGACAGGCCCATGGCCGCGGCAAGCGTCCTGAACAGTGAAATCATCGTCGTTTCCTCAGGCTGCGGTCGGGCTTGGAATGCGCGGCAGGTTCTCGGCAAGGAACCGCCAGTCGTCGCGCTCGCCCTCGCCTTCACGGCGCTTGCCGAAGAACTGGATGATCATCTTGCCGTCGGCGCCATAGGCTTCGAGCGAGGTGACATGACCGTCCTTGGTCGGTTTGCGCACCGCCCACACCTCCTGGATGTGGTCGGTGCGCAGATGCAAATGGAAGGTCTCGTCCATGACGTTGATCCACGGCCCCATCGGCTTGATCGACTTGACCGGGCCGGAATGGATCTGGATGCAGCCTCGGTTTCCGACAAAACACATGATCGGCATGCCGTCGGCGGCGGCATGGTGGAACATGGCGCCGATGGCGTCATTGTCGAGCAGCCAGGCATAGTCCTGGCCGACCATGCGCACGGCCTGGCGGCGGGTGAGCTTCAGCGTTTTCAACATGCCAAAGAACTGATGCACGTCGGTCAGCCGGCTCCAGCGGTCGCGCAGATCATCGATGTCTGCGGCAATGCCCGACGTCTCCGCGTCGTCGTCGGCCAGGCCTGCGATAGACACGGTCGCCTCCTGGTTCGGCGATTCGAGTGCGGCCACGAGCTTCTGGTAGGCATAGAGATTGGACGCCGGCCGCAGATGCACCTTGTGCACCGCATCGCCGGCCGCGTCGAAGAATTGCAGGCTGCGGCGGATGTCGCCGCCGTCGCGCTTCTCGACGGCAAAGCCATGCGCCCAGACCTTTGGAAAGATACGCAGGTCGATGTTTTCGCCCAGCACCATGGCATTGTGCGCGCCTGTGACAACCTTGTCGTAGACGCCGATCTTCTCGTGCACCGCGCTTTCGTTGCGGGTCAGTGCCATCACTTCGCCAACGGCATCGAGGCCTGTCAGAAGATCGTTGACCCTGGGCTCGACGCGCACGACGCCGTCGCCGCAATGCGCGGCCACCAGCTCGGCCTCGGAAATACCGAGCTCGGCGGCAAGATCGCGCTCGCGCGCTTTCGGATTGTCTGCCCGCGCCCGCCGGATTTCATGCGGGGCGGGTTTTGCGCGCTGGTCCATGTCCTGCTTACCTGTCTGCCGTGTTTGGTCGTTTCGTCACTTGTTGAGGATGAGCTTGCCCTGGCGGGTGATCTTCAGCCGATAGAGCGCGCCATGGTGCTCGATGCCGATCTCGTGCTCGCCCTGGAACAGCGTGTTGGAGGACAGCGTCCGCACCGCCAGCGGCACCCGGTCGAAGCGGGTCGGCGTCTCCTCGGAACGGCGGACGCGGTAACGGAAGTCGTTGGGATTGTGGGTGTTCATCTCTTTCGATCCCTTTCCTGTGCCGGGCAACTGGCTAGGCGTTGCAAAAATGCCGATTCATTTCTTGACTCGAATAATCATGTTTATTAGTCAGTGCAGTACCGGACCAAATGAGTCAACATTTAAGACGCCGGACAGAATGAAAAATGCCAGCGAGCACCAAGCCAGCCAGCATCGAACCTGGAATTTTGGAGTTGGGGCATGGGCTTGGGAAATTGTGGACGACTGGGTCTGGCGAACGCCGATCCGGTGCATCGGCCTATGGCAAAGGCAATGGCAGCCTTGCTTGCGGGGGCAGCGACGATCGCGCTGCTGACATCGCCGGCCAGCGCTCAGCCGGCCGCTGACCAGGCCGACCAGACCAGGAAAACCGTGGACACCAAGCCGGCGCCCGCCGGCGCGACCCTGCTGGACAAGATCCTCGTCATCAGCCGCACCGGCAAGACGGCAATCGAATCGCTGGCCTCAGCCAGCCATGTCGACCAGGAACAGCTCGACCGCCGCATGGCGACGACGCCGAACGAAATGCTGCTCGGTGTGCCTGGTGTCGCCGTGCAGGCCGATGCGCGACGCGTCAGCTCCAGCATCAACATCCGCGGCCTGCAGGATTTCGGTCGCGTCGCCGTCATCATCGACGGTGCCAGGCAGAATTTCCAGCGCTCAGACCACGGCACGCAGTCGACCTTCTATGTCGATCCCGAGCTCATCAAATCCGTTGACGTCATTCGCGGACCGACCGCCAACACCTACGGCTCCGGCGCCATTGGCGGCGTCGTCTTCTTCGACACCAAGGATGCGGTGGATTTCCTCAGACCGGGCGAAACCTGGGCCGGCTCCGTCACCGGGCGCTATGAAAGCAACGGCAAGGGCTGGACCGCCAGTGCCAGCGGCGCCTACAAATTCAACGACGATTTGGATGTGCTGGGCAACATCGTCTACCGCGACTACGGCGACTACAAGAATGGCAGCGGCGACACCGTCGCCGGCACCGGCTTCGACCTGCTGAGCGGCCTGCTCAAGACCACAATCCGCCCCAGCGAAGACAGCGAATTGAAGCTCGGCTGGGTCGGCTCGAGCGACGGCTGGACGGAAACCAGCGGCGGCGTGCCGGCCAACGACGTCGACCTGAAGTCGAACACCTTCACCGCCCGCTACAACATCACTGACGACGCCAGGAGCTGGCTCGATCTCCACATCAACGCCTCCTACAACAAGACCAATCTCGACCTCACCACGCTGGTCCCGCAGAACCGCTTCGATCCGTCGACCGGCCTTCCCGTGCTGCTGCCCGTC
Organism: Mesorhizobium sp. L103C119B0; assembly: GCF_000502235.1. Lineage (NCBI taxonomy): Bacteria > Pseudomonadati > Pseudomonadota > Alphaproteobacteria > Hyphomicrobiales > Phyllobacteriaceae > Mesorhizobium > Mesorhizobium sp. L103C119B0. The sequence goes on along the minus strand of NZ_AYXE01000002.1, from coordinate 203,468 downwards.
GGTTCGACCTCGACCTTCGACGTTGGCACGGCCGGCGTCGACATCTGGAACACGTCGCGCTTCGAAACAGCCGGTGTTGCGCACGAATTGACCTATGGCGGCGACTGGGTGGGTGACGATGTCGAGACCGGCGGCACCGCCGGCGGCGACAGCTTCTACACCCCATCGGGCAAGCGTAGTGTTTCGGGCGCCTACATCCAGGACAAGCTCACCTGGGACTGGCTCGAGGTCATTGCCGGGCTGCGTTACGACAATTACAGCCTCGAAGACAGCACCCACGAAACGTCAGGTGATCGTCTGTCGCCGCGCATCACCGTTGGTGTCACGCCCTTCGAAAGCGCCAGCCTGGCGGGCCTGCAGTTCTATGGCACCTACGCGGAAGGCTACCGCTCGCCGTCGCTGACCGAAACGCTGATCAGCGGCAACCATCCGGCGGGCGTCACCTTCCCGTTCCTGCCCAATCCGAACCTGCGGCCAGAAACCGGCAAGACCACTGAATCGGCGTCAACTACAAGCTGAACGACCTTATCGAGGCCGGCGACGCGTTCCGGCTCAAGGCCGGCTACTTCCACAACGATGTCGACGACTACATCGAAGGCGTCACGTTGTCGGCATTCGACCCGACCAGCGGTTGCCCGTTCGGCCCCGGCATCCCGATCTGCTTCCAATACCAGAACGTCGCCCAGGCCAAGATCAACGGCTTCGAACTGGAAAGCGTCTACGATGCCGGCTGGGGCTATGCTGGCCTCTCAGCCTCGATCATCAACGGCCACACCATCTCCGATGAAGGCGAGCGGGCCGACCTTGCCACCATCCCGTCCTCGCAGGTCACCGGGCAGCTCGGCTTCCGCTTCCTTCAGGACAAGCTGACCGTCGGCGGCGAGGTGCAGTACAACGGCAAGCCGAAGGGCAACCCCGTGGCCAAGGATTATACTCTGGTCAACGCCTTCGCCAGTTACCAGGCCACCGACAATCTGAAGGTGGACTTCCGCGCCGACAATTTGTTCGACGTCAAATATACCAACCCGCTGAACGGCGGCACCACCGCCGTCATCTATGAACCCGGCATCACGCTGAAGCTGGCCGCAACCATGCGCTTTGGAGGCTGACACCCATGACAAGTTTGACGGCATCGCTTCGCCTCCTGACCTCGACGCTGGCGATGTCGCTTGGCTTGATGCCGGCGTGGGCTCAGTCCGCGTCGGCTCCGCAACTCAGCCTCGAGCTCAATGCCGCGCAGCCCTCCGAAAAGGGTTGCCGGCTGACCTTCGTCGTCAACAATGCGCTCGGCGCCGATCTTTCCAAGGCGGCATTCGAAATCGCGCTGTTCAACGAGGCCGGCATTGTCGACCGCCTGAGCGTGCTCGACTTCAAGGACCTGCCGGCCGGCAAGACCAAGGTGACCCGCTTCGACCTCGCCGGCACCGACTGCACCAAACTCAGCCGCGTGCTGATCAACAGCGCCACCGAATGCGCCGGCGTCGAACCGGGCGCCTGCATGCGCGGCCTGAAGACGCAGACCAAGACCGGTATCGCATTCGGCGTCTGAGGTGGGCCTGCATCCCGCCTTCCTGCACGACAATGCGACACGACCCGTCGCAGCTCCGCCGTCATGGCCGGCAACCGATCTTGATTTGACAATCCCACCCCGCTCGCGGCAGGTCTCGCCGCGAACCATGCAGGACATCACCCCCCTCCCCGACGCCGGCAACGAACCGGCGATTACGATGGACGAGCTCGCACAGCCGGCAGCCGCGGACCGCAAACGGACTGTGGCGATCGTCGCGTCCTGCCTGCTCCATGCCGCTGCCGCAGCGGCGTTCTTCATCGGACCCGCAGGGACATTCGATTCCAGTAACGCGATACAATCCGAAGGCACCGACCAATCGGGCGCCGAGGTGGTCGGCAGCGCCTTGGACAGCCAGGCTCCCGACGCGGTCGATGTTACCCTGGTAACCGATCCGCAGCCGGCCAAGCCCGAGGCCGTTCGACCCGTGCCGCCGACCGAGGCGCCTCAACCGGTAAAGGAGCCGGCGGCGCCCAAGCCTGCGCCGGAAGCCGCCGAACAGGCGACCGCCGCGCCAGATACACTGACGGCCGCCATCCCGAATGATCAAACTGTCGCCCCAAGCGCTGAGACGTCGACTCCGCCAGGGGTTCAAACGCAAAGTTCAGAGGCACCGCCCGCCGACGAGCCCGCCGTTGATTTGCCTGCTGCCAAACCACCAGTCCCGAGCCCGCGGCCGACCCCTCCAGCCGGATCTGGAGATACCCGCGGTGCGGCAGATGGCGAAGAACGCGACGCACCGGCGGTTGCCAGCAAGGGTAAAAACCAGGACGCGGCTGGCAATGCGATGCAATCTCGTTACGGCGGTGAAATTCAAAAGAAGCTTGCCCGCGCTAACCGGCGCGTTTCGAAGGAAATTCAAGCCAAGGCTCGCAACAATGCCAGGGTCTATTTCGTCGTCATGGCTGACGGCAGCGTCAGCGACTTGCAGCTTGTCGAAAGTTCAGGGTCTGCCGAACTAGACCAATTCGCTTTGAAACTGGTGCGCCAGCAAGCCCCGTTCCCGCCCATTCCACCCGAGACCGGATTATCAAGTTGGGTGTTCAGGGCGCGGATCGGTCCGTTTTAACCAGCTCGCAGACCTTCGCCAAATCGTCCATCAATTCAAGAGGAAGCCCAATGTACATCGCCATGAACCGCTTCAAGGTCCAGAACGGCTCGGAGACCGCTTTCGAGGATGTCTGGAAGAACCGCGATTCGAGCCTCTCGGAGATGAAAGGCTTCAGGGAATTCCACTTGCTGCGCGGCCCGGTCAACGAGGCCGAGGGTTACACGCTGTTTGCCTCGCACACGGTGTGGGCAAGCCATGAGGATTTCGTCGCCTGGACCAAATCCGAGAATTTTCGCGCCGCCCACCGCAACACCGGCACGTCGAAGGTGCACTATCTCGGCCATCCGCAGTTCGAAGGCTTTTCGGTCGTCGAAGGCGCCTGATTGAGATTTCACCCGTCGACGAGATCTGACGACGGGCAGATGCCGTCATGTTCCGGTTGAATTCCGGCCGCCCAGTCGCTGAAGCCACTGGGCAATGTGCAGGCGCAGCCGCCGCCAGGGCTGTCCGCGTGTCAGGTAGCGCGCCAACCGCGGATCACCGGCCAGCTCCGGGAATTGGCGCACATGCTGCGTCAGGAATGCAGCTATGAAATTGCGCCCGTTGAGATCGCTGAGCCAGGCAGAATTCGCCAGCAAACAGTCTGCGGCATCCGCCGCCAACACGCTCCTGTAGCTCCTGTATGCAGGCGTTTGCCGCACATTGCCGCCGGCAAAGGCAGTTCCGGTGGACAGGTTGGAGCCATGCAGGCGATAGAGGCCGAGACCTTCTGACAGGATGAGGCTGCCGCCGGCTTGGTGCGCGAGTGTCGCCGTCAGATAATCCGTCCCGACCTTGGCCTTGAACGGGAAGGACAATACCGGTTCCAGCGCGCCACGCCGGTACATGATCGCCGAGCATTGCGACCACAGCCAGCCCGTCACCGCAGGTGCGAAATAGGTTACCGGATGCTCCGATGCGTAGGCGATCCCGGGCGCCATGCCGGCAAGCCGGCCACCGGGCGCGATGGCGACGCCACTGCGATCCGCTCCGGACCGCGGTTTGCGCAAGGCAAGGAAGGTACCGCCCAGCAAGGTGCCGTCGCCATCGACAAGGAACACATCGGAACTCGACAGTGCGGCCGAATGCGTTGTGTTGAGGTGGGCGGACAGATGCGCGAGGAGAAAATCCGGCAGCCACACGTCATCGGCGTCGAGAAACGCGACGAAGGGCGCGTCGGTTGCGGCAAAGCCGTCGCGGAATCCCGCGGTCTGCCCGCCATTCTCCTTGCGCGCCAACAGGCGCAGGCGCGGGTCTTCTATATCCCTTAGAAGCTGTCGGACAAAGCCGGCCGAGCCGTCCGTCGAGGCATCGTCGACGATGACGCATGCCCAATTCCGGTAGGTCTGCGCAAGCACCGAGCGGATCGCCTGTTCGACGTACGGCCGATAGTTGAAGCAGGTGATGACCACCGCCACGCGCGGCAGCTCAAACGGTCGGGACGTGTCTTCCATCTGTTCGGCTGCCCCGCTCGAGTTGCTCTCTGTCCCTTGCGCATACCCTTGCAACCCGACGCAGGCAAGCGAGCCGCGAAAAGCCCCCTAGGCCGCCGCGAGCAGGCTGGCATTGCCGCCGGCAGCCGTGGTGTCGACGCAGACAGCGCGTTCATGCGCATAGGCCGCCGGGTTGAGCACCTCGCTGACCAGCGGCACGATCGGCCCGCTGCGGTCGGCAATGACCTTGCGCACGATCCGCGCCGCCTCGGGCCTGCCCGAGAAGGCGACGACATCGACGCGCAGCGAACGCGCTTCGACTGGGTCTGGCCGACCGTCTATGGCCGCCAGCGGCAACCCCTTGCCGGTCAGCGCCGACAGTGCTGCCGGCGCGCCCGGCGCCACGGCCAGCACCGCATTGCCGGCGGCCAGCGCCTGGATCGTCTGGGCAAGCAGCGTTTCGGCGTCCGGACCGAGGCACAGCACCCGGCCGCGCGGCGACAGCGACAGCGTGTTGGCCTCGCCGGTCGGTCCGGGCAGGTCGACCTGGCCGAAATCGATGGCGGCTGCAGCGCCGATCGCTGCAGCGCCCTTGCCGCGCAGATGCTTTCTCAAGATGGCGATGCGGTCCGGCCGCGTCGACCAGCCGCCAAGCGTCGGATCGGGCAGATTGTCGGCCAGTTCGGTCGCCGTCACCTTGTGGCCCTCGGCAATCTCCGTGCCCGCCTCCGGCCCCTTGCGGAACCGCCGGAGATAATGCGGCCCGCCGGCCTTCGGCCCGGTGCCCGAAAGCCCCTCGCCGCCAAAGGGCTGCGAGCCGACGACGGCGCCGATCTGGTTGCGGTTGACATAGATGTTGCCGGCATGGATGCCGTCGACGAAATGCTGGACGCGGCCTTCTATGCGGGTGTGCAGGCCGAAGGTCAGGCCATAGCCCTTGCGGTTGATGGCGGCGATGACGGCGTCGATCCCGTCGGCGTCGAAGCTGGCGACATGCAGCACCGGACCGAACACTTCGCGCTCCATCTCCTCGATGCCCTTGACCCGGAACACATGCGGCGCAACGAAGCGGCCGTCCTTCGGTGCTTCGAGCTTGGCAATCAACCGGCCCTGCAGCCCCATCTTGGTGCAATACTCGCGGATCGATTCCTGCGCCTCGTCATCGATGACCGGCCCGACATCGGTCGAAATCTGCCAGGGATCGCCGATGGTGAGCGCTTCCATGGCGCCCTTCAGCATCTCCAGCATCTTCTTCTCGACATCCTTTTGCATGTAGAGCACGCGAAGCGCCGAACAGCGCTGGCCTGCACTCTGGAAAGCCGATGCCAGTATGTCGCGCACCGCCTGTTCGGGCAGTGCTGTGGAATCGACGATCATGGCATTGAGACCGCCGGTCTCGGCGATCAGCATGGCGTCCGGCGCGGCCGTCTCGGCCAGTTGCTTCTCGATCAGCTTTGCAACCTCGGTCGAGCCGGTGAAGCAGACGCCGGCAATGCGCGGATCCGCAGTTAGCGGTCCGCCGACCGCCGGACCGTCGCCCGGCAGAAGCTGGATGACATCTTCCGGAACGCCGGCCTCGCGCAGCAGCTCGACGGCGCGGAAGGCGATCAGCGGCGTCTGTTCGGCTGGCTTGGCGATGACCGAATTGCCGGTGACGAGCGCTGCCGCGATCTGGCCGGTGAAGATGGCGAGCGGGAAATTCCACGGCGAAATGCACACGATCGCGCCGCGCGCCTCGCTGCCCGCTTCGTTGTTGGCCGCTTCGGCAGCGTAGTAGCGCAGGAAGTCGACGGCTTCGCGCACTTCAGCCACGCCGTCGGCCAGCGACTTGCCGGCTTCCCTTGTAGCCAGCGCGAAAAACTCGACCGCATTGGCCTCATAGAGGTCGGCGGCGCGGTTGAGGATGGCGGCGCGCTCGGCGACGGGGCGCTTTGCCCAGGCCGGCTGCGCCTCCACCGCAAAGCGCACCGCGGTCGCGACTTGCTTGGCAGCGGCTTCGGCGACCATGCCGACGATCTCGGCAGGCTTTGCCGGATTGACCACCGGGCGCTGCTTGCCGTAGCCGGCGGCGCGCGTGATCGGCTTGGCATGCCAGCGCTCGGGTCCGGCAAAGGCCGCCTTGGCATTGTCGATCGCCGCCAGCGTCACCGGATCGGTAATGTCGAACCCCTTCGAATTGCGCCGCCCAGTGCCGAATATCGCCGCGGGGCGAGCGATTGCCGGATTGGCGGCGGTGCCCTGGCTCTCGACCGTCTCGAGCGGATCGCGCGCAATATCCTCCGGCTCGACATCCTCATCGGTGAGCTGATGGACGAAGGAAGAGTTGGCGCCGTTTTCCAGCAGACGTCGCACCAGATAAGCCAAGAGGTCGGAGTGCGCGCCGACCGGCGCATAGATGCGGCAGCGCGTGCCTTCGGCCCGGCGCACCGTCTCATGCAGCGCTTCGCCCATGCCGTGCAGGCGCTGGAATTCGAAAGCGTCACGGTTGTCAGCCATCGACAGGATGGCGGCGACGGTATGGGCATTGTGCGTGGCGAATTGCGGATAGATGCGGTCGGTCATCGACAGCAACTTCCTGGCGCAGGCCATGTAGGAAACATCGGTGTTGGCCTTGCGGGTGAAGACGGGGTAGCCGGAAAGCCCGAGCGTCTGTGCCCGCTTGATCTCGGTGTCCCAATAGGCGCCCTTGACCAGCCGCACCATGATGTTGCGGTCGTACTTTTCCGCCAGCGCATAGAGCCAGTCGATGGTGAAGGCCGCGCGCGGGCCGTAGGCCTGGACGACGACGCCAAAGCCATTCCAGCCGGCAAGCTCCGGCTCGGACAACACACGCTCGATGATGTCGAGCGACAGGTCGAGCCGGTCGGCCTCCTCGGCGTCGATGTTGAGGCCCATGCGCGAATGGCGTGCGGCCAGCGCCAGCGACAGCAGCCGCTCGGCCATCACCGGCAGCATCTTTTCCTTCTGTGCCTCTTCGTAGCGCGGATGCAGCGCCGACAGTTTGACCGAGATGCCGTGGTTCTGGCGGATATCGGGACCGTTGGAGCCTGAATCGAGCGATGAGATCGCATCGGCATAGGCCTTGAGGTAGCGCAGCGCGTCGGCCTCGGTGCGGGCCGCCTCGCCCAGCATGTCGAAGGAATAGAGATAACCTTTCTGGATCATCGACTTGCCGCGCTTGACGGCTTCCGCAATGGTGCGGCCGAGCACGAACTGCTCGCCCATTTCGCGCATGGCGGCGGCGACCGCCTTGCGGATCACCGGTTCGCCCAGTCGGCGAACCATCGAGCGCAGCGTGCCTTCAATGCCGCCCTCGCCTTCGTCGAGCACACGGCCGGTCAGCATCAGCGCCCAGGTCGAGGCGTTGACGAAGATCGAGCTCGAACCGCCCGAATGCGCCGACCAGTCATGCGGTGCGATCTTGTCGGCGATCAGGTCGTCCATAGTCTCGGTGTCAGGCACGCGCAGCAGTGCCTCGGCCAGGCACATCAGCGCCACTCCTTCCTTGGTGGAGAGGCCGTAGGCCGAGAGAAAAACCTCCATCAGCCGCGGGTCGGACGAGCCGCGCACCGCGCGCACCAGATCCGCGGCACGGGCCGAGACGGCTTTGCGGTCATCGGCCGAAAGTTCTGTCGCGGCAGCCAAGCGCTTCACAGCCGCGTCTTCGTCGGGCAGGTAGTTGGCGCGGATCTGCTGGCGGATGGTGTCGAGCGGCATGGCGGTCCTGCGGAGCAAGCATCTGGGAGCGGGCCGGCGGTCGCCGGACCGAATGGCGCAAGCTAGCACAGAGCCGCATTTTCGGCCGGTCCAAAGAAATCGACATGGCAGTCCGGATGATCTATCATTGCGGCTCAATTGTTATCAGATGGGCTGTGATATCCGTGACAGAAGACCAATTGGACCGCATCGACAGAAACATCCTGTCGGCGCTGGCGCGCGACGGGCGGCTGTCCATGTCGGAACTGGCCGGCAAGGTCGGCCTGTCGAAGACGCCGGTGCAGGCGCGGGTGAAGCGCCTGGAGAAGGACGGCTATATCAGGGGCTATCAGGCGATCATCGATCGCGAGCGCATGGGCGAAGGCCATGTCGCCTTCGTCCAGGTCAAACTGTCGGACACGCGCTCGGCCGCGCTCGATGCTTTCAACCGTGCGGTGCAGGCCGTGCCGGAGATCGAGCAGTGCCACATGATGGCGTCGAGCTTCGATTATCTCCTGAAAGTCCGTACCACCGACATCGCCGCCTATCGCCGCGTGCTCGGCGAGCGCATCTCGGCACTGCCGCATGTTGCGCAGACCTCGACCTTCGTGGCCATGGAGACGGTGAAGGATCGCTAGCTCACTCCGACAGCGTCTTCAAAAACGCCACCAGCGCCGCGCGTTCGCGGTCCGACAGTTGCAACGGGTGCACTTCGGAGGTGCCTTCAACGGCCGCCTCCGCCTTCGCGTAGTGCGCCACCACCTCCTCCAGCGTGGAGAACTGTCCGGCATGCATATAGGGCGGCCGTGTCGCCGCGCCCCGCAGCGACGGCGTCTTGTAGGCACGCATCAGTTCGGGTGCTGCCTTGACGATGAAGCGCAGTTCTCCGCAGGCGCCGGCGTCGCCATCGCGGAAGGCGCCGAAGCAGTTGAATGGGTCGGCCTGAACCTGGGCCACCGCATCGAAACGGCCGCGATCCAATGGCAAATCCCTGACCGGCCGCACGCCGGTGTTGTGGAAAGCGTTGTCGGTGAAGCGCGGGCCGTTATGGCAGGTGACGCAATTGGCCTTGCCGATGAACAGTTTCAGCCCGAGCATCTCCTCCTGCGAAAAGGCATCGTCGGCTTTCGGCTTGGCGCCTGACGCAAGATCGATGGCAAAGCGGTCAAAGCGCGTCTGTGCCGGTTCGATCGACCGTTCGAAGGCGGCGATCGCCTTGCCGATGTTGGAAAAGACGCGGTTGACGTCGTCCATTTGGGCCGCGGTCATTGCCTTCCATGCCGCCTGCTCGGCCTCATTGCCGAGCGGGCTGGCGTTGGCCGGCACGGCGGAAAGATCCGGCAGTGGCCCGAAGATGCGCTCGTAGCGCTCGCCGAACCGCTTCTGGATGTAATGCGCGAAGGCCGCGCGGTTCCCCGCCTGCTCAAGCCGGTTTTCCAGCGGCGTCAGCGCCTGCGCCCACAGGCTGTCGCGCCGTCCATCCCAGAAGAACCACGGATTGCGGGCAATGCCGGCCAGCGGCATCGAGCGCCTGTTGGTTCGGCCAACGCCGACGGATTGCGGCAGGTCATCCTGGAACTGCCGGTCGATCTTGTGGCAGGTCGAGCAGGATACGTTCCCGTCACGGCTCATCCCCTGGTCGAAGAACAGAGTGGAGCCCAGGGCGGCGGCGGCCGGCACGTCGGCGAAGCGGTTGGTGGTGTCGGGTTTGAGCGCCGGCAAGGTGTTCAGCGCCAGCGAAGCGATGGTCTTCTTCTCGGCATCGGAAAAGTCCGGCTTGCCGCAGCCGGCAACGAGCAAAACCGCAGCCAAGGCCAGAAGGCGCAACAGGCGGTTCATCCGCTCACAGCACCACGTTGAAGACGACCGTGTCGGAACCGGCCGCCGCCGAAATGGCGAACCGCAACTGCCACACGCCGCTCATGGTGAATTTCAGCCCCTCGATCCGGTAGCGTCCCTCGCCAAGATAGTCGGTCGCCTGCGGACTGGTCGGCAAGCCGTGATTGTGCTGCGGCATGCCGCCGGACACCGAGATCGCCGCACCTTCCACGGAATCGCCCTTGACCGTCTTCAGGGTCAGCAACCAGGATTGCAGTTCGCCTTGCCGGATAACGCCGCGTTCCGGCTGAATGGTGGCGACAAACAAGCCGTTCGCCGTCTTCTTCGAGCGCGAGACATCGGGGCCTGGCGCCGACTGCGGCGCGGTCAGATAGACGATCGCCAATATGCCAGCCAGCAAGGCGGCCAGACCAACGCCCGCAAGAAGATAACGCCATATCGATGCCAAACCGGTTCCTCTTCTGGGCATAACGTCTCGGGAAGCAATTCGCGTCCCGCCGCTTCTGTGGGAAAACGCTTCTGGCGCAAAAAACCGCCGCCGCCAAGCATGGCGCTGCCGGCCGCAAAAAGCTACAGCAGCGAACTGATCCGGAGACAGATACATGGCAGCAGACGGCGTCGCTTCGATCGGTGAATGCATGCTCGAACTGTCCGGCCAGGCCGGGCCGAACTGGCGCATGGGCTTTGCCGGCGACACGTTCAACACGCTGTGGGCGCTGCATGCGCTGAGCGGCGAGCGGCCGGCGACCTATGTCTCGGCCTTCGGCGACGATCCCTTCTCGCAGGGCCAGATTTCGTTCTTCGCCGAAAACGGCATCGACATCGGCGCCAGCCCGGTCATCCCAGGCGCGCGGCCCGGCCTCTACGCCATCACCTTGACCGGCGCCGAACGCGCCTTCACCTATTGGCGCAGCGACGCGGCGGCCAGGCGGCTTGCCTCGGACCCGGCCGCCTTGGCAAGAAGCCTTGAAAACCAGGCTCTTGTGTATTTTTCCGGAATCACTTTGGCAATTCTGGATGCCGCCGCGCGCAAGACGTTGCTGGCAGAAGTGGCCAAAGCGCGCGCTGCCGGTTCTCGCGTCGCCTTCGACCCCAACTACCGGCCGCGCCTGTGGCAGAGCCGCGAGGAGGCGCAAGCCGCGATCCTCGACGCGCTTGCCGTCGCCGACATCGCGCTACCGACCTTTCCCGACGAGCAGATGCTGTTTGGCGACTCGGCACCGCAAGCGACCGCCGAGCGGTTCGGAAAACTGGTCGGCGAAGTCGTCGTCAAGAATGGCGAGGAACCCGCGCTGATCGCCACTGGCGGAGCCCTGCAGCCGGTTCCGGCCCAGCATGTCGCCACCCCGGTCGACACCACCGGCGCCGGCGATTCCTTCAATGGCGGCTATCTCGCCGCCCGGCTGGCCGGCCATGCCCCGGCGGATGCCGTGCAGCGCGCGCATCGCGTCGCCGCCACAGTCGTCCAGGTGCGAGGCGCGCTGGCGCCGTTCGAGGTTCTAAGAACCGCTTTCGAGGGCTAAGACCTTAGGGAAGCCTGAAACGATATTCCGTCACCTGATGATAGATCTGGCCCGGCCACAGCGTGGCCTGTGGGAAATAGGGCCGGTTCGGCGCGTCGGGCCAGGTCTGCGCTTCCAGGCAAAAGCCGGAAAACGCCTTGTAGCGCCGTCCGTCCAGGCCGCCCGAGGTCGGCGCGACATACTGGCCGGTGTAAAGCTGCAGGCCCGGCTCGGTGGTCCAGACTTCCATCTCGACGCCGGAATTGGCGCCTTGCGCCCACGCCACCTGGTGAAGCGGGCCCCGGGCTGACGCCAGGCAGAAATTGACGTCGTAGGGAAGCTGCTCGCCTTCCGTTTCCATGCGCAGCGGCCGCGCCTGGCGGAAGTCGAAGGGCGTGCCGTCGACAGGTTTGACGACGCCGGTCGGGATCATCTCGCCATCGACAGGCGTATAGGCGCCGGCGTTCAGCATCAGCCGGTGGTCGAGAATGTCGCCGGCACCGCCATCGTCGAGATTGAAATAGGAATGCTGCGCCAGATTGCACAGCGTCGGCTCCTCGCAAGTGGCGGTCAGTTCCATCGAGAGCGTGCCGGGGATCTTCAGCCGGTAGGTGCAGGTGACGTCGAGCGCGCCGGGAAAGCCCATCGTGCCCTCGGGATCGTGCAGGGTCAGCGTGACAAAATCCCGGCCGTGCAGCGAAACCGTCCACGGCCGGTGGAAGAAGCCCTCCGAGCCGCCATGCAGCGTGTGCTTGCCGAGGAAATTGCGCTCAGTCTGGTAGCGCTGGCCGGCAATGGTGAAGCGGCCGTCGCGGATGCGGTTGGCATAGCGGCCGACTACCGCGCCGAAGAAGGCCCGGTCGGTCTCGTAAGGCTCGAAGCGATCGTAGCCCAGCACCAGCGGCGCGTCGTGACCGGCGAGCCGCAGATCCTGGATGATTGCGCCGAGCCCGATGATGTTGGCGCTGACGCCGCCGCCCCGGATGGTGAAACGGCGAACGGGTTCGCCTGCCTGCGTCGTGCCGAAGACTTCGCCGTCCTTCATCGCTATGTCCAAATGCTAATTCGTCGATCTATCGACTTAGAGCAATTCCAGGAAAAGTGTGAAACGGTTTTCCGTCCGGAACTGCAAAAAACAAAGAACTGGAGCGGTTCGGCGTTTCCGTGAAACGCTGAACCGCTCCAGTCCGGCTGAATGTCGTCTGGCAAGGGCCGGCCCGCGGCCTGCCCTGCCCGTCAATGATTTAGAGGCCGAGACCCCCGATGCAGACATATTTGGTGTCGAGATAGTCCTCGATGCCCTGATGTCCGCCTTCCTTGCCGAGGCCCGATTCCTTGACGCCGCCGAACGGCGCTTCCGGCGTGGTGATCAGGCCTTCATTGACGCCGACCATGCCGTATTTCAGGCCTTCCATGACCCGGAAGGCGCGGCCGAGATCGCCGGTGTAGAAATAGGCGGCCAGGCCGAACTCGGTGTCGTTGGCAAGCGCAATGGCTTCCTCTTCGGTCTCGAACTTGAACACCGGGGCGATCGGGCCAAAAATCTCTTCCTTCATGAAGCGCATGTCAGGCTTCGCATCGGCGATGACGGTCGGCTGGAAGAATGAGCCGCCAAGCGCGTGGCGCTTGCCGCCGGCAACGACCTTGCCACCCTTCGACGTGGCGTCGGCGATGAATTCCTCGACCTTCTCGACCGCCTTCACGTCGATCAGCGGTCCCTGCTGCACGCCCTCTTCCAGGCCCGAGCCAACTTTCAGCGCATTGCTGGCAGCGGCCAGCTTCTCGACAAACTTGTCGTAGATGCCGGCCTGCACCAGGAAGCGGTTGGTGCACACGCAGGTCTGGCCTGAATTGCGGTATTTGGCGGTGATGGCGCCGGCGACGGCGCGATCGAGGTCGGCATCGTCGAAGACCACGAACGGCGCATTGCCGCCGAGTTCCATCGAGACCTTCTTGACGGTGACGGACGACTTCTGAATCAGCAGCTTGCCGATCTCGGTCGAGCCGGTGAAGGTGATCTTCGACACCAGCGGATTGGCGCAGATCTCGTCGCCGATTTCGCCGGCAGCACCCGTCAGGATGTTGATGACGCCCTTTGGGAAGCCTACTTCCTCGGCGAGCGCGCCCCATGCAAGGCCGGAATACGGCGTCTGCGAGGCCGGCTTGACCACGGCGGTGCAGCCGGCGGCAAGCGCGGGGCCAAGCTTGCGGGCAAGCATCGAGGAGGGGAAATTCCACGGCGTGATGGCGGCAATGACGCCGACCGGCTCCTTGGTCACCAGGATGCGGCGATCGCCCCATGGCGATGGCACGACATCGCCATAGGTGCGGCGGCCTTCCTCGGCAAACCACATGATGTAGGCGGCAGCCGAACCGATCTCGCCCTTGGATTCGGCGAGCGACTTGCCCTGCTCGATGGTGAGCAGTTCGGCCAGCACATCCTGATTATCCATCATCGCGTCATGCAGCTTGCGCAACAGCTTCGAGCGCTCCAGCGCGGTCGTCTTGCGCCAGGTCTTGAAGGCTTCGCTTGCGGCTTCGATGGCGCGGCGGGTTTCCGCCTTGCCCGACTTCGGCACGGTGCCGATCTTGAGACCGGTGGCCGGGTTGTTGACGTCGACCGTTTGGCCGCTGTCGGCCTGCACCCATTCGCCATTGATGAGATTGGCCTGGCGCATGAAATGGCTGGTTTTCTGCAGCATGGTCTAGCCTCCGTTCGGCGCACTGACGGGCCGGTTTCCTGGATCTCTTGAACGAGCGTGCACAATGGCGGCGGAGCCGACACGCTGAAGCCACTGCTCTTTACCTAGGGCAAGCCCGGCAAGCAATTGCAAGATGGCATATAGGCTTTGGGCCAGCCCAACGCCAGAGAAAATTCACATGTAAATTAGTTTGGGCCGCAGCCTTGCCAAAGACCAGCCTTGCCAAAGACCAGCCTTACAGAAGACCAAGCCTACCCAAAGACATGCACCACCACCGTCAGCCAAAAGGCGGTTGTAACAACCGCGCTTGCCGTGGCGATGGTCATCTGGTTCGACGCCAGCGCCTGGCCGGTGTTGAACTGCACGGCGATGAGATAGGAATTGATGCCGGACGGCAGCGCCGCCACCACGACCGCCACTTTGGCCGTCAAGGGCGGCAGGCCAAACAGCCAGACCAGGCCGAGCACCAGCGCCGGCATCAGGAACAGTTTCAGCGTCGACAGCGCCAGCGCCGGTCGGATGTTACCGGAAATGCCGAAACGGCGCAGGCTGAGCCCCATGGCGAACAGCGCCACCGGCCCGGCGGTGTTAGCCAGCGCATCGGCCAGTCGCATGGCAAGGTTCGGCAGCGGCGCGCCGGTGAGGCGCCATGCCAGCCCGGCCAGGATGCCGATGNTCGGCCAGTCGCATGGCAAGGTTCGGCAGCGGCGCGCCGGTGAGGCGCCATGCCAGCCCGGCCAGGATGCCGATGATCAACGGATTGGTGAACAGTCTTCTCAGAAAGCTCTGGATGATGCGCAGCGGGTGTACGGGCTCGCTGCCGCCGCGGCCAAATATCTCGAACATGATGATCGAAGCCATCATCATGGTCGGCAGATGCACGGAAACGAGCAGCGACAGCACTTCGAATCCGCTGGACCCGAATACGCCGAGAACGAAGGGAATGCCCAGCAACACCACATTCGAGAAGGATGACGACACTCCACCGACGATGCCGGCGCGCGCGTCCCGCCCAAAGATCCGTGTCGTCACCAGATGGCCGGCGGCCCATGTCATTGCAACCGCCGCGAAATAAGCACCCCACAGCGACCAGGGCGCCACGCCGTGGAAATCCGAATTCACCATCGTCCGAAACAGCAGCAGCGGCATCGCGACGTTGATGGCGAATTCGGAGATGCCGTCCCCGCTGGCCGGTTTCAGATAGCCGGTGAGCCCGGTGACATAGCCGAGCGCGACGAGGCTGAAGACGAAAAGAACGGTTTCGGTGAGCGGAGACATTTTTCAGGGATAGGCGAGCCCGGATTCCAGCGCAATCGCCATGATCTTCAGAAACTGATCCTCGATCCGCCCGGCGCCTGAATTTGATCATGGTCGGGTGGCAGCGCTATACAGGCTTGGGATCATCAGGGCGGACACACAGCGAATGGTTGCGACGCCGAAACAGCGTCATTTCAGACAGGCGTGGCTGACGGCTTTCGTCGCCGGGCTGTTTTGCCTTGCCGCGACGGTGCTTGCGGTTGCGGAGACCAAGAGCCTCAAGGGCGTGGCGCTGATCATCGGCCAGTCGAAATACGAGCACATCGCAGCCCTTGCCAACCCGGCCAACGACGCCCGCGACATGTCCAAGATGCTGACCGACCTCGGCTTCGACGCCCGCAACGTCACCGATCGCGATGCCGCCAAGCTGAAGCGCGATCTCGATCGGTTTGTCGAGGACGCCGAAGGCGCCGATGTCGCCTTCATCTATTATTCCGGCCACGGCATCGAGGCGGGCGGCGAGAATTATCTGGTGCCGGTCGATGCCGACGTCTCGTCGTTGAAAAATGCCGGTGAGGCGCTGGTGCCGATTTCAGCCGTCATGGACGAGCTGAAAAAGACCGTGCCGGTGACGATCGTGCTGCTTGACGCCTGCCGCACCAACCCGTTTCCGCCGGACGCGGTCGTGCGCCGCGGGCCGACGGCTTCCGCCGAGCCTGTCGGCGCCGGCGGGCTGGAACCGGTGCGCGGCGCCAAGGCGCTTGCCAGTGCCTCAGTGGATGATGCTAGCCTGGGAACCGTGGTCGGCTTCGCCGCCGAGCCGGGCCGACCGGCGCTCGATGGCGCCGCCGGCCAAAACAGCCCCTACGCCGCCGCCCTGCTGCGCCACCTCACGGCGATGAAAGGCACCGAGTTCGGCTCGGTCATGCGCATGGTCACCGAGGAAGTCTATCTCGACACCAAGGCAAAGCAGCGCCCCTGGGTCAGCGAGAGCCTGCGTCGCCTGCTCTATTTCGGCGTCGCGCCGGCGGAACCGACCGGCGACGACGGGCTGATCACCGGTGAGCGGCGGCAATTGCTGCTGACCATTTCCGACCTGCCCGATCCCAAGCGGGCTCAGGTGGAGTTGGCTTCTCTGCAGGACGGCGTGCCCCTTGACGCGCTCTACGGCGTGCTCAAGGCGCTCGGCACGGAAAAGATCCCTGAGGATCCCAACGACCTGCAGAAGGTGCTGGACAGCCAGGCTGAGCGTCTGAAGAAGATGATGGCCGAGCGCGCCGCGTTGCGCACCGACGATCCCGAGATCAGTCGCCTGGTCGCATCCGCCGACAAGGCCATAGGCCAGGGCGCGATGGTGACGGCGCGCAAATTCCTCGACGACGCGGTCGGCCGGATCGAGGAAAACAGCGGTGCGGTCGACGAGGCCGAGGACCTGCTCCGGCAAAAGCGCATCGCCGACGCCGCCATCTATGCCAAACGCGCCGACGCCGCCGCGCTGGTCTTCGACTACAAATCCGCCGCCAACGACTATGCCAAGGCGTATTCGCTGGTCGAGAAGTGGGACGAAAAGCTGCGCTGGAACTACAAGAACCAGGAGGCCGAGGCGTTGAACGCTCATGGCTACGCCACCGGCGACCTCGATGCGCTGCAGCACTCCATCGAGGCCTATCGCACCATCTTGAACTTCATCCCCAACGGCGAACAGAATCGCGACTGGGCAATCACCCGCAACAACATGGCGGTGGTGCTGCAGACCATTGGAGAGCGCGAAACCGAGACTGCGCATCTCGAAGAAGCGGCGGTGATTTTCCGCGATTCGCTGGTGGTGTTCGAGCGCGAGAAGGACGACCGCAACTGGGCCGCGGCGCAGAACAACCTGGCCAACGTGCTTCTGAAGATCGGCGAACGCGAGAGCGACCCGAAGCGTCTCAATGAAGCGGTGGCGGCGACGCGCGCCACCCTTGAGAAGCGTCCGCGCGACAAGCTGCCGTTGGACTGGGCCGGTTCGCAGAACAATCTAGGCCTCGCGCTCTATGCACTCTCCGAGCGTGAGCCTGCCGGCGAGCATCTCACCCAGGCCGAAGCAGCCTACCGGCTGGCGCTTGAGGAATACACACGCGAGAAAGCACCCGTGGAATGGGCGATGGTCGAGAACAATCTCGGCAACACGCTTGTAACGCTTGGCATCCAGCTCAACGACAAGGCGAAGATCAACGAGGCGGCCGACGCGTTTCGCGCCGCGCTGGAAGTGCGAACCCGCGAAACTTTCCCGGTGTCCTGGGCGACCAGCCGCCTCAACCTGGGCAATGCGCTGAGCGGTATCGCCCGCTTCGATATGGGCACGGCTACGCTCGAAGAAGCTGCAGCTGCCTATGACGACGCTCTGACGGTGTTTACCCGCAAGCGCTTCCCGATGGACTGGGCGTCAGCCCAGAACAATCTCGGCTCGATCTATCAGACGCTGGGCCAGCGCACGCGTGATGCGGCCAAGCTGGAACAGTCGGCGGCAGCCTTCCAGGCGGCACGGCAGGTCTATGTCAGGCGGAAGTTCCCGCAGGACTGGGCGATGAGCTACTACAATCTCGGCAACACGCTGCAGCTTCTCGGCGGCGTCACCGACAAGCCCGAGCATTACAGCGAGGCGGTCGACGCCTACGGCAATGCGTTGCGCGAGTACAAGCGCGAGACGAACCCGCGGCAATGGGCAATGGCCCAGGCCGGCCTGGGCTCGACGCTGCACTGGTTGAGCATGAGCAATGGCGATGCCAAGACCCTGCAGGATTCGATTGCGGCGCGGCGAGCCGCGCTCGAAATACTCACCATCGAGGCCGCGCCGGTCGACTGGGCCAACGCTCAAAATGGCATCGGTATGAGCCTGCTCAACCTCGGCAATCTCCAGCGGACCGACAAATATCTCAACGACGCCGAAGCGGCGTTCACGGCGGCGCTGAAGGTGTTTACGCGCGAAAGTCAGCCGCTGCAGTGGGCCTTCGAGCAGAACAATATCGGCGACGTCCACTGGAACCGCGCCAGCTATGGCGCGGGCAAGCCGGAATATCTCAAGGCGATCGAATTCTTCGAGAACGCCAAGCAGGGCTTCACCGAAGCCGGCTACACGATCCCTATCCCGCTCACCGATCAGAAGATCGAGCTGGCGAAGAAGCAAATGGCGAAAATGTGAAGCGAACCGAGGGTTCGCCTTTCGCTTGTCTTTGTGCCGGCTTTCCGATCCCTATATCAGAATGACCGGAGCGGCATCCGGCTCCCGGAAAGGTTTCGATGATTCGATTTGTGCTGGCGCTGTTCCTGCTTGCTGTTCCCGCCGTCGCCCACGCGACCGACGCCGGCTGGGCGCTGCTGCGTGACGGCGGCCATGTCGTGCTGCTTCGCCACGCACTGGTCACCGGCACCACCGACCCCGCCAATTTCGTCATCGACAACTGCGCCACCCAGGTCAACCTATCGGCGCGCGGCAAGCAGCAGGCGAGCAAGATCGGCGCCTTGTTCGGCGCCCGCGCCGCCCCCATCGAGCGGGTGCTGTCCAGCCGCTATTGCCGCTGCCTTGACACCGCCCGCATCGCCTTCGAAGCGGAGCCGGAGCTCTTTGCGCCGCTAGACCTCCTGAGGAGCGATCCGACCGAGAAGGCCGCGCAGCTCGACGCGGTGATGAAGGAAATCCGCGCCTACACCGGTTCCGACAATCTGGTCATGGTCACGCATCTCGAAAACATCGTCGCGCTGACCGGCGTCTCGCCGCGCGAGGGCGAAGCGGTGGTGGTCGAGCCGCAGGGCGATGGCTTGCGCGTGCTCGGCCGCGTCACGTTCTGAGAGAGCCAGTGGTCAAGCTCCGTGAAAACTAAGCTGACGTAACGTCAACTGGAAGGGCCACCGGCTTGTCGGGCGGCCCTTCTTGTCTTCACGGGAGGGCCATCCCATCTGCGCCCCGCGCATCAGGCCTTTTCCTGCCGGGAAAAACCGATTAGACAGCGCCCAAACCAGATGCGGACAGATTCCGCCCGCAACCGAAGGAAGAGCCCTTGTCCACCACGTTCGACAAAGTCGCCAAGATCATTGCCGACACCAGCGAGATCGATATCGACACCATCACTCCCGAGAGCCACACGATCGACGATCTCGGCATCGACAGTCTCGATTTCCTCGATATCGTCTTTGCCATCGACAAGGAATTCGGCATCAAGGTGCCGCTGGAAAAGTGGACCCAGGAAGTCAATGACGGCAAGGCTTCGACCGACGATTACTTCGTCATGAAGAACCTGTGCGCCAAGATCGACGCGCTGGTCGCCGCCAAGACCGCCTGATATCGGCTGGCGCGCGGCCTTGACGGGCTGCGCCGCCTGACCCACAAAGCCGCTCATGAGCAGCCCTCGCGACGTCGTCATCACCGGTATCGGCCTTGTCTCCTCGCTGGGAGAGGGTCCGGATACCCACTGGCAGAAGCTGGCGCAGCCGGGCCTGCAGCCGGTGCTCGAATCCGCGCGCTTTGCGCCCTACACCGTGCATCCCCTGCCGGAGATCGACTGGAACCTGCAGATCGCCAAGCGCGGCGACCAGCGGCAGATGGAAACCTGGCAGAGGCTGGGCACCTATGCCGCCGGCATGGCGCTGGATGACGCCGGCATCAAGGGCAATGACGATCTCTGCACGACGATGGACATGGTGGTAGCCGCCGGCGGCGGCGAGCGGGACGAGGCGGTCGATGCCGCCATCCTCGCAGCGTCCGAGAGCCGCAACGACCGCGACGTGCTGCTCAACGAGAAACTGACCACCGAATTGCGGCCGACCCTTTTCCTGGCCCAGCTCTCCAATTTGCTCGCCGGCAACATCTCCATCGTCCACAAGGTGACGGGATCGTCGAGGACCTTCATGGGCGAGGAAGGTGCCGGCGTCGCCGCCGTCGAGACCGCCGCCGCGCGCATCCGCTCCGGACAGTCGACGCACATACTGGTCGGCGGCGCCTTCCAGACCGAACATTCCGACATGCTGCTCGGTTATGAGCTGGCCGGTTATCTGCATCGCGGCCCATGGAAGCCGGTCTGGCAGAGACAGGGCGCCGAGGGCGGCGGCCTGGTCTCCGGCTCCGGTGGCGCCTTCCTGGTGCTGGAGCAGCGCGAACACGCGCAAAGGCGTGGGCGGAAAATCTATGCCGAGCTCGGACCGGTCGTCTCAGGCCGCGCCCGGCGCTCGCGCGGCGAGCTTGACGCCGAGATCGCGACACTGCTCAAACAGGCAACTCTCCCCAGCGGCAAGCTGCTTGCCCTGTCGGGCGCATCCGGGGCGCATACCGCAACGTCAGCCGAAAAGTCAGCGCTGGATGCCAATCCGGCGATATCGGCGCGCGGCTTCGCGACGCTGACCGGGCATATGAAGGAAGCGCAGTTTCCATTCGCGGTCGCCCTCGCCGCCCTGGCCGTCGACCGGAAGGCCGCCTACCCCGTTTTCGACGCCGCGGCCGAGAAGCCGTTCGAAGGCATTCCCGAAACCGTGCTCGCAACGGCGATCGGCTATCACCAATTCGAGGGCATGGCGCTGGTCAACGCTGCTTGAAGCAGCGCTGCGCGATCATGCTGCAAAGTTAAGAGGTTCCGGATGGCCAATCTCAGAGATCACATGGGCAGGCCGATCGTCGCCGTCACCGGCATCGGCGTGGTAACCTCGCTCGGCATCGGCAAGGCCGATAACTGGGCGGCACTGACCTCCGGCAAATCGGGCATCCACCCGATCACCCGCTTTCCCGTCGACCACCTCAACACCCGCATCTCCGGCATGGTCGATTTCCTCGACTCAAGCTCGAAAGGCGCCAGCCTGCTGACCTACGAACTGGCCGAAACCGCCGCGAATGAGGCGGTGGCCGAATCCGGCCTCGATTCCTCTGATTTTGGCGGGCCTCTGTTCCTCGCCTCGCCGCCGGTCGAACTCGACTGGCAGGATCGCTTCGCGCTCTACAATTCCGACGGCAAAGGCGCCGGCGCCGAAAGGCTGCTCAGGGTGGCGCGCGGGCTGAAGGAAACAGATACGTTCGCAAGCACGCAGTTCGGCGCGATCGCCGACCGGCTGGCCGACCGCTTTGGCACGCGCGGCCTGCCGATCACGCTGTCGACGGCCTGCGCTTCGGGCGCCACCGCCATCCAGCTCGGCGTCGAAGCGATCCGCCGCGGCGAATGCGACCGGGCGCTGTCGATCGGCGCCGACGGTTCGGCAACCGCCGAGGCGCTGATCCGCTTTTCGCTGCTCTCGGCGCTGTCGACCCACAATGACATCCCTGAAAAGGCGTCAAAACCCTTCTCCAAGGACCGCGACGGCTTTGTGCTGGCGGAAGGCTCCGGCGCTCTGGTGCTGGAATCGCTTGAGGCAGCCCTTGCCCGCGGCGCCAGCGTTCTCGGCATCCTGCGCGGCTGCGGTGAAAAGGCCGATGATTTCCATCGCACCCGTTCCAAGCCCGACGGTTCGCCGGCGATCGCAGCAGTCCGCGCCGCCCTTGCGGATGCCGGCCTGAGCAAGGACGAGATCGACTACGTCAACGCTCACGGCACCTCGACGCCGGAAAACGACAAGATGGAGCATCTGTCGCTGTCGACCGTGTTCGGCGATCGCATCGGCTCGATGCCGGTCTCGTCCAACAAGTCGATGATCGGCCACACGCTGTCGGCGGCCGGCGCCGTCGAAGCGGCGTTTTCGCTGATGACCATGCGCGAAAGCGTGATTCCGCCGACCATCAACTACGACAATCCCGACCCGGCAATCGTGCTCGACGTGGTGCCCAACAAGAAGCGCAATGCCGAAGTCGGCACCGTGCTCTCGAACTCGTTCGGCTTCGGCGGCCAGAACACTTGCCTTGTCATGGCGCGGGAACCGGTCTAAGCGACCTTTTTCAGCCAGACTGAACTGACAGGCCCCATGCGCGCACTGCAACTTATCGAGGACCGCCGTCTTGAAACGGTGGACCTGCCGCCCCCGCCGCCCCCCGCATTGGGCGAAGTCACGCTGCGCATCAAGGCGGTGGCGCTGAACCATATCGACGTCTGGGGCTGGCGTGGCATGGCCTTCGCCAAGCGTAAGCTGCCGCTGGTCGTCGGCGCCGAAGCCTCCGGCGAGGTCGAAGCTGTCGGCCCCGGCGTCTCCAGCCTGCTGCCCGGACAATTGGTATCAATCTATGGCGCGCGCACCTGCGGCCTTTGCCGCGCCTGCCGCGAAGGCCGCGACAATCTCTGCGAACATGTCTCGGGCGTCCACGGCTTCCATCTCGATGGCTTTGCCCAGGAGAAGATCAACCTGCCGGCGCGCCTGCTGGTCCCTGCCCCTCCCGGCGTGACCGATGTCGGCGCGGCTGTCGCACCCGTTACCTTCGGCACCGTCGAGCACATGCTGTTCGACAATGCCAAGCTGCAGCCCGGCGAGACCATCCTCATCCATGCCGGCGGCTCCGGCATCGGCTCGGCGGCGATCCAGCTGGCCAAGCGCATGGGTTGCACCATCATCACCACGGTCGGTTCCAACGACAAGATCGACAAGGCCAAGGCGCTCGGCGCCGAGCATGTCATCAACTACCGCGACGATCGTTTCGAAGGGGTCGTGCGCAAGCTCACCAGGAAGAAGGGCGTCGACGTCGTCTTCGAACATGTCGGCGCCGACACCTTTGCCGCCTCGATGCTGTGCCTCAAGCGCGGCGGCCGCCTGGTCACCTGCGGCTCGACCTCCGGCGTGTCGACGCAGATCAATCTGATGCAGCTGTTCCAGCAGCAGCTGAAGCTGCTTGGGTCCTTCGGCTGCCGCATGGAGAACATGGCCAACGCCATGCAGAAGATGGCGGCGGGACAGGTCGCACCTGTCATCGACACCGAAGTCGGCTTCGACGGCATCGACGCCGCGTTGAAGCGCATGGAAGGCCGCGACGTGTTCGGCAAGATCATCCTGCGCGTTTCCTAGGACTATGGTCGGCAAGGTGTTCAAGAAAGCCCGCCGGGACTTCATGTTCCGCTATGGCCGAAGACTGCGCCAGATGGAGCACTGGCTGGTGGCGCGCGTGGCGATGACGATCATCTCGCTGCTGCGCCTCTTACCCGCGGACAGGGCGCTCAATTTCGCGGACCGGGCGGCCCGGCGCATCGGTCCGTGGGTCGGGCGCCACCGTGTCGCCATCAACAATCTGCGCCTTGCCTATCCCGAGAAGAGCGATGTCGAGATCGAGGCCATCGCCTCCGACATGTGGGGCAACATGGCCCGGCTCGCCGCCGAATACATCTTTCTTGACGCCCTCTTCGACTATGATCCGAACGCAGCGACGCCCGGCCGCGTCGAAGTTGGCGGCGCCGATCATTTCCATCAGATTGCCGGCGAGGACAAACCGCATATCCTGTTCACCGGCCATCTCGGCAATTTTGAATTGCTGCCGGTCGCGGCCGCGACGTTCGGCATGAAGATCACGGCGCTGTTTCGTCCCCCGAACAATCCTTACCTCGCCGACTATATCCATTCGACGCGGCGTTCGAGCATGGGCGCCTTGCTGCCGTCTTCGACCGGCGCCTCCTTCGCGCTGGCGTCGATTCTGGAGAAAGGCGGCAATATCGGCGTTTTAGTCGACCAGAAATTCTCCAGCGGGCTGGAGACGATCTTCTTTAACCGCCCATGCCAGAGCAATCCGGTTCTGGGCATGCTCGCCCGTCACTATGATTGCGACGTCTATCCGGCGCGATGTGTGCGGCTGCCTGGCAACCGCTTCCGCCTCGAGATCGAGGACAAGCTGACCTTGCCGCGCAATGAAAGCGGCAGCGTCGATGTCGCGGCCACCACCCAACTGCTCGCCGACGTGGTCGAGCGCTGGGTGCGCGAGGATCCGGGACAGTGGATGTGGTTCCACAAAAGGTGGGAAATCTCAGGCCGGCGTCGCCGCCGGCGTGGACAGGCCAACGCCACCGGCCAGCGGCAGCGTCAATCTTAAGTCGTCGATAGGCTCAGTTCGTAACAACGATCCGCGTATTGCCGAAGCCGACTTCGCGCACCATCGCATAGAACATCGCGGCATTGGCGGTGTGCAGCCGCACGCAGCCATGCGATGCCGGACGCCCTAGCTGCCTGACCGCGCCGGTGCCGTGGATGGCGTAGCCGCCATGGAAGAACACCGAGTAAGGCATTGGCGACATGTGGTATTTCTTCGAATACCACATCCGCGCCGTGCGTTGCGGCCGATAGGTGCCACGCGGCGTGAAATAGCCGCTGCGCGCGGTCGACACGCTCCAGCGATAAAGCACCTGGCCGTATCGGCTGACGGTCATGGTCTGCGACGAGACGTCGATGCTGGCCACCAGCGAGGCAGCCCTGCTTTCGATGGACGTGCCGAACAGCATCGCAGCAAAAGCAGCTGCCATGAGAACGATTTTTGTCATGAGATCAAACCCCTTTGATGCCCCTTGCCTGCCCTGTCATCACGCGGTTTTTCATCTTTTTAACGACAGGTGAGTGACCTAGCACACACTCCTTGATAAATTCGCCAATCTAAAGCAGCGAATTTGAACGATTTTCCCGCCATAGTTGCCGCTGCGACACGAAGTTTCGGCGCCAGTGGCGCGATGCTTGCAAAACCACCCCCTTGCCTGCTCAAATCCGGGAATGAGCGAACGACTCTTCAAAGCGATAGACGCCCGTGTTGATGACCTGGTCGCATTGACCGCCGACCTGATCCGCTTCCCGACCATCAACCCGCCCGGCGAAGCCTATCGCCCCTGCGCCGAATATATCGGTGCGCGCCTAGGCAGGCTTGGCTTCGAAACCGAATTCATCCGCGCCGAAGGCACGCCCGGCGACACCGACCGCTATCCCCGCGTCAATGTCGTCGCCCGCTTCGACGGCCGCTCGCCTGGGGCCTGCGTCCATTTCAACTCGCACATCGATGTGGTCGAAGCCGGCGAAGGCTGGAGCGTCGATCCCTTTGCCGGGGTGGTGAAGGACGGCAAGGTCTACGGCCGCGGCGCCTGCGACATGAAAGGGGGCATGGCCGCCTCGATCATCGCGGCGGAAGCCTTCATGGAGGTTTTCCCCGACTTTCCCGGCGCCATCGAAATCTCCGGCACCGTCGATGAAGAGTCCGGCGGCTTCGGCGGCGTCGCCCATTTGGCCAGGCTCGGCTATTTCTCGAAACCCAAGGTCGACCACGTCATCATCCCCGAGCCGCTGAACAAGGACCGCATCTGTCTTGGCCATCGCGGCGTCTGGTGGGCGGAGATCGAGACCAAGGGCGAGATCGCGCATGGCTCGATGCCGTTCCTCGGCGACAATGCGGTGCGCCATATGGGCGCCGTGCTGCAGGCCTTCGAGGACAAACTGTTTCCGGCGCTCGACCGCAAGGTGACGCGCATGCCTGTCGTGCCCGAAGGCGCAAAGCGCTCGACCATGAACATCAACTCGATCCATGGCGGCCAGACCGAGGATTTCCGCCCCGGCCTGCCCTCACCCAACGTGCCCGACGCCTGCCGGCTGACCATCGACCGCCGCTTCCTGCTCGAGGAGGACCTTGCCACGGTCAAGAGCGAGGTGACCGATATCCTCGACCGGCTGAAGCGCGAGCGCAAAAAGTTCGATTACGAGATTCGCGACCTGATGGAGGTGCTGCCGCTGATGACCGAGCGCGATGCGCCGGTGGTCAAGGCGGTGGCGCAAGGCATCATGGCGATCTTCGCCCGCGAGCCGGATTATGTCATTTCACCAGGCACTTACGACCAGAAGCACATCGCCCGCATCGGCCACATCTATGATTGCATCGCCTATGGCCCGGGCATTTTGGACCTCGCCCACCGGCCCGACGAATGGGTCGGTATCTCTGATATGGTGGAGTCGGCCAAGGTGATGGCGATCGGGCTCAATGTGCTGCTCAGGGGCACGGCCGCGGGCTAAACCATCGACTTCGCTGAAAAAACATTCCTCCCCGGGTCGCTGCAGAGCACGAAACGCAATTTACTCCACCTCGAAATCACGCTTCTATCGCACAAGGGTTCGAGCATTTGGGAGTTGCACGATGAAATTGTGGAAAACCATTCTTGCCGCCGCGGTGCTGGCACTGGCCGGCAGTCAGGCATTTGCCGCACGCACCGACCTGGTGATCGGCATTCCGCTCGAGCCGCCGCATCTCGATCCGACCGCCGGTGCTGCCGCGGCGATCGACGAAGTGCTCTACGCGAACGTCTTCGAGGGCCTGACCCGCATCGGCCCGAATGGCGAAGTGCTGCCCGACCTTGCCGAGAGCTGGGCCATTTCCGACGATGGCAAGGTCTACACCTTCAAGCTGCACACCGGCGTCAAATTCCATGACGGCAGCGACTTCGACGCCGGCGACGTGAAGTTCTCGCTCGACCGCGCCCGCGCCGACAATTCCGTAAACGCGCAAAAGGCCCTGTTCGCCGCCATCGATACGGTCGAAGTCGTCGATCCGGCAACGGTCAAGGTGACGCTGAAGAACCCGCAAGGGTCGTTCCTTTACAATCTGGGCTGGGGCGACGCCGTGATCGTGGCGCCGGAGAGCGCCGACACCAACAAGGAAAAGCCCATCGGCACCGGCCCGTTCAAATTCCAGAGCTGGGCTAAGGGCTCGTCGATCACGCTGGTGAAATCGGACACTTACTGGGGCGCCCCGGTGTTCCTCGACAAAGCCGAGTTCCGCATCGTTCCCGACGCCGCCGCCGCCGTGCCGGCGCTGCTCTCGGGCGACATCCAGGCTTTCCCTTTCTTCGATCCCGACAGCGTCGCGCAGGTCAAGGACGATCCGCGCTTCAAGGTGGTGATCGGCTCGACCGAGGGCGAGACCATTTTGGCGATCAACAACAAGAAGCCGCCTTTCGACAAGCTCGAGGTGCGGCAGGCGATTGCCTTCGCGCTCGACCGCAAGGCGATCATCGACGGCGCCTCGGCCGGCCTCGGCGTGCCGATCGGCTCGCACATGTCGCCCGCCAGCAAAGCCTATGTCGACCTCACCGGCCTGTACCCGCACAATGTCGACAAGGCCAAGGAGCTGCTGAAGCAAGCCGGCCTGGAGAACGGCTTCAAGGCGATGCTGAAACTGCCGCCGCCTTCCTATGCGCGGCTTGGCGGCGAGATCATCGCTTCGCAGCTGCGCGATGTCGGCATCGACCTGGAAATCATTCCGGTCGAATGGGCGCAGTGGCTGGATCAGGTGTTCACCAAGAAGGATTACGACCTGACCATCGTCTCCCACACCGAGCCCAACGACATCGATATCTATTCGCGCAAGGACTACTACTTCAACTACGACAACCCCGCCTTCGACAAGATCATCGCCGAGCTGAACCTCACCTCCGACGACGCCAAGCGCAACACGCTGCTCGGCGAAGCACAGAAGATCCTGGCCGACGACGCCGTGGTGGGGTTCCTCTATGAACTGCCGAAGGTCGGCGTCTGGGACGCCAAGCTGCAGGGCCTGTGGGAGAATGCGCCGATCCAGGCGAATGATCTGACCAAGGTGAAGTGGACGGATTGAGGCGGCGCCCGACAGGCAACAGTGTGCATTCCTTCACACCCCCCTCTGCCCTGCCGGGCATCTCCCCCGCAAGGGGGGAGATTGGGCTCTCATCTCCGCTTTCGCCTATCGCGAACGTTGAACGCTGGTCGACGACACGGAAACTGCTGATCTCCCCCCTTGCGGGGGGTGAGGAGTGGTCCGCGCAGCGGACGGAAAGCCAACTGCTTGGCTTTCCGAACAAGGAACGCCCGAAGCGACAGCGAAGGGCCGGGTCCGGCAGGACAGAGGGGGGTGTGACAGAACGCTGCCTTTGCTCAGTCATCGCACTTGGCAACGCACCATTCCCTCCACCATGACCGCCTACCTCCTCCAACGCCTCGCCATTGCCATCGCCACCTTGATCCTGGCCTCGATGGTCGTCTTCACCGTGCTCGAAATCCTGCCCGGCGATCCGGCGCGGCTGATGCTTGGCCTCAACGCCAGCGCCGAGCAGGTCGAACTCCTGCGCAACCAGATGGGCCTCAACGCGCCGCTTCTCCTGCGCTACCTCCACTGGGTCGGCGGTCTGCTCAGCCTCGATTTCGGCCGCTCCTACACCTATTCGGTGCCGGTCATCGACCTTGTCCGCGAACGCATGGCGGTTTCCCTGCCGCTGGCGCTGATCGCGCTGGCGCTGTCCACCATCATTGCCATTCCCGTCGGGCTCTTTTCCGCCAGCCGGCGCGGCCGGGCCGGCGATACGATCGCCATGGGCGCCGCCCAGCTTGGCGTTGCCATCCCGAACTTCTGGTTCGCGCTGATGTTGATCTACCTCTTTGCCGTCTGGCTGCGGCTGGTGCCGGCCGGCGGCTTTCCCGGCTGGAGCGCCGGTGTCTGGCCGGCGCTGAAATCGCTGCTGCTGCCGGCCATCGCCCTTGCGCTGCCGCAGGCGGCGATCCTGGCGCGCGTTGCCCGCTCCGCGCTGCTCGAGGTGCTGAACGAGGATTATATCCGCACCGCCCGCGCCAAGGGCCTGCCCTATCGTGCCGTACTATGGCGGCACGCGCTGCGCAACGCGATGATCCCGGTTCTGACCATTCTGGGCCTGCAATTCGCCTTCCTGCTCGCCGGCACCATCATCATCGAGAACGTCTTTTATCTCCCCGGCCTCGGACGGCTGGTGTTCCAGGCGATCACTCAGCGCGACCTGATCGTCGTCGAAAGCATCGTCATGCTGCTGGTCGTCGCCGTCATTGCCGTTAACCTCGTCGTCGACGTCTCCTACGCCATCGTCGATCCGCGCCTTCGAGGCCGGCAATGACGCTGCACATCGACATCCCGCAGGAGACGTTGGGCAGCATTCTGGCCAAGGCCTTCCGCAACCGCTCCTTCCTCATCGGCTTCGCCATCACGGTGCTGGTGGCTGCAATCGCGGTCATCTCCTACGTCTGGACGCCCTACGACGTGACCAAACTGGTGATCTCGGACAAGACGCTGGCGCCTTCTTCGGCGCACTGGTTCGGCACCGATCATTTCGGCCGCGACATCCTGTCGATGATCATGGTCGGCGCCCGCAACTCGATCGCCGTGGCGCTGGTCGCGGTCAGCATCGGCATGGGCGTCGGCGTGCCGCTCGGCGCCTTCGCCGCGGCGCGCGGCGGGTTTGTCGACGAGGCGCTGATGCGGCTGAACGACCTTGTCTTCGCCTTCCCGGCGCTTTTGTCGGCGATCATGATCACCGCCATCTTCGGACCGGGCGCCATCAACGCCATCATCGCCATCGGCATCTTCAACATCCCGGTGTTTGCGCGCGTCGCCCGCGCCGGCGCGCTGGCGATCTGGCCACGCGAGTTCATTCTCGCCGCGCTCGCCGCCGGCAAGAGCAAGACGCAGATTACAATCGAGCACGTGCTGCCCAACATCGCCACGCTGCTTCTGGTGCAAGGCACCATCCAGTTCGCGCTCGGCATTTTGGCCGAAGCCGGTCTCTCCTATGTCGGCCTCGGCGCCCAGCCGCCAATGCCGAGCTGGGGCCGCATGCTGTTCGACGCTCAGACGCGCATGGTGGTGGCGCCGTGGATGGCCATCTTCCCCGGCATGGCCATTGTCGTCACCGTGCTTGGGCTCAATCTGCTCGGCGACGGCATCGCCGACATACTCGACCCGAAATCGCGGCGGCAGCGATGAGCCTGCTGCAGATGGAGAACCTGTCGCTGGCCATCGGCGACACGTCGATCCTGAAAGGGGTCGACCTCTCCGTCGCGCCCGGCGAGGTGATGGGGCTGGTCGGCGAATCCGGCTCGGGCAAATCGATGACGGCGCTGACCATCATGCGGCTTCTGCCGCATGCTGCGCGCGCCACCGGCTGCGTGACCTTCGAGGGCATCGACATCCTCGCGGCCACAGAGGACCAGATGTGCGCGTTGCGCGGCGATGACATCGGCATGGTGTTCCAGGAGCCCATGACGGCGCTGAACCCGGTCAAGACCATCGGCGAACAAGTCGCCGAAGGCATACGCTGGCACACCAAAGCCAGCCGCGCGGAAGCCGAAGACCGGGCGCGCAAAATGCTCGACCGGGTTGGCCTGCCGGAGGCGAAATTCCCGCTGTCGCGCTATCCGCACGAATTGTCGGGCGGCCAGCGCCAGCGCGTCGTCATCGCCATTGCCTGCGCATTGAAACCCAAGCTGCTCATCGCCGACGAACCGACCACGGCGCTCGACGTGGTGCTGCAGGCGCAGATCCTCGACCTCTTGCGCGGCCTTGTCAGCGAAAACCGCATGGGCCTGCTTCTGATCTCGCACGACCTCGCTGTCGTCACCGAAATGGCCGACCGCATCACCATTCTGCGCCATGGCGAGGTGATGGAAGCCGGCGACACCGCACGCACGCTGTCGGAACAGCTGCATCCCTACACGCGCCAGCTGGCGCTGGCCTCCATGCACGTGCCCGCGCGCGCCAAGGTTCACGCCACCGGCCAGGGCAAACCGCTGCTTGAGGTCGAAGGCGTGACACGGGACTATCCGGGCCGGCGCACCTCCCTGTTCAAGTCAGCGGCTCCAATCCGCGCCGTCGACGACGTGTCCTTGTCGCTGGCGCCGGGCCAATCGGTGGCGCTGGTCGGCCGCTCCGGCTGCGGCAAGTCAACGCTTGCCCGCATGATCCTGGCGCTCGACAAATCGACATCGGGAACGATCCGCTTTCGCGGCGAGACCATCACCGGCAAAAGCGAGGCGGAGCTCAAAGCCGCGCGGCGCGACATGCAGGTGGTGTTCCAGGATCCCTACGGCTCTTTCGACCCGCGCCAGAAGGTCGAGAAACTGGTCGCCGAGCCGCTGCATGTACTGGAAAAGAAGCCGACACCGGCCGAGCGACGCGAGATGGTGGCGCATGCGCTGCACGAGGTCGGCCTCGGCGTCAGCGACATGGACAAATATCCGCATGAGTTTTCCGGCGGCCAGCGCCAGCGCCTGTCGATCGCCCGCGCCATCATCACAAGGCCGAAGCTGGTCGTCGCCGACGAGCCGGTCTCGGCGCTCGACGTGTCGATCCGCGCCCAGATCCTCGATCTGTTCGCAGAGCTCAACCAGAAGCTCGGCATCGGCTATCTCTTCATCACTCACGATTTGACCGTCGCCCGCGCCATCACCGATGAGGTGCTGGTCATGCATGACGGCAGGATCGTCGAGCGCGGCAAGACCGGCGACGTGCTCGATCATCCGCAGTCGGAGGCGGCCAGGGCGCTGGTCGCGGCTGCGCCCGATCTGCATCGGGCGATCGCTCACCGTATGCAGGAACAGGGGTGAGTGACCGGTTCGCGCAGCGAATTCATCGTGCCAGTGGCACGATGAAAGGTCACGAACGCTGGGACGCTGCGAAGCAGCGGGGACCCGGCCGGGCGGCCGTTGCCCCTGGTCTGCCTCACTCCTCCGGCTTCACCACATCGACCGGGCTGATGTCGAGCAAATCGAGCGTGCGGCGCAACAGCCGCACTTCGCTCTCGGCCAGTTTGGAATCGGCTTTGGCGATCTCCGCCATGTGGAGCGCCAGCAACTTGCGCCGTTCGACATCGAGATCGCGGAACAGCGCAATGGCTTGCGAACCGTTGGTCTCGTAGCCGAAATCATTGAGATATTCGATGACCGCGTCGATGCTGGTTTCCGGGATGCCGAAGGCGTCCTTGCAGATGCGCCGGAAGGCGACCATCTCGCTCTCCGAAACCGAGCCGTCGGCCAGGATCATGCGAAACAGCATCAAGAGCTCCGCCGACAGCACAGGGTCGTCGGCAACCTTGCGCACGCCGGGGTCACCATCGAAGATCGAGCGTATCTGGTCGAGCAATGCCATCGCCAACAGTGTCCCTTTCCCGAGCCCGCCCAGCGCACATGACCCAAAACTGCGCAGCGGTACTGAGATAATGACATGCACCACAGGAAATCCAAGCGCAACGCGCTTGGATGGACGTAGCGCGGAATCGGCCTTGCGCAAACCGGATGGCCATGAGAAGGCGCGGCACCACCTTTCCCGCCGGAATGTTCAGAAAATCCCGATGCTCGACCTCGCCACCCAGACCGTCATCATGCTTGCCTTGGCCGCTTTTGCAGCCGGCATTGTCGATTCGATAGCCGGCGGCGGCGGGCTGATCACCATCCCGGCCCTGCTGCTTGCCGGCTTCCCGCCGGTCGCAGCACTTGGAACCAACAAGCTGCAGGGCATTTTCGGCACCGCTTCGGCGACCATCCACTACGCCATGAATGGCCATGTCGATCTGCGCCGACAGCTGCCATCGGCGCTTCTGGCCCTTGCCGGCAGTGCCGTCGGCGCCTTGCTGGCGGCATTCGTGCCGGGTGATCTCCTGCGAGCGCTGCTGCCGCTGCTTTTGATCGCCATCGCGATCTACTTCGCCGTGAAACCCAACATGAACGATGTCGACCGCGCCGAGCGCCTGTCGCACTTCCTGTTCGGGCTGGTCATCGCCCCTTTGGTCGGCTTCTATGACGGGCTGTTCGGGCCGGGAGCCGGCTCCTTCTATATGCTGGCCTTCGTCAGCCTTGCCGGCTTCGGCGTGCTCAAGGCGACGGCACACACCAAGCTGCTCAATTTCGCCTCCAACATTGGCGGCTTCATCGTCTTTGCCGTCGCCGGCGTCGTCTACTGGAAGATCGGGCTGATGATGGGCGTCGCCCAGTTCCTCGGCGCCCGGCTCGGCGCCAGCCTTGCCATCCGCATCGGCGCCCGGCTGATCAAGCCGCTGCTGGTGATCATCTGCCTGTCGCTGGCGGTGAAGCTGCTGGCCGACCCGGCGAACCCATTGCGCCAGCTGATTGGTGTATAAGCCTCACGCCTGATAGAGTGCCGTTGTACGAATCATGTTGGAGGGACCACACATGAATCTTAGTGCACCCACTCAGCTTGTTTTCATCATATCCCTAGTTATCGCCATCATCGGCGTGCTCGCCGCGCTTGGCGTTCTTGCGTTCATTCCTCTGGCTGCGGTGTGGATTGTCCTCATCGCATACATCGTGCTTGCCGCCGCCTGCCTGATGCGCGGCGCCTAGGCACCCGCGACTTCTGCATTCGAAGCGCCCGGTCAAAGCCGGGCGCTTTTGCTTTGGATGCATGGTCTGTTAGGCTCTTCCGCGCGGAAGGATGACCATGAAGCAAAGCGGACGCGCAGACCCGAGGATGACGAAACGATGGGCGGCCCTACCTCGCTAACCCAAAAATCGCATCGCAATCGAGATGGCGCTCCAGTTCGGCTGCGATCTCGTCCAGAGCGTTTTCCACGTCCGCCCGATAGTCGACGCCGCCGCCTTTCACGCCGAGGCTTTCCAGGAATCTCGCCCGGAAAGCGTCGGCGGAAAACAGGCCGTGCAGATAGCTGCCAAAAACCTTGCCATCGGCGGAAATGGCACCGTCGTCGATGCCGTTGATCACAGCCGACGGCCGCGCCATGTCCGGCCCGGTGGTGCGGCCGAGATGGATTTCGTAGCCCTCGAGCGCCAAGCCGAACGGCACCGAGCGCGCGCTGACATTGCGCACCGTCTTTTCCGGTTCCATCACCGTCTCGATGTCGAGCAGACCAAGACCTTCCGCCTCGGTGACGCTGCCCTCGATGCCATCGGGATCGCGCACCAGGCGGCCGAGCATCTGGAAACCGCCGCAAATGCCGACGATATGGCCGCCGCGTTTGCGGTGCGCGAGGAGATTGCGATCCCAGCCATTCTCGCGGAATTTCATGAGATCCCCGATCGTCGATTTGGAACCGGGAATGACCACCAGGCCGGCATCCTCCGGCAAGCGCTGCCCTGGCGGCACGAACACCACTTCGACCTGCGGCTCGGCCTTGAGCGGGTCGAGGTCGTCGAAATTGGCGATGCGGCCAAGCATCGGCACGGCGACCTTCAACGCCCGCTTCTCGCCCGATGCCAGGCGTTCGAGCACGACCGAATCCTCCGAAGGCAATCGCGCCGCCGCCTTCAGCCACGGCACGACGCCAAAGCAGCGCCAGCCGGTGAAGCTTTCGATCGACCGGATGCCGTCGTCGAACAGCGAGACATCGCCGCGGAACTTATTGATGAGGTAGCCGACGATCATGCGCCTGTCTTCCTCCGGCAGGATCAGATGCGTGCCGGCGACCGAAGCGATGACGCCACCGCGGTCGATGTCGCCGACCAGGATGACCGGCACGTCGGCGCGCGTGGCAAAGCCCATATTGGCGATGTCGCGGCTGCGCAGGTTGATTTCGGCCGGCGATCCGGCGCCCTCGACGACGACCAGATCGGCGCCCTCACCGACCTTCGTCCAGGACTCCAGCACGGCGTCCATCAGCCCCGCTTTCATTGTCTGGTAGTCGCGCGCTCGCGCCTCGCCGAACACCTTGCCCTGCACGATCACCTGCGAACCGATATCGCTCTGGGGTTTGAGCAGCACCGGATTCATATGCACGGTCGGCTGAACACCACACGCCAGCGCTTGCAGCCATTGCCCACGGCCAATCTCGCCGCCGCCGGGGCGGTTGTCGCCCGGAATGTCGGCGACGGCGGCATTGTTCGACATGTTCTGCGGCTTGAACGGCCTGACTTTCAGCCCGCGATTCCTGGCCGCGCGGCAGAGCCCCGCCACCAGCACCGTCTTGCCGACATCCGAACCCGTGCCTTGCAGCATGATCGCCTTGNATGTAGATCTCCTCGGCAATGTGATGATGGTCGGGATAGGTGATGCCGGGTCCCAGGATCAGCAATCCGGCCGCGACCTCTTCATTGGCGAAATGGCCGCGCGTGCCAAACACCTCCAGCCAGCCGTATTTTTGCAAGAACGCTTCACCAAAATCGCTCGCGTTGTAGGTCTGCCCCCAGCACAGATCGTCACGACGCTCCGCCAGCAGTTGCACCAGAGGCTGCGGGTCCGGCGGCGCCAGTTCGACAATGCGGTCGAGCAGACCAAGGCAAGGCAGCGGATGCGCTTCGAGCACGCGCGCCGTCATATTCCAGCCGATCCGGGTCACGGCGTCCCGCACCAGCGCGTTGTCCACGCCCCGGAGATAGGCATGGAAGCGGTCGAGCAATTCGTCGAAATATGTCGGCACGCAATGCTCCGTTGATCCATTCATGCACAGCGGCTGCGCGGCGAGCCGGGTTGCGCGGCGGCATCATTGGTCTAGATTGAGCGGCGCGCAAAGCCAAAAACAACAGGCCAGCAAGCCAACCCCAACTGGGGAAACACAGGGAGCACGCCATGGACGCCGCGGTCGATGCGAGCACCAGTCAGTTCGAACTCAATGAGGAGCAGCGCGCCATCCAGGAGATGGCACAGGCCTTCGCCGCCGATCGCGTTGCGCCCAATGCGCTCGAATGGGACCGGGCAAGACACTTTCCCGCCGATGTAATCCGCGAGACCGGCCCGCTTGGCCTTGGCGGCATCTATGTCAGGGATGATGTCGGCGGCTCGGCGCTCGGCCGGCTCGACGCCGTGCTGATCTTCGAGGCACTGTCGCACGCCGATCCGGCGTTTTCCTCCTTCATCTCGATCCACAATATGGCGGCGTCGATGATCGACCGCTTCGGCGACGACGAGCAGCGCCAACGCTTCCTGCCGAAGCTGACCTCGATGGAATGGCTGGCGAGCTACTGCCTGACCGAGCCGGGCTCAGGCTCGGATGCCGCGGCGCTGACGACGCGCGCGGTGAAGAGCGGCGACGACTATGTGCTTAACGGCGCCAAGCAGTTCATCTCCGGGGCCGGCGACAGCGACCTCTATGTCGTCATGGCGCGCACCGGCGCCGACGGGCCGAAGGGCATTTCCACCTTCGTCGTGCCGAAGGATGCGCCCGGCCTGTCCTTCGGCGCCAACGAGCACAAGATGGGCTGGCACATGCAGTCGACCCGCCAGGTGATCTTCGAGGACTGCAAGGTGCCGGCTGCAAACCTGCTGTCGGGGGAAGGCGCAGGTTTCGGCATCGCAATGGCCGGGCTCGATGGCGGCCGCCTCAACATCGCCGCCTGTTCGCTCGGCGGCGCGCAATCTGCGCTCGACAAGGCGCTGTCCTATACCGCCGAGCGCAAGGCTTTCGGCTCGAAGATCAACCAGTTCCAGGCGCTGCAGTTCAGGTTGGCCGACATGGAGACCGAATTGCAGGCAGCGCGGATCTTTCTCTACGCCGCCGCCTCGAAACTCGACCGCAAGGCGCCGGATGCCGGCAAATGGTCGGCGATGGCCAAGCGCTTCGTCACCGACATCGGCTTCAACGTCGCCAACGAGGCGCTGCAGCTGCATGGCGGTTATGGCTATCTTCATGATTACGGTATCGAAAAACTGGTGCGCGACCTGCGCGTCCACCAGATCCTCGAAGGCACCAACGAGATCATGCGCGTCATCATCGCGCGGGCGTTGATCGGACGGCAGTAGGCAGTAGGCAGTAGGCAGTAGGCAGTAGGCAAAGGATGACCGGCAAGATCAACTCGTACAAGGATCTTATCGTATGGCAGCAGGCGATGGATCTGGCTGTCAGCACCTACTCATTGACCAAGACATGCCCCAAAGAGGAATTATATGGGCTGACCAGCCGAATCCGCCGTTCAGCAACCTCTGTCCCTGCAAACATCGCGGAAGGCTATGGCCGAGACAACCGAGGCTCCTATCAGCAATTTCTCAGGATAGCCCAAGGCTCGCTGAAGGAGTTCGAGACACACCTCCAAATCGCTCAACGCATTGGCGTTGCCACGCATGGGCAAGCTGAGCACCTGCTTCTGGCGGCCGAGGCCATCGGAAAGATGCTTCGCCAACTTATTCTCAAACTCGCACCCGAATAGGTCGCCCTACTGCCTACTGCCTACTGCCTACTGCCTACTGCCTACTGCCTACTGCCTACTGCCTACTGCCTACTGCCTACTGCCTACTGCCTACTCATCATGGAGCACCGCTATGACCACTGTCGCCTTCATCGGCTTGGGTAATATGGGCAATCCGATGGCTGCCAATCTCGTCAAGGCGGGGCACGCGGTGCACGGCTTTGACCTGATGCCGGAAAACCTCACCGTCGCCCGCGAGCATGGCGTCATTGTCATGGCGAATGCCGTGGCGGCGGTGAAGGACGCCGATGTCGTGATCACCATGCTTCCCGCCGGCAAGCACGTGCTCTCGGTCTACGAGGACATCGCACCCAAGGCCAAACCAGGCGCCCTGTTCATTGATTCCTCGACCATCGATGTCGAGTCGGCCCGCAAGGCGCATGCCGTAGCAAGGAAGCACGGGCTGCATTCGATCGACGCCCCCGTCTCCGGCGGCACCGGCGGTGCTGCTGCGGGAACGCTGACCTTCATGGCCGGCGGCGCCAAGGATGCCTTCGCCAAGGCCGAACCGGTCCTGAAGCCGATGGCAGGCCGCATCGTCCATTGCGGTGACGACGGCGCCGGTCAGGCAGCCAAAATCTGCAATAACATGATGCTCGGCATTTCGATGATCGGCGTCGCAGAGGCCTTCGTGCTGGCCGAAAAGCTCGGCCTCTCGCATCAGGCCCTGTTCGACGTTGCCTCGACCTCGTCGGGCCAGTGCTGGTCGCTGACCACCTATTGCCCGGTGCCGGGTCCCGTGCCGGCCTCACCCGCCAACCGCGACTACAAACCGGGCTTTGCCGCAGCACTCATGCTGAAGGACCTGAAACTGGCGCAGGAGGCGGCCCAAAGCGCCGGCGCGGTGACGCCAATGGGGGCCGAAGCGGCCCAGCTTTATGCGCTGTTCAACGCCCAGGGAAATGGCGGATCGGATTTTTCCGGCATCATAAATTTCCTTCGCGGCAGTTCTCTATAAGTTTCGAATTTGGCAGCGCTTTTCTCGATTTTTATTGCGCGGAAAAATTGCAAATTTAGATTTGCTTAAGCTCTCGATAACCCGGCGGTAACGATGTGCCTATATAACGGATGGCGAGGCGGACATATCGCATCCGCCCGGCGCTCCGGATCAGGTCTCGCGTACCGGAGCCCGTAAGTTTCGCAAGTGTATTGTTGGCGAAATGCCATGCGTATCTGGCAAAGCCGCGTTCCTATGGAGCGCGGTTTTTGCGTTTTGCAGTACTATACTGCTCGGTCTGAATTATTATTCCGATTGCAGCGTTCGGAATTGCCTCATGGCCTTTATTGACCAGCACGATCGGTGCGCTGACCCCGTCGACCCTGACGATAAGCAGGCGCACAGTCCGGGCGCCCTGTTTGCAAGGCGCCCGGCGCTCGTTCCATCTACTTCTTGCGCAAATCCGCTTGCGCCAGATCCAGCGCTTTGGCGATGCGATCGCAAGCCATGTCGATCGTCGCGCGGGTCCAGATCAGCGGCGGCGACAGGATCATCGTGTCGCCGGTGGCGCGCAGCATAAGGCCTTGCGCGATGGCGTGGTCGCGGACGGTGACGGCGGCACTGCCCGCCGGCAGGAACCGCTCCTTGGTCGCCTTGTCCTTGACGATCTCGATCGCGCCCATCAGCCCGATCGATCGCACCTCGCCGACCAGTTCGTGGCCGGCAATGCGCTCTTGCAGCGCCTGGGCGAAGTAAGGTCCGGTGTCGTTCCTGACCCTGTCGACCAAGCCTTCGCGCTCCATGATCTCGAGATTCTTCAGCGCCACCGCGCAGGCCACCGGGTGACCCGAATAGGTATAGCCGTGGTAGAATTCGCCGCCCTTTTCGACCAGCGTCGCCGCGATACGGTCGCCGACCAGCAGCGCCGACAGCGGCTGATAGCCCGAGGTCAGTGCCTTGGCCGTGGTGATGGTGTCAGCCTCGACGCCGAAGGTCTGCGCCGCAAACCATTCGCCGGTGCGGCCATAGCCGGTGATGACCTCGTCCAGCATCAAAAGCACATCGTATTTGCGGCAGATGCGCTGCACTTCCGGCCAATAGCTCATCGGCGGTATTTTCACCCCGCCCGCGCCCATCACCGGCTCGCCGATGAAGGCCGCCACCTTGTCGGCACCGGCTTCGAGGATGGCGTCCTCGACGGCCTTGGCCGCGCGCAGGCCGAAATCATGGTCGCTTTCGCCGGGCAGCGCCAACTCATAAGCATAGGGCATCATGACATGGACGATGTTGGGAACCGCCCCGCCGAGCTGCTTGTGCATCAAATCCATGCCGCCCAGCGACGTCCCGGCGACGGTCGAGCCGTGATAGGCCGACTTGCGCGAGATGATGCGGTTCTTCTCCGGCTTGCCTTCCAGCACCCAATAGTGGCGCACGAGCCGCAGCGCCGTGTCGTTGGCCTCCGAGCCGGAGGAGCCGTAGAAAACCTGGCTGATGCCCTTGGGCGCCAGCTCGGCCAGCTTCTTCGACAGCAGCACGGGCGTCGGCGTCGAGCATTTGAAGAAGGAATTATAGTAGGGCAATTCCTTCATCTGCGCGTAAGCGGCGTCGGCCAGCTCGTCGCGGCCATAGCCGACATTGACGCACCACAGCCCGGCCATGCCGTCGAGTATTTCGGTGCCGTCGGCATCGTAGATGAACGGGCCGTTGGCGTGGGTGATGATGCGCGAGCCGGTCTCGCGCAATTCCTTGTGGTCGGTGAAGGGATGCAGATGATGCGCGGCGTCAATCTGCTGAAGCTGCTTCAGCGAATAGTTCTGGTAAGTCATGGGTTTGCTCTTTCCTCTGGAATCAAACCGGCAAGCTGCCGGGGCGACTTCGTCAGAGGACGGCGGGCGGCGAATAGCCGATGCGAGCGCACAGCCTGAGCAGTTCGGCGCGCAGCGTGCGCGGCGACGGTGTCACCGCGACCCCGAAGGCGCCGGATGTGCTCATGTAGACCATGGCGGCAGTCTATGCCGCCCGAGGCCCGAAATTCAAGCGGTGCCGCTCAATACCCTTTGCAGGAACACGTATTTCATGGCGGTTTGCGCCGCTTGCGGCCGGCGGTCGCCGCGCCCGCCATGGCCGCCTTCCGTCTCCTCGAAGAACAACGTCTTGCCGTGACCTGCTTCCTGCAGCTTTGCGGCCATCTTGCGGGCATGGCCGGGATGGACGCGGTCGTCGGCGGTCGATGTCGTGAGCAGCACCGGGGGATAGTCGGCATCGGCCGAGACATGATGGTACGGCGAATAGGCGGCGAGCCACTTGGCCTCTTCCGGTTTTGCCGGATCGCCATATTCGCCGATCCACGAGGCGCCTGGCGGCAGTTCGGTGTAGCGCAGCATGTCGAGCAGCGGCACCTCGATGATGACGGCGCCGAACAGTTCGGGATGCTGCGTCAGGGAAACGCCGGTAAGCAGGCCGCCATTCGAGCCGCCCTGGATGCCGAGGGAAGCAGCGGTGGCGATGCCGCGCCTGACGACGTCCTGCGCCACCGCGGCGAAATCGTCGAAGGCAGTCTGGCGATTGCCCTTCAGCGCCGCCTGATGCCAGGCCGGCCCAAACTCACCGCCGCCGCGAATGCAGGCCTGCACATAGGCATTGCCCTTCTCCAGCCACAGCCTGCCGCGCACGCCGGCATAGCCGGGCAGCAGCGGTATTTCGAAGCCGCCATAACCATAGAGAAGCGCCGGTACCGGACCCTTCTGGTCGCGCCGCCTGACGACGAAATACGGGATCATGGTGCCGTCCTTCGAGCGCGCCTCGAACTGTTCCGAGACCAGCGGCGCGGCGTCGAACCGCGCCGGCTGCGATTTCACGGTGGCCAGCGTCACCCCGTCATCGTCCGACCAGATGATCGAACTCGGCGTCAGGAAATCGGTGAAGGAGAAGGAGACGCTGGAACCGAAATGCTCGGCATGCGCGATGCCGACATTGCCGTTCTCGGGCAGCGCCACCGGCTTCAGCGACCAGCGGTCGCCGCTGCGCTCGGCGACAACGACCTTGCCGCGCACATTGTCCATCAGATTGATGAACAGCCGGTCCTGAGTGCGGGCAATGCCGGCGACCGAAACACGGTGCGCCGGCTGAAGCATGGTTTCGACAGGACCCAGTTCGCCGGTGTCGATCCAGCGTTCGAAATCCAGGGAATAGAGGCCGTCCGGCAGGCATTCGGTGCCATCCGGCGCCGTCCACGGGCTGCGCACGCCGAACACAAACCGACCCTTGAACAGGGTGCTGTCGGTGACATCGTCCGGCAACGGGATGCGGCGGTTTTCGCCCGACGGCAGGCGCAGAAAACTGTGCGAGGAGAAGAAGGCGATCGTGCGGGCCAGAAACAAATACTGCCTGTCGCCATCATGCTCGACCCCCGCGCCGGCCGCGAGATCCTGCTTCTCGGCCTCGAAGATCGGCGTCGCCTCCTCCAACCGGGTGCCGCGCTTCCACAGCTTGACGACGCGCGGATAACCGGACTGGGTCTTGTCGTCTTCATCGAAGGCAGCCGAGACAATGACCGTGTCCTTGTCCAGCCAGGAAAAGCCGGATTTCGAGGCGGGAGCGCGGAAGCCGCCCTCGATGAATGATTTGGTCTCGATGTCGAATTCGCGCATCTCGCTGGCATCGCCGCCATCCGGCGACATCGCCACCAGGCAAAGGTTGAAATCGGGGTAAAGGCGGCTGGCGCCGCTGAACACCCACTTCACCCCCTCCTTGGCCGACAGCACGTCGAAGTCGATGATCGTCTCCCACACAGGCTTCTCGGTCTTGTAGGAAGCAACCGTCGTGCGGCGCCAGAGGCCGAGCACATTGGTCTTGTCCTGCCAGAAATTATAGACTTGACCGTTGAGCGCGGCACCGACCGCAATGTTGTCCTCGGCCGTCATCAGGTCGAGCGCCGTCTCGAACGCCGCCTGGTAGGACGGATCGCCCTGCAGTTCGGCCATGGTGATCTCGTTCCGGCGATGCACCCAGTCGAGCGATTCCTTGCTGGTCCGGTCCTCCAACCAGAGGAACTTGTCCTCCGCGGTGGCATCCGTCTGGCGTTTTGTCGTCGATTGGGTCACGCATGGTCTCCAGGCTAGTGGCGGGCAGCCCTGCCTACATCGCGTTGCAAGCGGTTTTATTCAAGATGGTACGTCAGGTCATCGGGGGAATGCGGCCTCAAACCATCCGCCGGCGCAGGACCGTGGCCACAGCCAGTGCCAGACAAATCGTGCCCAGCGTGATCGGCAGGCCGGAGGCGCCGATCACATCCATGACGCCACCCGCCAGCGACGGCACCACGATGCCGCCGATGCCCCACATCAGGGAGAAGGCGGCATTGCCGGCGACCAGCGCCGAGCCGGTAAAGCGCTCGCCGAGTTCGATGATCGACATGGTGTAGATGCCATAGGAGACCGCGCCCCAGATAAAGACGCAAGGCCAGATCAACGGCGTCTCGATCAGCAGCGGCAGCAGCACGCAGCCCAGCACCGTCACCACGACGCAGACGAATCGCACCAGCCGCGCCGTCAGCCGTTCCGCCAGCAAGCCGAGCGGCACCTGCATGGCGATATTGCCTGCGATCATCACCGACAGCAGCGCCGACATGCGCGCTTCCGCGATGCCATAATGCGTGCCGTAGACCGGCAGCAGCGCCAGCACGCCCTGTTCGAAACCGGCGGCAACGACCACCGCCGACAGCAGTAGCCATGCCAGGGGCATGAAGCCCATGACCGAAACCCTGTGCCCGGCTTCGTCGACCTTCGGCAGTCGCGGCAGCACCAGCCCCAGGCAGGCGCCGCAGAAGATGAAGGCGGCGATCCCCACCAGGAATGGCGGCCATCCCACGGTGCCGACAGCGAGCAGGCAGAGCGGCCCGGCAGCGAAGCCGGCCGAGATGATGGTTGAATAGACACCCATGACGCGACCGCGGCGCGATGGCGGCGCCAGTGCAATGACCCAGATTTCGCTCAAGACATAGAGTGGATTGGTCACCACCCCGATCAAGAAGCGCAGCGGAAACCAGAGATAGACATTCTGCGTCCAGCCGATCAGCGCAAGCACAATAGCCGAAAGCGCCGCGCAGGTAAGCGCGGTGCGCCCTGCCCCGAACCGGCGCGCCAGTGCCGGGATCAGCGGCGACGAGACAATGAAGCCGATCGGCGTCATTGCCGCCGAGAGCCCGATGATGGCCGGCGAAACGCCTTGGCGTTGCAGGATGAAGCTCAGCAGCGGATAGGACAGGCCTTGCGCGATGGCGAACACCGAGACGGTCGCGATCACGCCGCTGATCGCCGCCCACTGCATCTTCTCGTTGTCAGCTTCCGCCAGGTTCATCATTGGCACCTAAACCAGGTTCAGGACTAGCTTTTCTGTCCGACGCGGGTAAGCCCCGCCCCGCGAAAAACCGTTTGCTCCAGACAAGGCCTGTCATGAGTTTGGGCCTGTCAGGAGCTTTTGGGCCTGTCAGGAGTTTTGGCGCTTGAACGATCGATAGAGCGCGAAGCTCACCAGCAGCGCGTCGAGGCCGGCGATCACCACCGGCAGACCGAGCGGACCGATGGTCTGCATCAAGGCACCGGCGCCAGGCGGGCCGACAATGCCGCCGGCGCCCCACATCAATGCGAAGGCGGCGTTGCCGGCGACCAGCACGGTTCCCCTGAAGCGGCTGCCGAGCTCCACCAGCGCCATGGTGTAGACGCCATAGCCGACCGCGCCCATGACGAGAAGGACGAGCCAGATCGCCGGCGTCGTGATCAGGAACGGCAGCAAAACCGCGCA
Source organism: Mesorhizobium sp. L103C119B0 (assembly GCF_000502235.1). Taxonomy (NCBI): domain Bacteria; kingdom Pseudomonadati; phylum Pseudomonadota; class Alphaproteobacteria; order Hyphomicrobiales; family Phyllobacteriaceae; genus Mesorhizobium; species Mesorhizobium sp. L103C119B0. The sequence goes on along the minus strand of NZ_AYXE01000002.1, from coordinate 159,830 downwards.
GGCCGTTGTCGCCAACGCACAGAAGATGATCATCGCCCGCCCGCCGAAACGCTCGGCCAGCAGGCCGAGCGGGATTTGCAGGAAGATGTTTCCCAGCGACAGTGCCATCACCAGGGCCGCCAGCGTCCTTTCGGGCAAGCCATAGGCAGCACCGAAGACCGGCATCAAAGCGTAGGTGCCCTGCTGGACCGCCGCTGAAACCAGCACGGCAAACAACAGCGCCGGCGCCAGCCTGGCGAAACCGAAAAAGCCGCCGGGCAATTGGCCGTCATCCTCGAAGCCGGCGAGGCTTGACGAAAGAGCACGAAGGATCGCGGCGCACAGGATGAAGCCGGCCATGCCGACCAGGAAAGGAACCCAGCCCGATATCCCTACCGCGGTCAGGACCAAAGGCCCCGCAGCATAGCCAGCGCCCAGCACGGTGTTGAATGCCCCCATCACTCTGCCGCGGCGCGACGGCGGCGCCAGCGACAGCGCCCATACTTCGCCCAGTATATAGAGCGGGTTGATGACGATACCGATGGTGAAGCGGATGACGAACCAGCCCACCCAGTCCTGCAGGTAGCCGATGCCGAGGAAGCACAGCGCCCCAATCAATGAGCAACCCACAGCCAGGTTGCGCGCGCCGACCAGCCGAATGGCTGCCGGCACGAACGAGGCCGAAAGGATCAGACCAAGCGGCATCATCGCTGCCGACAAGCCGATCAGCGCCGGCGACATGCCTTGCTTCTGCATCAGCAGCGTAAACAGCGGCGAGCTCAGCCCTTGCGCCGCACCGAACATCGCGAGGGCGGCAGTTACGCCGGCAAGCGCCGCCCATTGCGTCCCCGCTTCGCCATCGCTCGAACCGGTCGCAGCCATGATGCCTTCCACATGAATTGCCGGCCCATCCAGCGGCAAACCATTGAGCTAGCGGTTCGATTTAGGGAAAGGAAGGGCCGCGCCTGAAATCCCCTTGCGCCAAGAGCCGCAGTGGGCGCGTCCTGTCCGCCAATCCCCGGCAAGGTTGTCAGCTATCGGACTGCCGTTCGGGCATGTCGCTTCCCTCGTCCTAGTGGTCGCCGCCTCCGCAATGGCCGGACAGCCGCCGGTCCATTATGCCGCCCGCTACCAGCATCGTACGAGGACCATCATGACCGCCGCCCTGCATCCAGCCGAACCGCCTTTGGCAGCCGACCGTGCCCGTCGCGGTGGCCGTGCGGGCAAGCGCGCCGGCGGCTCGGCCGCCTTCGAACAGCCGGCTTTTCGACAACTGAGAAATCCGCTGACGCCGACCAAGCTGATCTCGGACGACGAGCTGGAATCGATCCACCTCGCCTCGCTGCGCGTCTTGAGGGAAATAGGCGTCGACGTGCTGCATGACGAAGCGCGCCGCATCATGAAGGAAAATGGCGCTGATGTCCGCGAGGGCAGCGAGCGCGTGCGCTTCGACAGCGACATGATCCTCGATCTCATCTCCAACTGCCCGTCGGAATTCACGCTCCATGCCCGCAACCCGGCGCACAATGTGCGCTTCGGCGGCAACAATGTGATCCTGTCGATGATGGCGTCGGCACCGAACTGCTCCGACCTCGATCGCGGCCGCCGTCCGGGCAACCAGCAGGACTACCGCAACTTCCTGCGCCTGGCGCAGATGCACAACATCCTGAACTGCACCGGCGGTTATCCGGTCGAGCCGACCGACATCCATCCTTCCGTGCGCCACCTCGAATGCATCCGCGACCTCGCCACGCTGACCGACAAGGTGTTCCACATCTATTCGCTCGGCAAGGAGCGCAATGTCGACGGCATCGAGATCGCCAGGATCGCCCGCGGCATCAGCCATGAGCAGATGCTCGAAGAGCCGTCCGTCTTCACCATCATCAACACCAATTCGCCGCTGAAACTGGATGTGCCGATGATGGAAGGCATCATCCAGATGTCGAGCAAGGGTCAGGTCGTCGTCATCACGCCCTTCACCCTGTCCGGCGCGATGGCGCCGGTGACCATCGCCGGTGCGCTGGTGCAGCAAAATGCCGAGGCGCTGTCCGGCATCGCCTTTGCCCAGATGGTGAGAAAGGGCGCGCCGGTTGGCTATGGCGGCTTCACCTCGAATGTCGACATGAAGTCAGGCTCGCCGGCCTTCGGCACGCCTGAATATATGAAGGCGCAGCTTGTCGGCGGCCAGCTTGCCCGCCGTTACAAGATCCCCTACCGCACCTCCAATACCTGCGCCGCCAACACGGTCGACGCGCAGGCAGCCTATGAAAGCGTGTTCTCGCTGTGGGGCGCCATCCAGGGCGGCGGCAATCTGATGATGCACGGCGCCGGCTGGCTCGAAGGTGGCCTGCGCTGTTCCTACGAGAAGACCATCCTGGACATCGACCTGTTGCAGATGGTGGCCGAGTTCCTCACCCCGCTCGACCTGTCCGACGAAGCGCTCGGCTTCGACGCCATCCAGTCGGTCGGCCCCGGCGGCCATTTCTTCGGCACCCAGCACACGCAGGACCGCTACAAGACAGCCTTCTACTCGCCCATCCTCTCCGACTGGCGCAATTTCGAGACCTGGGCCGAAGCCGGATCGCCGACCGCGCTGGAAAAGGCCAACAAGGTCTGGAAGGAGCGGCTGGCATCCTACGAGGAACCTTATATGGACCCGGCGATCCGCGAAGAGCTCAACGACTTCGTCGAAAAGCGCACGGCCGAAGGCGGCGCGCCGACCGATTTTTGATCGGCAAGCAACTGGCGGCATCCTGCCAACCGACACACCTGATTCAATTTACGCAAAAACGGACCTATCTCTCATGAAATCTCATGTAAAAGCGGTTGTCATTGGCGGCGGCGTCGTTGGCTGCTCGGTGCTCTATCACCTGGCCAAGGCCGGCTGGACCGACATCATGCTGATCGAGCGTTCCGAGCTCACCTCCGGCTCGTCCTGGCACGCAGCCGGCGGCTTCCACACGCTGAACGGCGATCCCAACGTCGCCAAGCTGCAGGCCTATACGGTGCAGCTCTACAAGGAGATCGAGGAAATCTCCGGCCAGTCCTGCTCGCTGCATCTGACCGGCGGCGTGATGATGGCCGATACGCCCGAGCGCATGGATTTTCTGCGCCTGGCCCACGCCAAGGGCCGCTATCTCGGCATGGACACCGAGCTGATCACGCCCTCCGAAGCCAAGGCGATGTTCCCGCTGATGGACGAGACCAATTTCGTCGGCGCCATGTGGGATCCGGTCGAAGGCCATCTCGATCCCTCCGGCACGACGATCGCCTACTCCAAGGCGGCCAAGAAGCTGGGCGCCGAGATCGTGCTGCGCAACCGCGTCGTCGAACTGACGCAGGAAGTTGACGGCACCTGGAACGTCGTCACCGAACAGGGCACCGTCCACGCCGAGCATGTCGTCAACTGCGGCGGCCTGTGGGCGCGCGAGATCGGCCGCATGGTCGGCGTCGAACTGCCGGTGCTGGCCATGGAGCACATGTACCTGCTCACCGAGCCGATGCCCGAGGTCGAAGAGTTCAACAAATCGACCGGCCGCGAGATGATCGGCGTGCTCGACTTCAAGGGCGAGATCTACACCCGACAAGAGCGCAACGGCATCCTGCTCGGCACCTATGAAAAGGCCTGCAAGCCATGGTCGCCGGTCAACACGCCGTGGGATTTCGGCCATGAACTGCTGCCGCCCGACCTCGACCGCATCGCGCCGTCGCTGGAGATCGGCTTCAAGCATTTCCCCGGCATCGAGAAAGCCGGCATCAAGCAGATCATCAACGGCCCCTTCACCTTCGCGCTCGACGGAAATCCGCTGGTCGGGCCGGTGCAGGGTCTGACCAATTTCTGGTGCGCCTGCGCCGTCATGGCCGGCTTCAGCCAGGGCGGCGGCGTCGGCCTCGCGCTGTCCAACTGGATGGTGCATGGCGATCCCGGCTTCGACGTCTGGGGCATGGATGTCGCCCGCTTCGGCGAGTGGGCCGGCCTGCGCTACACCAACGCAAAGGTGCGCGAAAACTATTCGCGCCGCTTCTCCATCCGCTTCCCCAATGAAGAGCTGCCGGCTGCGCGTCCGGCGCAGACGACGCCGCTCTATGACACGATGCTCGCCAACAACGCCGTCATGGGCGATAGCTGGGGCCTGGAGACCCCGCTGTGGTTCGCGCCGAAGGGCAAGGAGCCGAAGGACGTCGTCTCCTTCCACCGCTCAAACGATTTCGGTCCTATCGGCGAGGAAGTGCGCGCCACGCGCGAACGCGTCGGCGTCACCGAAATCGCCAACTTCGCCAAATACGAAGTGTCGGGACCTGCGGCTGAGGATTTCCTCAACCGGCTGATGACCAACCGCATGCCGAAGATCGGCCGCATCGTGCTGACGCCGATGATCAACGAGTTCGGCAAGCTGATCGGCGACTTCACCATCGCCAAGGCAGGCGACGACAGATTTATGATCTGGGGCTCGTCCGCCGCGCAGAAATACCACATGCGCTGGTTCGAGAAGCACCTGCCGAAGGATGGTTCGGTGCGCATCCACCGCTTCGATCAGACGCTCGTCGGCCTGTCGATCGCCGGGCCGAAATCGCGCGACCTCTTGCAGAAGCTGGTCGATGTCGACATCTCGACCAAGGCGTTTCGCTTCATGGATTTCCGCGAAATGGCGGTCGGCGGCGCGCCCTGCATGGTCAACCGCATCACCTATACCGGCGATCTCGGCTATGAAATCTGGATGGCGCCGGCCTATGAGCGCCTGGTCTACAAGGCGATCAAGGACGCCGGCGAGGAGTTCGGCCTCGTCGATTTCGGCATGCGCGCTTTGCTCTCCATGCGCCTGGAGAAGAACTTCCCGACCTGGTACCGCGAGCTGCGCCCGATCTACGGGCCGTTCGAAGGCGCGATGGACCGCTTCATCAAGCTGGAGAAGAACGACTTCATCGGCCGCGAGGCCGCCGCCAAGGAACAGGCGGAAGGGCCGAAACTGCGCCGCGTTTCCTTTATCGTCGATGCGGCCGACGCCGATGTCATGGGCGACGAGCCGATCTGGGCCAAGGTCGGCAAGGACTATGGCACGGTGGAAAAGCCGCATGGCTATGGCGCGCCACGCTTCGATACGGCAGGCAAGGAAGTGCGTGGCTCAAAGGCTGCCGAAGGCGCTTCCGCCGTGCGCGGCATCGTCGACGGCGACTGGCGCGTGGTCGGCTGGGTCACCTCGGGCGGTTATGCGCACTATGTGCAGAAGTCGATGGCGCAGGGCTATGTGCCGGCGGCACTCGCCGAGGACGAAAGTGCCGGACTGTTCGAGATCGAGATCCTCGGCCACCGGCGTCCGGCGCGTATCAATGTCGAGGCGCCCTTCGACCCCAGCGGCGAGAAGATGCGGACCTGAAAAGGCGACAGGGAGCGTGAGATCGTGTAAGGGGCCTTCGGAAGTTGGCCGCAGGCATTTTCCCCCTATGAGAAGACGATTCCCTTGCGCTATCTAGAGAAATGGACGGACTGGCTCTGCAACGGCAAGGTCGGTCCCTTCAACGCCGCCCTCTTCTGTCTCGCGCCCTACTGCCTGGTCCAGATCGTGGTGATGACGCTGTCGTCCCATATCGTCGGAACCGGCGTCGGCGTCGACGATTCCGAACAGCTGATGTACATGCGCTATTTCTGGGCCGGCTATGGCGGGTCGCAGCCACCGCTTTACACATGGCTTGCCCGCCTGGTCGCCTCCGTGGTCGGAACGAATATCCTCGCGCTCAAGATCGTTAAGTACGTCCTGATCGGACTAGCGCTGGCATCGGTTTTCGCCGCTGTCCGCCGTCTCGGCTATTCGAGCCGAGCCGGCGCCGCCGCTATGTTCGGCCTGCTTTTGTTTCCGCAGATGGTGTGGGAGATGCAGCACGCCCTCACCCACTCGATCGCCGCTTTCTGTTTTTCAGTGGTGCTGTTTCTTGCGCTCGTTGAACTGGTGCAGCGGCGTTCGCTGGCCACCTATGTGCTGTTTGGCGTGGCGATGGCCGCCGCCATCCTGTCGAAATACAACAACGCGATCTTTCTCGGCGCGCTGATGCTGTCCACCCTGTCGCTGCGCGAAACGCGCGGCGTCATGCTCAACCGCCGGTTTTCGATCAGCCTTGTCGTGGCGGTGCTGCTTTGCCTGCCGACGCTCTACTGGAACCTGACCTACACCGACCAGTTGCTGTCGCACAGCGGCGGCTTCGGCATGGGCAGAGGAGAAAGCGCCATACAAACCGCATTCTACGGAATGCGCGGACTGGGCAAGGCTATCCTGTATTTCGCCGTGTTGCCGGCCGGCATATTCGTCGCGGCTTTGCTCATCGCATGGAAAAAGCCGGCGCCCGCGCTGCAACCGGCGCCATGGACCGAGAAACTGGTGTGGCGCACCATCGCTTTTGCCCTGGCGATGACCATCGTGCTCGTCCTGGCGAGCGGGACGACGCAATTTCGCGATCGCTGGATGCTTCCCATCCTTGTGTTGCTGCCGGTCGCGCTGGCCTTGCGGATGGATGCCAGAGGCGACAAGGGAAGGAAGGTGCAGGACGTCGTCGTCTTTGTCGGCGCAACGCTTGCCATCCTCGTGCTGCCGGTGACCTGGTACACGCACCTCAATGGCGGCGACAGCCGCGGCAGCATCGTGCGTGTCGACTACCAGTCGCTCTATGGCCAGCTGACGGCAAACGGTCCGGTTCGCACGGCGATATCGAGCTGGCACTGGGTGGGAAATCTGCGTCTTGTCGATCCCGATCTGGTCGTGCTCGACGACGAGATGCCGGACTTCGGCCATTTGCTGATCGAGCCGGCGGTGCTCGTGATGGCCAATGACAAGGAACCTCCCGAGGGCATCCTGCGGGCCTTGAGCGAGGCCGGCTATGTCGCTGACGGCTCGCCGCAGCAGTTGGTCGTTCCGATGCTGTTCGACAGCGAGCCGCCCACCCGCACGCTGACGGTCACGCGGCTGAAGAAAGCGGCCGCGGGCGCAGCGCCACAGTAAGTCGGCAGGGAGGCGTCGGGTGGAGAAACAAGGGTTCGGTCGTCATCGCAAGATCATGCCGTTCGAGCCCGGCTCGGTCGAAGCCTTGCGCGAAACATCGCGCCAGAAGGCGGCGTCGCTGAACCAGCATGTGCTGGGCTATGGCGCGCTGGCTGAAGCCGAATGGCAAGCGGCAGGCATCGCCGCGCCCGATCTTGCCGCGATGCGCAAATACCGGCTCGAGCGCCTCCGCGCCGAACTGAGGCGCCGAAACTACGCCGGCGCGCTGCTCTACGACCCCGTCAACATCCGCTACGCCACCGATTCGACCAACATGCAGCTGTGGGTCGCGCACAATCCGACCCGCCACTGCTTCGTCGCCACTGAGGGACCCGTGGTGCTGTTCGACTATTTCTCTTGCGAGCATCTGTCCGATCATTCCGGCGTCGTCGACGAGGTGCGGCCGGCAGTGTCGTGGATGTATCTCTATGGCGGCGAGCTGACCGAGCACAAAGTCCGCCGATGGGCGGCCGGCATCGCCGATCTGGTCAAGGAGCATGGCGGCGGCAACAGCCGCATTGCGGTCGACCACATCAACCCGGAAGGCGTCGAGGAACTCGCCCGCCTCGGCATTTCGATCGGCAATGGCGAAGCGGTGATGGAAAATGCGCGGCTGATCAAATCGCCGGACGAGATCCTCGCCATGCGCCGCGCAATCGTCGCTTGCGAAGCGGCGATGGGTGAAATGGAGAAGGCGCTAACGCCGGGCATTTCCGAAAACGAATTGTGGGCCGAACTCCACCGCGGCAACATTGCGCGCGGCGGCGAATGGATCGAAACCCGGCTGCTTGCCTCGGGACCGCGCACCAATCCGTGGTTCCAGGAATGCTCATCGCGGGTGATCGAAGCAGGCGACCTCGTCGCCTTCGACACCGACCTGATCGGCCCCTACGGCTTCTGCGCCGATCTCTCACGCACCTGGCTTTGCGGCGATGCGAGACCATCGAACGAGCAACGGGACCTCTTCCACATCGCCGCCGACCAGATCGCCCACAACACGCAATTGATGCAGCCCGGCATATCCTTCCGCGACCTGGTCGAACGCTCGGTGGTGCCGCCGGGAGATTGCTTCCCGGCGCGCTACGGCGTGCTCTATCACGGCGTCGGCCTCGCCGACGAGTATCCAACCCTGCCGCATGCAAGCGACTGGACGCCGGACACGCCCGACGGCGTGCTGGAGCCGGGAATGGTCCTGTGCGTGGAAAGCTATATCGGCCGTCTCGGCGGCCATGAGGGCGTCAAGATCGAGGAACAGATCCTGATCACCGAGACCGGTAACGAGCAGCTTTCAACCTACAAGCTGGATGCGAGGCTGCTCGGCTGATCCGGCAAGCGCCTCGCGCAGAGCCTTGAGCGTCCTTTCCGGCGTCGTCCTGGCGGTGATGTAGGGCAGGCCTTTGCGCCTTGCCGTCCAGCCGACGACCTTCACGGCGTTTGCCGCAGGTTCGAAACGCTGCGCCAGCGCCCAGCTCTCACAGTCGATGGCAGCTATATCCGCCTTGCCCTCGGCGACCGCGACGATCGAGCCGCGATGGCCACCGCTTTCGCTGCGCGAGGAAAAGATATCCAGGCTTTCGCCGGCGGCCTGCAGATCGCGCGTCAGCGCGATGATGCCCGACATCGAATCGAGGCTGTTGTAGGTAAAACGCTTGCCACGCATCAGATCGAGCGGCAGCAAGGCTTTGCCATCCGCGGGCGAGCGAACTTCCGATCCCTCGCCTGTGCGCATCACCAGCGCGCTGGAATAGAGTTCGCCCTGGCCGCCTTCGTAAGCGTCGTAGCTCGGCTGGCCGACCACCTGCACATGCTTGTTCAGGCCGAGTTCCATCGGCCCCCAGCAGGTCTGCGCGAACAGCAGCGCCGGATGCAGCCAAAGCTGGTGATGGTCGAGTTCGTTCGGCGGCAGTGTCGCCGGATCGGGCGCGATTAGCTTGCCCTCGGCGTCCCGGATACCGCCCGGCACCGGCGGCAGGTCGCCACTGCGGCGCACGATTGTCTGCGGCGCATCGATGCCCTTGTGCCGAAAAGCCTCGCGCAACGCTGCCCATTGCGCGTCGACCTCGCCGCGCACTTCGGGCCAGTCGTACATCGGCAATGCCGCAATCAATTCACTCATGCCGACACTCAATCATCATGGCTCGGGAAAGGATCGCAAAAACGCGGCGTTCAATCAGAATTGGCCGACACCGGGATGTCCGGGGATTATTCCTTCGGCGGCTCGGCCGGAACCGGCGCGCTGCCAAGCCCGCTGATGCTGCGCGCCCTGATGCGCGGCTTGAACGCCCTGCCCGGCTCGGGCTGGCGGCGCAGCACCGGGTGCACGATCGGCTCCTTGGCCTTGAATGCGTAGGCCTTGATCAGTGCGAAATAGTTCGGATAGGCGTAGCCATTGTTCATCCGCAGCCACTCGTCGCGGCGGTCGGCAAACAGTTTTGGAAGCCTGTACCAGGCAACGGTCGGGGTCTTGTGGTGAACGAAGTGCAGATTGTTGTTGAGGAACAGGAACGACAGCGGCGAGCGCTCGATGATCACCGTGCGTCCTTCAGGGTGCTCGCACCACTGATGTTCGGCGAAAGTCCGGACCGCGATCAGCGACTGGCCGAGCCAGACCGGCACCAGAATGTAGAGCCATACGGGAATGCCGAAGCCGAACTGCACGATCGGCACTACGATGGCGAGGCCGATCGCATGCAGCAGCCATGCCTTGCCGATCACCTTGTCGCCGGCAATCACATGCCTGGCGTCGTCGACGAAGAAACCGATGCAGGACAGCCAAGGGCCGAGGAAGAAACGGCCGGCCATGGTGTTGTTTATCTTGAGCAGGAATTTCATCGTCGGCGGCAGATCGTCATGCATCCACAGCGCCTGGTAATAGCTCTCGGGATCGTCGAGCGGATCGGTCAGGCGCTCGTCGGCGTGGTGGCGCAAATGAAGCGTCTTGAAGCGACGGAACGGCCAGACCAGGCCGATCGGCAGGAAGACGAAGGCTTCGTTGATGAGCGCGCTGCGCGTCGGATGGCCATGCAGCACTTCGTGCATGATCGACGACTGCAAGGCCAGGATGAAGCCGAGGAGAAGAAGTGCCAGGATCGGATAAGAGGGCCAGAGCAGGAGCCCGGCAGCGAGCCACATTCCGTAACAGAAGAAAGCGAGAACCACGGTCGGCCACTCGATGGCTGCTGCGTTGCGTCGCTTGATGCTCTTGCCTGTCATGCTATCGACCACTGTCCCTCAGCCGCCGAAACCCCAATTGGTTCCTGACAACATAGTGTCAGGAGAAGCGATTCCACTCAACGAGACAAAGTGTACAAAATGTTGCATTTGCGCATTTTTGACCGCAGATGTTACACATTGTAAACAACCCTAGGGATTCATTTACGCCTGGAGTGCTGATTCGACGGCTATGGCGCAAATTTTTCCTAAGTGAGCGCGGAGAACGAACAGTGGACAAACGGGACCTGTCGGCAATCTTTCGGGAGCGTCTGAAGCTGCTCCTGACACGGTCCGACCTCAACCAGTCGGCCTTCGCGTCAGCAGTCGGCATCGATCGGTCGGCGCTGTCGCAACTGATGTCCGGCGCCTCGACGCGCCTGCCGCGCGCCGAAACGCTGCTCAACATCGCCGCCGAATTCAAGATCTCGCTGGACTGGCTCCTCGGCCTCTCCCAGGACGAAGGCGTCACCGGCGAAATCCGCGAAAGCCTGGAGATCGAAGAGGCGCCCGACGGCTTCGACCGCACGCTGCTCGCCAAATGGTTCGCCGAGGCCGCAGGCACCAAGATCCGCTATGTGCCGGCCGGCATTCCCGACCTCCTGCGCACACGCCAGCTGGTCGACTACGAAGCCAACATCACCAACCGCAGCCGCCTCGCTCAGGCGAGCGAGACGCAGTACCGCATCGAGTACAACCGGCGCCCTGAGACCGACATGGAGGTCTGCATGCCGCGCCACACGCTGGAGATTTTCGCCCGCGGCCTGGGCGTCTGGGACCGCTTTCCCGAGGCTGACCGCCGGCAGCAGCTTGCCCATATGGCGACGCTGCTTGACGATCTCTACCCCACCTTCCGCCTGTTCCTCTATGACGGCCGCATGCGCTATTCCATCCCGCTGACCATCTTCGGCCCTTATCGCGCCGCCATATATGTCGGCGACATGTATGTCGTGCTGAACGCCACCCAGCCGGTCCAAGCGCTGACCCAGCATTTCGACAATCTGATCCGCGCCGCCGACATCAACCCGCATGAGGCCGCCGCCTACGCGCGCAATCTGGCCGGCGCGTCATTTCCATCGGGTTCTGCCTGATCCCCAACGCCCCGGAAAGGTGCACCGCCCGGCAATTGCCGGTCGCAAACACATTGACTGGACATAAAGACTTCTTTATATCCTTATTCCATTCAAATACTGAAAGTCGATCCGATGACCGCGAACAATCCCATCGATGCTCTGCTGGCCGAAAAGGGCGTGCTGCTCGCCGATGGCGCCACCGGCACCAATCTGTTCGCCATGGGTCTGGAGGCCGGCGAAGCGCCGGAGTTGCTGAACGAGGCAGCGCCCGACACCATCACCAGCCTGCACCAGAATTTCGTCGACGCCGGCGCCGATATCATCCTCACCAACTCGTTCGGCGGCACCCGCCACCGGCTGAAGCTGCATCATGCGCAGGACCGCGTGCATGCGCTGAACAAGCGCGCCGCCGAGATTGCCCGCGCGGTCGCCGACAAGGCCGACAGGAAAGTCATCGTCGCCGGCTCGGTCGGTCCGACCGGCGAGTTGCTGGTGCCGCTCGGCGCCATGACCTATGACGAAGCAGTCGAGGCTTTTGCCGAGCAGATCGAGGGTCTCAAGGAAGGCGGCGCCGAAGTCGCCTGGATCGAGACCATGTCTGCGCCGGACGAAATCCGCGCCGCGGCGGAGGCCGCCATCCGCGTCGGCCTGCCCTACACCTATACCGGTTCGTTCGACACTGCCGGCCGCACCATGATGGGCCTGCTGCCCAGGGATATCCACGGCGTCGTCGACGGACTTTCAGAGACACCGCTCGGTGTCGGCGCCAATTGCGGTGTCGGCGCCTCCGACATCCTGGCCTCGCTGCTCGACATGACCGAGGCGAAGCCGGAAGCGACGGTGATCGTCAAGGGCAATTGCGGCATTCCCGAATTTCGTGGCACCGAGATCCATTATTCCGGCACGCCGGAGCTGATGGCCGACTATGTCCGGCTGGCGGTGGATGGCGGCGCGAAGATCATCGGCGGCTGCTGCGGCACCTCGTTCCAGCACCTTGCCGCCATGCGCAAGGCGCTCGACGCGCACACCAAATCCGAACGCCCGACCGTCGCGGGGATCGTCGAGCGCATCGGTCCGATGCGCAACAAGGTGGCAACGGAAAACACCGCCGAGACCAGCGAAGCCCGCCGCGAACGCCGCCGCAGCCGCGCCTGATATCGAACTTATTCGCTGTTTTCAGCGTAACGCGATAGCGCCGTCTTGAAATCCGGGGCGGTGCCGTTGGCGTTGCCGCTCATCGTCACCAGGTCACCCGACGACTGCGGATTGCCGATCTGCTCCAGCATGACGCGAAAGCGGTCATTGGTCAGCGCCGACTTTGCGGTATTCCGGGCTGCGTCGACGTCATCCATGATGCGCCTGGATTCTGGCGACAGCGTTCCCGACGCCTGCGTGTGTCTCACCGCCGGAGTCGTGTTTCCAATGTTCATGATCTGCAATTCCCGGCTCCCCAAGCCCAGTCCCGACCCCGTGCAATAATAGCAGGGCATTGCGATGACGTTCCGGAAAAGCCGCGCAATTTAACTATCAGGCGGATCATCTGTGCGCTTCGGATCAATCGATCCGAAAAAAGGCCGGCAGGGTTTCCCCCGCCGGCCTGCCTCACCCGCCCGTAGCCGGTTCCCCGTATCAGAACGACCCCCGTCTGAAAGGAACCGGCGTTATTGCCACTACCGGTTACCGCCCAGCGCCGAGGCAAGGCGCACAAGCGAAAGGAACTCGGACCTGTACCCAAACGGGTCGGCTCCTCGGGCGGCGGTGGCAATCTCCATGATCTTGTCGTAGCCGAACTTCGCGGTCGCATCCTCGTCGCGCAGCTTCTGGCCGAAGGCGGCGACAGCGACGGAGAAACGCTGGTCGGTGCTGGCCTGGTCGAAGGACGCGACCTCGTTGGCCGAGGTCACCGGCGTGGTGATCAGCTTCGAGACGTCTTCGTTCGGCAGCTTGTAGCGGATTTTCACAAAGGCATATTCGTCGGCATTGGCGACGCCGCCATTGTTGACCGTTGCCTGGCCGTAGCGCAGCGGATCCATCTGCTCGCCGCCGCTGCCCTTCGGCGTGATCTCGTAGATGGCGGTCACCGAATGACCGGAGCCGATATCGCCGGCATCGACGCGGTCATTGTTGAAGTCCTCGCGGTTCAAGGCGCGGGTTTCATAGCCGATCAGCCGGTACTCCGAGACCTTGTCCGGATTGAACTCGACCTGGATCTTGACGTCCTTGGCGATGGTGAACAGCGTCGAGGAGGCATCCTCGACCAGAACCTTCTCGGCCTCGGCCAGCGTGTCGATATAGGCGGCGGTGCCGTTGCCGTTCTGGGCGATGGTCTGCATCATCTGGTCGTTCAGATTGCCGCGGCCGAAGCCGAATACCGACAGGAACACGCCGGTCTTGCGCTCCTGCTCGATCAGCCGCTTCAGATCGTCGTCATCGGTCTGGCCGACATTGAAGTCGCCGTCCGTGGCCAGCATCACACGGTTGATGCCGTCCTTGACGAAGGACTGCTGGGCAAGCCTGTAGGCTTCCTTGATGCCCGCCTCGCCGGCCGTCGAGCCGCCGGGCGACAGATTGTCGATGGCGTTGAGGATCTTGTCCTTCTCGGTAACCTTGGTCGGCATCAGCACGGTGCCGGCGTCACCGGCATAGGTGACGATCGAGATGGTGTCGTCCGCCTTGAGCTTGCTGACCAGCAGCCGGAAAGCCGACTTGAGCAGCGGCAGCTTGTCAGGCTCGTCCATCGAACCCGAGACGTCGATCAGGAACACCAGATTGGCCTTGGGCTGCTCGACCGGCTTGATGTCGAAGCCCTTGATGGCGACGTGCATCAGCTTGGTGTGCCCGTTCCACGGCGTCGGCATGACGCTGACGGTCGAGTTGAACGGCGTCGAAGCCGAGTCCGGACCCTTCCAGTCATAGGGGAAGTAATTGACCATCTCCTCGACGCGGACCGTATCGGCCTGCGGCAGGTAGCCCTGCTTCAGCGAGCCGCGGACGAAGGAATAGGAAGCCGTGTCGACGTCGATCGAGAAGGTCGAGACCGGATCCTGAAGGGCTGCATGCACCGGATTGGTCTTGAAATCCTCGACGCGGTCGCGGTTTGGCTCCTGCGGCGCAATCTGGTCGGCCGGCATCGTCGAAGGCTGTGCCAAGTACTTGGATTCGGTCGCGCCGGCCATGCGGTCGACCCGCGCGCCGCCGGCCGGGGCAGCGGTGCCGTCAAGCGAAAACTCGCGGCTCTCAACTGGCGCAGGCTCGGCCAACACGCCGCGCCCCAGCGCATCCTGCTGCGCCGGGGCGACAGCAACGGTCGATTCGGGCTTCGGCGGCGCGGGTGGCGTAAGCGGCGTAGTGGTGTCGCGGCTTCGCACATCGGCGTCGGCCTTCTTGTCGCCTTCAGGCGCCTGCTTTTCTTTTACCGGCGCGTTGATCGCCGGCTTGTCGGCCAGCGTTTCGGTGATCTTCTCGTCGCCGCCGAACGGCAACGGCTGTTCCCTCAGTATGTGGAAGGTGGCGTATCCGGCGATCGGCAGGGCGACGAGCCCGGCAATGGCTGGCGTGGCGATGAGTTTCTTTTGCATGATCTCGCTCCAGAGCTTTTGTGCTCGCTCTGTGAGACGAAGCCCGCCGACCGATCCTTGGGTGACGGCAGAAATATTTTCCTGATCATAGGCGCTCATGGCGGCTTCGAAGGCGCGTGCCTTCGCGCTTTCGCCCGGCGCCGGTACTGCTGCGTCGCGCAGCCTGTTGAGTTCGTTGTCGTCGACCATGGTCACACTTCCCCGGCTGAACGAATCAACGTCTTCAGCCGTTTCTTCGCTTCATGGATGTGCCAGGAAACCGTCGTCTCCGAGATTGCCATCGCCTCGGCGGCGGCCGCATGGCTCAAACCTTCGCCATAGACCAGAAGTACTGCATCGCGCTGCTTGTCCGGCAATTGCCGCACCGCTGCCCAGAGCGCCTCAGTGGGATCTTCAGGTTCGGCCGGGGCCTCTCCCGATATCATGCTGTAGGCGCCGAAAGCCTCGCTCTTGACGTTTTCGCGCGTGGTCTTGCGCATCATGTCGCGCGCCGCGTTCAACGTCACGGAATAGAGCCATGTCGTGAACGCGCCGCCGCCGCGGTAGTCGCGGATCGCCTTGCCGAGACGGACACAGACCTCCTGGGCGATGTCTTCGGCATCGGCCTTCTTTCCGCACCAGCGATAGGCGGCGCGATAGACGAAGTCGTAGTGCCGCTCCAGCAATTTGCCGAAGGCGCCCCTGTCTCCGCCCTTCGCCCGCCCGATCAATTCGGCGTCGGAGGCTTCGCTTTCATCCAGCATCATCGCCATCATTTGCCTGTTGGACGAAGGCTAATGGCCAATCCTTGGGGTTATGGAAAGATTTTTTTCCGAGGCGACGGATGCACGCGCAACAGGTGCGCTGAGATTCAGGTCAGGCCGAGCCGAAAACGATGGATTTCGAGAACCGGAGCGGAGCGTACTTTTGGTACGCGAGCACCGGAAGCACAGAAAGCCGTCGTTTGCAGGCCGGCCTCACCTGAATATCAGCACACCTGGCCCGAGGCCCAGCCGGACGACCAAGCCCACTGAAAATTATAGCCGCCCAGCCAGCCGGTGACATCGACGACTTCGCCGATGAAAAACAGCCCCGGCACGGATTTCGCCTGCATCGTCTTCTGATCGAGCCCGTTGGTATCGACACCGCCAAGCGTCACTTCCGCCGTGCGGTAGCCCTCGGAGCCGGCCGGCTTGATGCGCCAGTCGTTGACGGCGGCTTCGACGGTTTTCATTTGCAGGTCTGTCAAATCGGCGAGATTGCCATCGATCCCGCTACGCTCGGCGACCGCTTGCGCAAGGCGCTTCGGCAAATGGTTTGCCAGCACCGTCTGCACCGCTTGCCTGCCGTTGACGCGCCGGGCGGCGCGAAGCAGTTCCGCCACATCCATCCCCGGCAGCATGGCGATGCGGATCTCGTCGCCCTCGCGCCAGTAGGACGATATTTGCAGGATGGATGGCCCGCTCAAGCCGCGATGCGTAAACAGCATCGCTTCTGAAAACCGCGTCTTGCCGCAGGCGACTTCGGCATCGACGGCATTGCCGGCCAAGGGCGCCAGCCGCTCCAGCGTTCTTGCGTCGAAGGTAAGCGGCACCAGCGCCGGCCGTGTTTCCACCACCGCAAGGCCGAATTGCGCAGCAAGCTCGTAGCCGAAACCGGACGCGCCCATTTTGGGGATCGACTTGCCCCCGCAAGCCACGACCAGCGAATTGCAGGCGACGCTGCGAGTGGAGAGCGTCAGCACAAAACCGTCCGCGGCCTTGCTGACGTTCCTCACCTCGGTCGACAGCGCAAGTTCCACGCCCCCATCCTGCATTTCGGAGACCAGCATGTCGATGATCAGCCGCGCCGAGCCATCGCAAAACAGCTGTCCCAGCGTCTTCTCGTGATAGGCGACGCCGTGGCGTTCGACGAGCCCGATGAAATCGCGCTGCGTGTAGCGGCTGAGCGCCGAAATGCAGAAATGCGGATTGCCCGAGATGAAATTCTTCGGGCTCGCATGGATGTTGGTGAAGTTGCAGCGGCCGCCGCCGGAGATGCGGATCTTCTCGCCGGGCTTTGTCGCGTGATCGAGCACCAGGACCGAGCGGCCGCGCTTGCCCGCCTCGATGGCGCACATCATTCCGGCCGCACCGGCGCCGATCACCACGACATCATAGGATTGCATCAGGCTGTTCGTTCCCGCTCGACTGGCGCTGTTTTAACAGGCCGCGCCAATCGTGCAGTCTCTACCCGTTCGTTGCGACTTCAGGCAACGCCTCGTTAGATCAGCGTCTCGGCGAACAGCGTCGTCAGTCGCTTCCAATGACGTTCGGCGCCGGCCGCGTTGAAGACGCTGTGGTCCGACACGCACCAGCCATGCGCCATGCCGGCATAGTTTTCGATGGCGTGGTCGACCTCCGCCACGCGCAGCGCCTCGACCAGCCGCGCCGACTGCTCCGGCGGAAAGCTGCGGTCGACGCCCGATGTCCCGGCATAGACGCGCGCCTTGATCATTGCGGCCTTGCGGTGCGGGCTGTCGGCGGCATCGCTGGCCAGATTGCCGCCATGGAAGCTCGCCGCTGCCACGATGCGATCGGGATAGGTTGCAGCCGCATTCAAAGCCCGCGCCCCGCCCATGCAGTAACCGACGACACCGACCGGTCCGGTGACACCTTCAGCGGTAAGCGTGTCGAGGAACGCCCTGCTGTCGCGGATGGTCATGTCCTGTGTCGTGCCGTGGACCAACGCCGTCAGCGCGACCTTGGTCTCCTCCACGACGAAAGCGGTCTTGGGCTCGAACGGCCCGTAAGGTGCTTTGCGATAGAAAAGATCCGGCACCAGCACCGCATAGCCCTCGCCTGCCAGCCGCTCCGCCATTGCGTCGAGCGCCGGTCGCGGACCGAAGGCGTCCATATAGAGAATGACACCGGCCCTGGACGGGGAAGCGGTCGCCGAACGGAACAGCCCCACTTTCGCTACGCCGTCCTCGGTTTTTATCTCAATGTCCTGCTTCGCCATGGCGCGCCCGGTTGATTGTCGTGTGATACATATAAGCAGGCATTGTCAGGGCAAGCCGTTCCCTGACAATCCCGTTCAACACTTTGTGCGGGCTTTCGACCCGGCTACAGGCCGGCAAACGCCGTCATGTGAAAGGCCTGAACCTCAGGCGGATAGCGATGGGCCGTGCCATACGGACAGGCGTTGCGGTCGAGGCAGCCGCCGCCGCGGCATGGTTCGCCCTTCGATCCCCGCACATGCGCCAGGCAAGCCTGATGAGCGAAACCATCCGCGGAATAGGCATCGACCGGACAGGATTTCAGGCAAGGTTTTGCGACACAGGCGTCGCAAAGGTGAATCGCTTCGCGACGTTCAGGAAGCGCGATCTCATCCTCGAACAGCAACGCGCCGCGATAGGCATGCCAGAGCCCGTACTGCGGATGCATCAGGATGCCCAGCGGCGACGGTCTCAGCCCCTCCGCTCGCATCGCCCATTGCTGGAACGGCAGATAAGGTCTGTCCGAAGGCGAAACGGCGCGCGCGCCGAATTTCTCCGCCACCGCACCGATCACTTCGCGCGACCATGTGTCGAGCGGATTAGCAATGGTTTGCGGTTGCCGGTCGCGCCAGCGCAGGAAATGCGGCCAGGGTGCCGCTCCCGCCTGCCCGACCAACAGCACGGATTTGGCGGGGGCAACTGAAGGGCCATGCGGCGGCGTTTCGCTTGTTGCGAAATTGAAGCCACCGCGCAGGATGAGGCCGTCAGCGGAAAGCGCGGCCGCTATCTCGTCAGCCCGGCGCCGCGCAATCATCCCTTCTTGTCCGGGTCGGAGAAAGCGCTCCCCCAGACTTCCTTGTGGATGATGTTGGCGACTTTAGCCCCGCCTGACTCGGGCTCCTTTCAGGTGAAGGCGTCAGCCATCGACGCCTTCTTCGTCGCGATGTAGTCCTTCAGCCCGTCGTCGATGCCCGGATCGAGATACGGCGCCTCATAGGTCTCCAGCCAGCGGCGGGCGAGTTCGTTGGCGCGCTGCGGCGCTGTCTTCTCGCCCTCGGCCAGCCATTGCTCGTAGGAATTGTTGTCGGCGATGCTGGAGCGGTAGAAGGCGGTCTGGAAATTGGCCTGGGTGTGGTCGCAGCCGAGATAGTGGCTGCCCGGGCCGACCTGGCGGATGGCGTCCATCGCCTGGCCGTTTTCCGAGAGGTCGACGCCTTCGGAAAACTTTTGCGTCATGCCGAGCTGGTCGATGTCCATCATGAATTTTTCGTAGCAGGACGCCAGTCCGCCTTCGAGCCAGCCGGCCGAATGCAGGACGAAATTGGTGCCGGCAAGAATGGTCGAGTTGAGCGTGTTGGCGCTCTCATAGGCGGCCTGCGCATCCGGAACCTTGGAGGCGCAGAGCGAGCCGCCGGTGCGGAACGGCAGGCCGAGGCGGCGTGCAAGCTGTGCGGCGCCGTAGGAAACCAGCGACGGCTCCGGCGTGCCAAAGGTCGGCGCACCAGACTGCATGGAGATCGACGAGGCGAAGGTGCCGAACAGCACCGGCGCGCCGGGACGGATCAACTGCGTGAAAGAGGCGCCGGCCAGCACCTCTGCCAGAACCTGCGTCAGCGTGCCGGCAACGGTCACCGGGCTCATCGCGCCGGCTAGGATGAACGGCGTGACGATGCAAGCCTGGTTGTGGCGCGAATAGACTTTCAGCGCGCCCAGCATGGTTTCGTCGAACACCATCGGCGAATTGGCGTTGATCAGGCTGGTCAGCACGGTGTTGTTTTCGACGAAATCGTCGCCGAACACGATCTTGGCCATGGCGACGGTGTCTTCGGCCCGCTCCGGCGCCGTCACCGAACCCATGAACGGTTTGTCCGAATATTTGATGTGGCTGTAGATCATGTCGAGGTGGCGTTTGTTGACCGGCACATCGACCGGCTCGCACACCGTGCCGCCCGAATGGTGGATCGACGGCGCCATATAGGCGAGCTTCACGAAATTCCGGAAATCCTCGATCGTCGCGTAGCGCCTGACACCGTCGAGATCGCGCACGAAGGGCGGACCATAGACCGGCGCGAAGACCGTGGCGTTGCCGCCGATCTGCACCGAACGCTCGGCGTTGCGCGCATGCTGGGTGTAGATGGGCGGCGCGGTCTTCAGCAGCGAGCGGCAGAGGCCCTTGGGAAAATGCACGCGCTCGCCCTTGACGTCGGCGCCCGCCTCTTTCCAAAGCTGCAGCGCCTCGGCGTCGTCGCGAAAGATGATGCCGATCTCTTCCAGCACCGTATCGGTGTTGTTTTCGATAATCGCCAGGCCTTCCTCGTTGAGGACCTCATAGATGTTGATCTTGCGCTTGATATAGGTGAGCTGGGTGCCCGGTCCGCCGCCCGAGCGCGCCGCCCGCCTTGCAGCCGCACCGCCGCTGGCAGCACGTCCACGTCGCGCATTGGACGCTTCCTGGTCGACTGACGCGTTTTCACTCATGATCGTTTTTTCCCTAAAAACCGTTTGCGGCCGCGTATGGCGGCTTCTCGCCCGGATCGTAGCCATGCACCCTATTCGAAACGGCCCGCCAGCGCCAACGCCTGTCGCAAAATCGACAAGAATTCCAATAGATTTGCGGTCGCTTTCCTTTTGCGGGAAGTCGCAAATCAGCTATGGATACCTGCCCCCGCCGGGTTAGGTATTGACGCGATTATTTTAAGCCGCCGTGATCGCATCCGCGCGGCAAGGAGCCCGAGAAAAATGGCCGACGACGAGATCATCCTCTCCGAGCTTTCCGACGACGAGTTGGTGCAGCAGATGCACGACGATCTCTATGACGGGCTGAAGGAAGAGATCGAGGAAGGCACCAACATCCTGCTCGAGCGCGGCTGGGTGCCCTACAAGGTGCTGACCGAAGCTCTGGTCGAAGGCATGCGCATCGTCGGCGAGGACTTTCGCGACGGCATCCTGTTCGTTCCCGAGGTGCTGCTGTCGGCCAACGCCATGAAGGCCGGCATGTTCATCCTGCGCCCGCTGCTGGCCGCCACCGGCGCGCCGAAGCAGGGCAAGATGGTGATCGGCACCGTCAAGGGCGACATCCACGACATCGGCAAGAACCTCGTCGGCATGATGATGGAAGGTGCCGGCTTCGACGTCATCGATCTCGGCATCAACAATGCGGTGGAAAAATACCTCGACGCCATCGAGCAGCACCAGCCCGACATTATCGGCATGTCGGCGCTTTTGACCACGACCATGCCCTACATGAAGGTCGTCATCGACACGATGAAGGAAAAGGGCATCCGCGACGACTATGTCGTCCTGGTCGGCGGCGCGCCGCTCAACGAGGAATTCGGCAAGGCCGTCGGCGCCGATGCCTATTGCCGCGACGCGGCTGTGGCGGTCGAGACCGCCAAGGACTTCATGAAGCGCAAGCATAACGTGCGCGCTTCAGCCTGATCTGTTCTGCAAGGCGTCTGGCCCACAATCGAAAGCCGCGCCTTGCAGCGCGGCTTTTTTGTTCCAGCTATTGGAACGGATGGCTGCGTCAGGGTTTGGTGACGGTGTCGTCGACGGCTTTCGCAGTCGATTTGATATCCCGGCCGACGCCACGGACGGTGTTGGCACAGGCCGTAAGCGCCAGGATGCAGGCAAGGATTGCAATCGGCGCAACGCGTAACAGTTTCATGGACGGTTTATCCCTCTCTCGATAGATTCGCCCCACAGCAACGAAGGCCGCTTCGACCGGGTTCCATGGCCAGAATGCAAAAAACGAAACCGAATCAAGACGACAGGCTGCTGGTCATCGCCTGTGGAATGATTGCGCGCGAAGTTTTGGCCGTCAAGGAGCAGCTCAAGCTCGACCATCTTGACCTGACCTGCCTGCCGGCGGAGTTCCATTTCTACCCCGACCGCATCGCACCGGCGATGGACAAGGCGATCGAAAAGGCCAAGGCGGAAGGCTATAGCAACATCTTCGTTGGCTATGCCGATTGCGGTACCGGCGGCATGCTCGACCGGGTCCTGGAGAA
Source organism: Mesorhizobium sp. L103C119B0 (assembly GCF_000502235.1). Classification (NCBI taxonomy): domain Bacteria; kingdom Pseudomonadati; phylum Pseudomonadota; class Alphaproteobacteria; order Hyphomicrobiales; family Phyllobacteriaceae; genus Mesorhizobium; species Mesorhizobium sp. L103C119B0. Next base: position 137,996 of record NZ_AYXE01000002.1, on the reverse strand, counting down.
GCACGGCGTCGAGCGCATGGCCGGGCCGCATTGCTTTGCCTTCTACCAGGGCATGGACGCCTATGCGAAGGTCGCCGACGACGACATGATGTCGTTCTACATGACCGATTTCCTGTGCCGCCAGTTCGACGCCTTCTTCATGAAGCCGCTCGGCCTCGACAAGCACCCGGAACTGATCAAGGACTATTTCGGCAACTACCAAAAGCTGATCTACATCGCCCAGACCGACGATCCGGAACTCGACAAGGTCGCCGAGAAGGCCGCGAAGATGCTTGGCCTCGCCTATGAGCGCCGCTCGACCGGCTATGGCGACCTGACGACTGAATTGGCGCGGGTGGCGGCACATCCAGAAGAAGTGCGTTAGGCGCCCGACTTCGGATTATTTGCTCTCCGGTTGCGGATCCGACACGAAATCGACAACGCGGCCGTTGTCTAACCGGATCGGCCCTCTTGCAGTTGGATCCTTGCGCAAAGCCTCTGCAAGCAGAGCGTCGACTGTGTCGAGATTGACCTGCAGAATTGTGCGGTCGCCCAGTTCCCAGTACTCGCCTTCATCGAAGACGTCGAACTTGTCGAAAAAAGGAGCAACTTTGCGAAGCAACTCGATGATCTCGATATGCGCCTCCGACCCCGCAAACTGCGTCTTGCAATATTGCTGCATGAAGAGGTCCCTGTCGAACTCGAACCTTAGGCGATCCGACTTGGGATGCGGCAGGCATTCTATCCCCAAGACCGGGCCGATATAGTCAACGCTGCGTTCGTCGATGACCCGGTTGAGAACCATTTCGGCCTCGTCTATCGGTCGAAATCGCCAGTCTCGAGCGATGGCAAGCGCTTCAACTTCCTGCAACAGCGCAACATATTGTTCCTCTCCGCGCAGTTGTCCCTCAAAATGGATTGTAACCCCCACGCGCACCTCCCGCGGAACATACCGCTGTTTAAGCACGGATGACAGGCCGCCGCGAATGGGTAAGTGTGCACTGGAAGATAGAATCGGCTGCTCCAGCCGCGCCAACATGGATACCACCGATGACCCCTCGCGTCCTGCTCGCCGCCCTTGGCCTCCTCTGCCTCGTCTTGCCCGCTCGCGCCGACGGCGAGGTGCAGAAGATCATCACGCCTGCCGACAAGGTTCGCCTCGACAAATATGGCGAGACCCGCAAGGCGGCGCTGGCCGAGGCAAAAGCGGGAGACCCGGCTGAGGTCAGCCAACTCGACGCGCTGCTGGCAAAGCCGATAGTGGCCTTTTCCGACAAGGACCTGAGCGGCAACTGGCAATGCCGAACCATCAAGGTGGGCCTGACCGGCCCGCTGGTCATCTATGGCTGGTTCAAGTGCAAGGTCACGGACGATGGCTCCGGCTGGCAGCTGGAAAAGGTCAGCGGCTCGCAACGCACCAAGGGCCGTTTCTTCGACGATGGCGAAAAACGCGCGATCTATCTCGGCTCCGGCTATGTCAATGACAACAAGCCAAAACCCTATGGCAGCGGCCCGGAAAGCGACCAGGTCGGCTATGCCTTCCGCACCAGCGCCAATGAATGGCGCATCGAATTCCCGGCGCCCTACTACGAATCGAAACTCGACATCATCGAGTTCAAGCGCTGATCCGTTGGTCTCTCGCTGGCCGGGCGGTCATCAAGATTTAACCTCGCCCGGCACAGAATTGAGCCGGGCAGCGCACGGCAAATGGTTGCGCGCCGGCAAGAAAGCGCGCCATGGCATCAGCGGTTGAAAAAAGTGCTGCGATCGTCATCATCACCGAAGGCGGGCCGCACATCTGGGCCATCGTCAACGCCATCGCCGACCAGCTCGACCCTGTCAGCGTCATCCTCGAAAGCCCTGAATCCAAAAAGCAATTGCTGCTCGGCCGCGCGCGCCGCCAGGGCTGGTTTTCGGCCATCGGTCAACTCGGCACGATGGTGTTGACGAGGCTCGGCAAGCGCTTCTTCGCTGGCCACGCAGAGCGGCTCATCGCCGATCAGAAGCTTGAGACCGAGCCGAAGCCGGGACAAAAGATCATCCACGTCTCCTCCGCCAACGCAGCCGATTGCCTGCAGGCGATCGCCGACATCCGCCCGGGCGTGGTGCTGCTCGCCGGCTGCCGGCTCTTGTCCCGGCAGACGCTGGCGCAAATGCCCTGCCCGGTGCTCAACTACCACGCCGGCATCGCGCCCAAATACCGCGGCATGAATGGCGGCTACTGGGCGCTGGCCTGCGGCGATCCCCAGAATTTCGGCACCACCGTGCATCTGGTCGACGCCGGCGTCGACACCGGCGGCGTGTTGAAACAGGCGCGCGGCAAGCCGGAGCCCGGCGACACTATTTCGAGCTATGCGTTGCGCCAGGCGGCGTTCTCGCGTGACATCTGCGTCGAGGCGGTCCGCGGTGCCTTGGACGGAAAGTTGGCCACGATCAAGCCGGACCTGCCCTCGAAACAATGGTACCACCCGACGATCTGGTTCTATCTCTGGACCGGCCTGACCAAGCGGGTTTGGTAGCCAGCCTTCCCTCGGAATCTCGCCTTTCTTTTTGCGACTCTCAATAGCGTCGCTTTTGAATGCGCGCGCGTCGTCCCATAACAAGCAGCCCCACTGCGCATCCGGCAATGCTCACACCAGCTGGATAAAGTGGTGGAACGTCGTTTCCCTCATGGACGCACGGCGCTCTACAGGGAGTGAGAGAATTCATGGCCGATCTGATTGTCGTCTATTGGCGCGACATCCCCGCCCAGGTCATCGTCAAGAAGGGCCGGCAGAACGCCAAGCGCGAACTGCCGCTGCGCTTCACCGAGGCGATCGATATGTGCGCCATGCGCACCGGCGCCGGCGGCACCGACGATTACCTCGCCGAATGGCGCAAGGCCGATCCAATCCCGGTCGGCGACGACCTCGAAGCCGAGGTCGAGAAGGCATTCAGCGACATCGACGCGAAATACGACCGCGAGCGGCTGGTCGCTCTGGTCAAGGCGGGCGGGAAAGAAAATGTCTGAAACCACTCCTGCCAAAGAGGGGCCAAGGGTTACCCAGCCGGTTACCCAGGCCACTCAGGTCAAGAAAGCAGCGCCGAAATCCGACTACAAGCCGGCCGACGTGTCGCCGCAGCGGCGCGTGCAGCGGTCGTTTGCCATCAGGCTGTGGTCCATCCGGCACTCGCGATTGCTCGAATGGTTCTACTCCAGGTTCGCCGACATGTTCCTGCTTCTTCATCCGCTTTGGAAAGGCCTCGGCTATGGGCGCGTCGAGGCGCCGATCAAGTTTGTCGAAAGGCGCGTCAAGGGCTTCATGTTCGACTGCCGCATGTGCGGCCAGTGCATCCTGTCCTCGACCGGCATGTCGTGCCCGATGAACTGCCCCAAGCAGCTGCGCAACGGCCCTTGCGGCGGTGTGCGCGCCAACGGCAATTGCGAGGTCGAGCCCGATATGCCTTGCGTCTGGGTCAAGGCCTGGGAAGGCTCGCGGAACATGGAGCATGGCGACAGGATCCTGACCGTGCAGAAGCCGGTCGACCAGTCGCTGCGCGAAACCTCGGCCTGGCTGCGGGTGACGGCCCAGTCGGCAGCGGCCCGTGAAGCAGCGGCCAAAGCCAACACTGGAGCGGCCGCGTGATCGGCCGCCAGCGCGATGAAAACCCGGCCGGCATCCATCTGCCGCTCGATCCGCTGCCCGGCCACTCCTCGCGTGGCCGGCTGGAGCGTGTGCTGCGGCGCGGCGAATTCGCGGTCACCACCGAGCTCAACCCGCCCGACAGCGCCGATCCCGAAGACGTCTATAACCGCGCGAAAATCTTCGACGGCTGGGTCGACGCCATCAATGCCGTCGATGCCTCCGGCGCCAACTGCCACATGTCGTCGGTCGGCATTTGCGCGCTGCTCACCCGCATGGGCTACGCGCCGATCATGCAGATCGCCTGCCGCGACAGGAACCGCATCGCCATCCAGGGCGACGTGCTGGGCGGTGCCGCCATGGGGGTCGCCAACATGCTGTGCCTCACCGGCGACGGCGTCCAGGCCGGCGACCAGCCCGGCGCCAAGCCTGTCTTCGACCTCGATTCCATGTCGTTGCTGGAAACCTGCCGCATCATGCGCGACAACGGCAAGTTCCTGTCCGGCCGCAAGTTGACGACGCCGCCGCAAATTTTCCTCGGCGCCGCCGTCAACCCCTTCGCGCCACCCTTCGATTTCCGCCCGATCCATCTCGGCAAAAAGATCGCCGCCGGCGCGCAGTTCGTGCAGACGCAATACTGCTTCGACGTGCCGATGTTCAGAACCTTCATGCAGAGGGCGCGGGACTTGGGGCATACGGAAAAAGTTTTCATCCTGTGCGGCGTCGGCCCGCTGGCTTCGGCCAAGACGGCCAAATGGATCCGCTCCAACGTGCCCGGCATCCATATTCCGGACGAGATCATCAAGCGGCTGGAAGGTGCGCAGGACCAGAAGAAGGAAGGCAAGCAGCTCTGCACCGACATCATCAACGAGGTGAAGGAAATTCCTGGTGTCTCCGGCATCCATGTGATGGCCTACCGCCAGGAGGAATATGTCGCCGAGATCGTCGATGAATCGGGCGTGCTGAAAGGCCGCCAGCCATGGAAACGCGAGATCCGCCACGACGATCAGATGGTCGCCGACCGGCTCGAGAGCATACTGCACGACGACATTACCGAAACGCAGGTGGATATGGTGAAGACCGCGCACTGACAGCGCGGACGGCCAGCCATTCGCTTGAATGAAACCAGACAACGATATAAAGAAATCTTTATATCAGGCGGAGAGACTTCATGACCCGGACCATCGTCGCCTCGGCGACACGAGAGATCATCATCGGCTTCGACCAGCCTTTCTGCGTCATCGGCGAGCGCATCAACCCGACCGGCCGCAAGAAGCTGGCCGCCGAGATGATCGCCGGCAATTTCGAGACCGTCATCAAGGATGCGCTGGAACAGGCCGCCTGCGGCGCCACCATGCTCGACGTCAATGCCGGCGTCACCTCCGTTAATCCGAACGAAACCGAACCCGGCCTGCTCGTGCAGACGCTGGAGATCGTCCAGGGCCTTGTCGACCTGCCGTTGTCGATCGACTCGTCGGTGACCGCCGCCATCGAGGCAGCGCTCAAGGTCGCCAAGGGCCGGCCGCTAGTCAACTCCGTGACCGGCGAAGAGGAAAAGCTCGAAGCCATCCTGCCGCTGGTCAAGAAGTACAACGTTCCGGTCGTCGCCATCTCCAACGACGAGACCGGCATTTCGATGGATCCGGATGTGCGCTTCGCCGTCGCCAAGAAGATCGTGCAGCGCTGCGCCGATTTCGGCATTCCGGCGCATGACGTCGTCGTTGACCCGCTGGTGATGCCGATCGGCGCGCTCGGCGATGCCGGCCGCCAGGTCTTCGCGTTGCTGCGCCGTCTGCGCGAAGAGCTCAAGGTCAACACCACCTGCGGCCTGTCCAACATTTCGTTCGGCCTGCCGCATCGCCACGGCATCAACGCCGCCTTCATCCCGATGGTGATCGGCGCCGGCATGACGAGCGCTATCATGAACCCGGTGCGGCCGCAGGAAATGGAAGCCGTGCGCGGCGCCAACGTGCTCAACGGCACCGACGAGAACTGCACCAACTGGATCCGCACCTACAAGGATTACAAACCGGCCGAAGGCGGCCAGGCGGTCGCAGCGCCCACCGCCGTTAACGCTCCGGGCGAAGGCGGCGGCAATGGCGGTCGCCGGCGCGGCGGCCGTGAAGCCCGCATGGCCAGGGGATAAGCGCGCAATCGTGAACTCGCCTGCAAACATTACTGATCCGCTCGTGCTGTTCATGCCGTCAGGCAAACGCGGGCGGTTTCCCGTCGGCACACCGGTGCTCGATGCCGCGCGTCAGCTCGGCGTCTATGTCGAGAGCGTCTGCGGTGGCCGCGCCACCTGCGGTCGCTGCCAGATCGAAGTGCAGGAAGGCAATTTCGCCAAGCACAAGATCGTCTCGTCTAACGACCACATCTCGCCCAAGGGCGCCAAGGAAGAGCGCTATGAGCGCGTCCGCGGCCTGCCCGAGCGGCGCCGCCTGTCCTGCTCGGCGCAGATTCTCGGCGACCTCGTCATCGACGTGCCGCAGGACACGGTCATCAACGCCCAGACCATCCGCAAGGATGCCGACACGCGCGTCATCGCCCGCGATGCGGCAATCCGCATGTGCTATGTCGAGATCGAAGAGCCCGACATGCACAAGCCGCTGGGCGATCTCGACCGCCTCAAGATCGCCTTGATGAAGGATTGGGGCTTTAAAAACCTCGAATTCGATTTCTACCTGATGCCGCAGGTGCAAGGCATACTGCGCAAAGGTAACTGGACCGCGACCGCCGCCATCCACAAGGATGCCGAAAGCGACATCGCCCGCGTGATCGCACTGTGGCCCGGCCTCAAGAACGAGGCCTATGGCCTGGCCTGCGATATCGGCTCGACCACCATCGCCATGCATCTGGTGTCGTTGCTGTCGGGCCGCGTCGCCGCCTCGTCAGGCACCTCCAACCCGCAGATCCGCTTCGGCGAGGATCTGATGAGCCGCGTCTCCTATGTGATGATGAACCCGGATGGCCGCGAAGGCATGACGGTCGCCGTGCGCGAGGCGATCTCGGGCCTCGTCGACAAGGTCTGCGCCGAAGGCAATGTCCAGCGCAACGACATTCTGGACAGCGTCTTTGTCGGCAATCCGATCATGCACCATCTGTTCCTCGGCATCGATCCGACCGAACTCGGCGGCGCGCCCTTCGCGCTCGCCGTCTCGGGCGCGGTGCGCATCAAGGCCTCCGATATCGGCCTGAAGCTCAACCAGGGCGCCCGCCTCTATATGCTGCCCTGCATTGCCGGCCATGTAGGCGCCGACGCCGCAGCCGTGACGCTGTCGGAAGGCCCGCATCGCCAGGACGAGATGATGCTGATCGTCGACGTCGGCACCAATGCCGAGATCGTGCTTGGCAACCGCAAGCGGGTGGTCGCAGCCTCCTCGCCCACCGGTCCCGCCTTCGAGGGCGCCGAAATCTCCGGCGGCCAACGCGCCGCCCCCGGCGCAATCGAGCGCGTGCGCATCGACCCCGATACGCTGGAGCCGAAATACCGCGTCATCGGCTCTGAACTCTGGTCCGACGATCCCGGCTTCGTCGATAGCGTGCAGGCGACCGGCGTCACCGGCATCTGCGGCTCCGGCATCATCGAGATCGTGGCCGAAATGTACCTCGCCGGCATCATCTCCGAGGATGGCGTCATCGACGGGTCGCTGGCCGAGCGGTCGCCGCGCGTCACGGTCAACGGCCGCACCTTCTCTTATGTCTTGAAGGAAGGCGAACCCAAGATCACCATCACGCAGACCGACGTGCGCGCCATCCAGCTTGCCAAGGCGGCGCTCTATGCCGGCACCAAGCTTCTGATGGAAAAGCAGAACACCGAACACGTCGACCGCATCCATTTCGCCGGCGCCTTCGGCTCGTTCATCGATCCGAAATACGCGATGGTGCTTGGGCTGATCCCGGACTGCGACCTCGACAAGGTATCGGCCGTCGGTAACGCCGCCGGTGCCGGCGCGCGGATGGCGCTGCTCAACCGCGGCTATCGCCGCGAGATCGAGGACACGGTCAGCCACATCGAGAAGATCGAGACCGCATTGGAGCCGAAATTCCAGGAGCATTTCGTCTACGCCATGGCGCTTCCCAACAAGGTCGATCCGTTCCCGAAACTGTCGGCGGCGGTGAAATTGCCGCCACGCAAGACCGTCAGCGAGGATGGCGTCGCCGGCGACGCCGCCCCGCGACGGCGTTCGCGCGAAGGCCATGCCGCCAGGCGCAGCCGGGAATAAGCCGTCTTACGAAGGCCGCCAATTCGCCCAATTTCATTTGTATGCAAATGTTTCCAGATCGCACCGATCTGGAAACCGAAACGCTGTTTTGGCGCAATACGTCCGATACAGACGTGAAGCATTTAACGGACATCGAATGGCGGACCAGGCTATTCCGCCGCCACAACGCTCCAAAGGAGAATAGAGATGTTCGAGACCCTCGGCCGTTTTCGTGCGGCCATGAAGAATGCACAGGCCGTGCGCGCCATGAACAACCTGCCACCCGAAATCCAGAAGGACATCGGCTGGCCCGTGTCGCCGCGCATCGACGCCCAGACCAACCTGTCGCGTCTGATCCTCGGCTCGGGCCGCTGATGACCTTCGCCGACAAGTGCAAATTGCTGACCAAGCGCCGGGGCCGCCGCATGGTCCCGGCTGCGACCGACATCAAGCTGCGCGCCGCGCTGCTGCCCCGGCGCTGAGCCGCGCTGCGCAGAACCGCGGACGTGGCTGATCAAACAACCGTGTTGGCTTGGGCCAGAATCTTGACATTTCGGCTGGAGGTACGATCTTCGAGACAGTGGGGGAATTCTCTTAGTCGGCTGCGGCCGAGCTTGTGTACGCGAATGCCCAGTTTCAAAAGCCACCTCGTTTCCTTCATCCTCCGGCACAGCCGCAAGAAGGCATTTGCCAGCCCGGAAAACCTGCAGCGCTGGATCGCCTATGCCCGCAAGACCGAGGATCATCATCCCCCGGCATTGCTGCGGGAGCGGCTCGATATCACCGAGCGCAGCGTCGATGGCTTCCCTGTCTATGAAATCGCGCCGAAGGCCGGCGAACGCAGGCGCATCCTCTACATGCATGGCGGCGCCTATGTCTTCCAGATCACATCCTATCATTGGGGGTTGATCGCCGAGGTGGCCGAGCGCTTGGGTTTCGGCATCACCGTGCCGATCTATCCCATCGCGCCGGAGCATGATTTCCACGCCATGTTCGGCATGGTCGGCGACGTCTACCGGCAGATGCTGGATGAGACCGACGCTGAAGACATCGTCTTCATGGGCGATTCCGCGGGCGGCAACATGGCCGTCGTGCTGACCATGATGGCGGCTGAGGAAGGCCTGCCCTTGCCGTCGCGCCACGTGCTGATTTCACCCGGCCTCGACATGTCGCTGTCCAACCCCGAAGTGTTCGAGGCGGAACGCAACGATCCGTGGCTCGGCATTTCCGGCGGGCTGGAAGCGATCCGCATGTACAGTGCCGGCATCGATCGCAGGGACTGGCATATCAGTCCGCTCTATGGCGACCTCTCGGTGCTGCCGCAGACCCTGCTTCTGACCGGCTCGCACGACCTGCTCAGCCCCGACAATCTGATCTTCGCCAAAAAGGCACGCGCTGCCGGCGTCGATATCGACGTCGTCTATGAGGAAGGCATGTTCCACGTCTGGCCGCTGATCGAGATGCCGGAGGCGCGTCGCGCCAGGGACAGCATCGTCGCCTTCCTTGAAGGTGAGCCCACCAAGCGGCGCGCAACTGCGCGGCGCACGGCGCGACCCGCTCTCGCGGCGCGCCCCGCCCAAGCAGCGGAATAGCAGAGCAATTCCAGGAAAAGTGTAAAACGGTTTTCCCGGGAAATGCGTGTAGCGCTTTCCCTTGGGAATTGCGTCAAAACAAGGAGTTAGAGCGGCTCGCCGTTTCCGTGAAACGGTGAACCGCTCTAGAACTTGCCGGTTTCGCGGAAAAGCTCGAACGTCGCACGGATATGGTCGGCGACGGCCTTGACCGGCGCGCTGGCGTCCGGCGACACCACCATCGCCAGATTGTAGGTGCCGATATCGGGCATGCCGTCCTTCGGGCAAAGCTCGACCATGTCGTTGCCCAGGAACGACTTCGGCAACGGTGCAACCGCGAGATCCGACATGATGGCGGCGCGCTGGCCGGCCGTGTGGGCGCTCATATAGGCGATGCGGTAATTGCGGCCTTCACGGCTCAGCGCATCGAGCGCGCCGGCCCGCCAGGCGCAGCCCTCTTCCCACAGCGACACCGGCAAAGGCTCGCGCAGATGCGCGCTGCCGCCCTTGGCGCCGGCCCAGACGATCGGCTCGGTGAGCAGCACCTCGGCGCCGAGTGCGCTGGTCTTGTAGGAATTGGTCAGCAGCGTGATGTCGAGCGCCCGGTCGTCCATGCGGCGGCGCAGATTGCTGCTCTGGTCGATGGTGACGTCGACGGCAATCGACGGATGCGACTGCGCGAAACGCTTCAGCACATGCGGCAACACGCGCTCGCCATAGTCGTCCGGCGAGCCGAGCCGCACCACGCCGACGATCTCGGGGATGATGAACTTCGACACCACCTCGCGGTTGATCGACAACAGCCGGCGGGCATAACCGAGCAGCATCTCGCCATCCGTGGTCAGCGTCACCGAGCGCGCATCCCGCGCGAAGACAGAGCGCCCGAGAATGTCCTCGAGCTTCTTGATCTGCATGGAGACCGCCGACGGCGTGCGGAACACCGCATTGGCCGCCGTGGTGAAACTGCCGGTCTCGGCAATGGCCACGAAGGTGCGCAAAACGTCGAGATCGAGCAGCGGCAGCGGATGATTGAGTGGGGCGTTCATCGGGATCGACCTTCAATTTTTCTGATGTGAAGCATCATTCCATTTCGTTTGATTGAACATCAGATTGGGAGGATAGTCAACTCCATCGAAGGCAGGACGTGCCATGGCTCCAACGCTCCTGACACGGAATTGCACTCGATGCGGAATATCCAGGCGACGGAACGCGTTCATGCGGGACGTGGCACAACCAAAGGAGAATGAGATGTCTATCCTGTCATCCATCGGTCGGCTTGCGACCGAGTTCAGCGCGGCCCGCGCCCGCTTCCAGACCGAACGTGCGATCCGCTCGCTGCCGATCGAACTGCAGAAGGATATCGGCTGGCCTGAAGCTGCCGACACCAAGACCGGTGCACGCCACGGCGTCGGATCCTAGGCTGGAGCAAAGTAAACCATTGTGTACCTTGTGCTGAAGGCCTGCCGCGCAGACCAGCCCGGCAGGCCTTCTCTATTTTGCCCCGCAGGCTTTCTCCAACTTATTTGCATTCAAATGATTTTCAGAGCCATGTCGCCGCTGCATGGCGTTTATGCGTCACTTGCATGGCGCCTCAATGTCGCAGGTAACACGCTGTAAGTAATCGTAAATTTTGGGCACCATGCCCAATAATGTCGCAAACGATGTCGCATTTCCATTCAAGCGCTTCGCATTTGCGATTTAGTTTCTGCTCACGCAGGCCTATATCAACGCCAGCAAACGAGCTGCCCCACTCCATCAAGCGAAGGCGACCCGTCTGAGCAACCGATAGGAGATGATGATGAAGCTTTTTGCCCGCCTCTTTGCCCGCCGCGAAATGAACCTGACGACCGCTCTCGAGCGCCAGCGCCTTGCCAATACCATGCCCGGCCAGACCGGTGCCATGAATGCGGTGCGCCTCGGTTTCGTCGCCTGAGATAACGGCTAGCGCTCAGCGCTTCCCTGCCGCTGCCGATAGTCGATAACAGCGCCGCTTCGGTTTAACCGAAGCGGCGTTTCTCGTTTTTGGCACCTATGCCGCCGCCACCATGCCCAATCCGTCGGCAGCCCGTCCCTGTCATCCCGGACGATTGCCCATTTGCGACCCATGTCGCAAATATAGTTTCCGCTTAGCCCCCTAGCAATTGACAAGAATGGTTTTTCCTGATGTCGCTGTGCTGTTCGCGACATCCTGTTCGCGCCATGGCTGCGTGAGGTTCCCTTGAACGCCGTAAAGCATCCGATCAAGCGATCGTTTGTATTCTTCCTTGTCCCGGACTTCACCATGATCGCCTTTGCGACGGCGCTCGACCCGCTGCGCTCGGCCAACCGCATGCTTGGCTATGAGGCCTATCGCTGGCGCCTCGCCAGCATCGACGGCAAGCCGGTGCGCGCCTCCAACGGCGTCGAATGCGCCGTCAACACCTCGCTTGAGGAAGAGCGCAAGAAGATGGCCGGACCGGATCGGCCGAACATGGCCATCGTCTGCAGCGGCATGAATGTCGAGCGTTACCAGAACAGATCGGCTTTCGCCTGGCTGCGCGAGGAATACAACAGAGGCGTCGCGGTCGGCGGCCTGTGCACCGGCGCGCATATCCTTGCCGCCGCCGGCCTGCTCTCCAACAAGCGCTGCGCCATCCATTGGGAGAACCTGCCGGGCTTCTCCGAAGCCTTTCCGAAGGCCAACGTCTTTGCCGACCTCTTCGAGATCGACCAGAACATCTACACCTGCGCCGGCGGCACTGCGGCACTCGACATGATGCTGAAGCTGATCGGCGACGATTTCGACGACAATCTGGTCAACCGCGTCTGCGAGCAGGTGCTGACCGACCGCGTGCGCAGCCCGACCGACCGCCAGCGCCTGCCGCTGCGCGCGCGCCTGGGCGTCCAGAATTCCAAGGTGCTGACCATCATCGAACTGATGGAAGGCAATCTCTCCGAACCGCTGTCGCTGATCGAGATCGCCGACCATGTCGACCTGTCGCGCCGCCAGATCGAGCGGCTGTTCCGCACCGAGATGGGCCGCTCCCCTGCCCGCTACTACCTGGAAATCCGCCTCGACCGCGCCCGGCACCTGCTGATTCAGTCGTCGATGCCGGTGGTCGAGGTGGCGGTCGCCTGCGGCTTCGTCTCGGCCTCGCATTTCTCCAAATGTTACCGCGAACTCTACGCCCGCTCGCCGCAGCAGGAGCGCGTCGACCGCAAGCAGCTGCTGGCGGCCTGAGAGTCACATGACCGCGCGAACGGCACTCTCCAAAGAGCCCGCCGACCGGCAGAGTTTCCGCCTCGACGTCGAAAATGGGCAGCATTCAAGGCGGCGTTGGAAACTCCTGCGCGTGACCTCCCACGCTTGAAGCGATTGCTGAGCGAACCGAGCATCTTTTCCGTAGGCGACCCAGCTTAGGTCACTGCGCCTGCGCCGTCCGCATCGCCTCGACGCGGATATCCTCGGTCAGGCGCGCCTTGAGCGCCGAGAATTCCGGGCTGGTCTTCAGCGTGTAGTGGCGTGGATGCGGCAGGTCGATGGCGACATCCGACTTGATGCGGCCTGGCCGCGCGCTCATCACGATTACCCGCGAAGCCATGAAGATCGCCTCCTCGATGTCGTGGGTGACGAACAGCACTGTCTTCTTGCGCCGCTCCCAGATGCCGAGCAGCAGTTCCTGCATCAGTCCGCGCGTCTGGTTGTCGAGCGCACCGAACGGCTCGTCCAGCAACAGGATTTCGGGGTCGTTGGCCAGCGCCCGGGCGATCGCCGTGCGCTGCTGCATGCCGCCGGACAGCTGCTTTGGCCAATGGATCTCGAAGCCCTTCAGCCCGACGAGGTCGACATAGGAAGCGACGATCCCGTCTCGCTCCTCTTCGGCCATGCCGCGTTCGCGCAGGCCGAAGGCGATATTCTGCGCCACCGTCAGCCACGGAAACAGCGTGTAGGACTGGAACACCATGCCGCGATCCGGTCCCGGCCGCGTCACCGCCTTGCCGTCAAGCAGCACACGGCCTTCGCTCGGCGCCTCCAGCCCGGCAACGATCCTGAGCAGCGTCGACTTCCCGCAGCCGGACGGCCCCAGAATGGTGATGAAGTCGTTGGCCGCGACCGCAAGGTCGACTGGCATCAGCGCCTTGACCGGCTGCCCGCCGCGCACGCCGGCGAAGGTTCGCGAGACGCCTTCGATAAGCAACTTGCTCATGCCAGGCTCCAGGGAAAGAGCCAGCGATTGAACGCCTTGAAGGCGAAGTCGGACAACAGTCCGATCAGCCCGATGACGATGATGCCGAAGATGATCTGCCCTGTCGCCAGCCGCGACTGGCTGTTGATGATCATGTAGCCGATGCCTGAGGACGAACCGATCAGCTCGGCGACGATAACATAGGTCCAGGCCCAGCCGAGCACCAGCCGCAGCGTTTCGGCAATCTCCGGCGCATTGGCCGGCATGATCACCCGTTTGACGATACCGTTGTTGGTCGAGCCCAGCGTATAGGCCGCTTCGACCAGGTCGCGCCGGGTCGAGCCAACCTTGACCGCGACGATCAGGATGATCTGGAACACCGAGCCGACGAAGATGACCAGCAGCTTTTCCAGCTCGCCAATGCCGGCCCACAGGATGAGCAGCGGAATGAAGGCCGAAGCCGGGAGGTAGCGGGCGAAGGAGACCAACGGCTCCAGAAAAGCCTCTATTGGCTTCCAGGCGCCCATGGCGATGCCGATCGGCACGGCGACGATCGACGCCAGCAGGAACCCGCCGAAGACCCGCCAGATGGTGATCAATATGTCGAGCCAGAAGCGGTCCTCGACCAGCAGCCGCCAACCATCCCGCAGCATCGACAGCGGGTCGGCGAGGAAGATGCGGTTGACGTGGCCGCCAAGCGTGATCCACGCCCAGAAGGCGACGAACAGCACGAAGAAGGAAATGCCAAGCACGGTTCGAATGCCCGGCGACACCGGATGCAAGGGGCGCATCTTCAGATCGTCCGCATCGTCAGATCGTCCCCATGCTCAGTCGCGTTGCCCGGTAGAAAGCGGCGGCGCGCTGGCACCGCCGCATGATGGTCAAAGGCCGGACTATCAGTTCGCCACCGCGCTGGTATCGGCAAGCGCTGCAACATCTGGCGCTTCCTTGATCAACCCCATCTGCAGCAGAAGCTCGCCGGCGGTCTTGGAAAAGTCCTGGAATTCCTTGGTGAAGAACTGCTTGTTCTCCGCCTTGTCGGCCCATTTCAGGTATTTCGCCGAATCCTCGAATTCTTTCGCAGACTGCTTCACGTCGGCGCCCATGATCTCGTAGGATCTCTGCGGATCGCTCTTGATCAGCTCGAGCGCTTCGAAATAGCTGTCGGCCAGCGCCTTGGCGGCGTCGGGATTGGCGGTGAGGAATTCAGGCGTGCAGCCGACCGTGTCGAGCACCATCGGGTAGTCGAGCGTGGTCGCCAATATGTGGCCCTGATCGGACTTGTCGCGCACCGCCGAGATGAACGGCTCATAGGTGACCGCCGCATCGTTCTGGCCGGCGAGGAAGGCTTGCGCCGCCGCATCCGGTTCCAGGTTGACGACGGTCACATCCTTGGTCGACAGGCCGTTCTTGTTCAGCACCCAGGCCAGCATGAAATAGGGCGACGTGCCCGGCGCCGAGGACGCGACATTCTTGCCCTTGAGGTCGGCGACGGTCTTGATGTCGTTGCGCACGACAATGCCGTCGGCGCCATAGGATTTGTCGAGCTGGAAGATCTGCTTGGTGGTGACGCCGCTGGCGTTCCACACCAGCCAGGTCTCGACCGTGGTGGCGGCGCATTGCAGATCGCCGCTGGCGATGGCGAGCGGCCGGCTGGCCTGCGGCACCTTCTTCAGGGTCACGTCGAGGCCATGCTTCTCGAAGATGCCGGCCTGCTTGGCGAGCGTCAGCGGCGCAAAGCCGGTCCATCCGCTGATGCCGATGGTGACCGATGTGGCAGCCTCGGCCGGCACGGATATTGCAGCCGCAAGCGCCAATACCGCGGCAGCGACGATGGTCTTGTTCATGTCGGTTCCCCTTGTTTTTTCGGATGCCGAATTGTGTCACAGACGCCCATGGGCTTGTCAATGAAACCGGCCCTTCACGGCAGCGTGATGATGCGAACGCTAACGCGCATCGAACATCCAGCTGCGGTCGCGCCACATCTTTTCGCCGACCTGGCAGTCGGTCGGCCGGTCCTGCGCCAGCACCACCGGCGGATGCCCGGCCTCCTCGCGCGCCCGTTGCGGCGAAGCGGCGCCGGCCAGCTCCAGCACCAGCTTGCGGCGGATGGCTTCGGGAAACTGCGTCCAGTCATTGACCGGGATCATGAAGGATCCGGGACCGCCGATGACGCAGTCGCTGTAGTAGCGGTCGAGATTGTTGACGTCATAGGCGCCGCCGAACCCGCCGCGCGTCATCAGCGGCAGGCCGTTGATGATGATGCCTTGCTTGACCACCGCGTCGCGGGTGATGTCGACGGGCGCGCCCTGGTTGTTGGGCCCGTCGCCGGAAATATCGATGACGCGCTTTGTCCCCTGAAAACCGCTTTCGGCGAACAGATCGCTGCCGAATTCCAGCGCGCCGGAAATCGAGGTGCGCCGGGCGCTGGCCGGCGGATGGGCGGAAAGCTGCGCGGCCACCCGCTCGGCATCGGCCCGGCTGGCGATCACCGTCCACGGCACGACGACCTGCTGCGTGGTCGCTCCCGCCCATTCGACATAGGTGACGGCGACCTTGCCGTAGGCGCCATCGGCGATGGCCTGCAGAACATTGTCGTGCGTCAGCGCAGCAGCATAGCCGTGACGCTGGATTTCAAGTTCGCCCGGCGACATCGACAGCGACACGTCGACGGCCAGCACCAGCTCGACGTCGACCGGCTCGGCGGCTTGAACCGGCGGCACAAGCCAGAGCACCAGCGCCAGTGCGGCGCTGCCTGAAAACAAATGTCGTGCGCAAGAAAATGCAGACATGCCCGAAGGTAAGCGAAAATCGGCTGCTGACAAAGCGAAAAGCCCGGCGAGGTGCCGGGCTTTTCGATGTGTTGGTTGGAACCTATGACGCTCAACTCCGCGGTTTCAAATTCTCCGGATCGTAGAGCGGCTTGTAGCCGACGGCAGCCACCTCGACCGGGTAGGTCTCGCCGAAATATTCGATGGCAAACTTGCGGCCCTCCTGGGCATAGGCCCAGGGCAGATAGGCGAGACCGATGTTCTTGCCGATGGTCGGGCCATAGGCCATCGACGTGGTGAAGGAGCGGCGGCCGAGTTCGTCGACAAGGGTTTCGCCGGTCTTCGGATCCATCACCGGCATGGTGCCGACGGGATAGCGGGCAACACCCTTCGAATCGACGTTTTCCGTCATCACCAGCGTGCACAGGATCGCCGGCTGGTGTTCGCGGGCGCGGTATTCGACATGTTTGGCCTTGCCGCAGAAGTCGTTCTCCTTGACCTTCGGTCGGGCAAGGTCGGCCTCGAGCAGATTATACTCGGTCAGAAGGTCGGCGTTCTGCAGGCGCAGGCTCTTTTCCATGCGCCGGGTGTTGGCATAGGTCTCGACGCCGAACGGCATGACCCCGGTCGAGCGCAGCGCGTCCCAAACGGCCAGGCCGTCCTCGTAGCGCATGTGCAGTTCCCAGCCCTGCTCGCCGACATAAGAGATGCGGAAGGCGGTGACGTCCTTGCCGCCGATCCTGACCGGCTTGATCGCCGCGAACGGGAAGTTCTCGAGCGAGAGACCATCCGGATTTTCGACCACTTTCTGCAGCGTGGTGCGGGCGTTCGGTCCCCAGATGCCGATGGTGACATATTTTTCCGTCACGTCGGTGATGGTGACGTCAAAGCCTTTATCCTGCGCGGTACGCTGCATGTAGCGGAAGTCGCGCGGACCGGCGTCGGCGCCGTCGATCAGCCGGCAGCGGTCGGCCATGCGGATGACGGTGAAGTCGGCGCGCACCATGCCTTCCTCGTCGAGGAAGTGGGTGTAGATACCCTTGCCGATGTTGTTGTCGCCACCGATCTTGGCCGCGCACAGCCACTCCAGCAGCGCGACATGATCCGGCCCTTCGATGTCGTACATCGAGAAATGCGAGAGGTTGACGATGCCGCAATCCTCGCTCATCGCCAGGTGCTCGGCATTGGACACCCGCCAGAAATGGCGATTGTCCCACTCGTTCTCACGTATGGGAACCCGGTTGCCATACTTCTCCAGCAGATGCTCGTTGGCGGCATAGCCATGCGCGCGCTCCCAACCGCCCAGCTCCATGAAGTAACCGCCAAGCTCCTTCTCGCGCTCCCAGAACGGCGAGCGGCGGATGTTGCGGCCTTTGGAGAACGGCTCGCGCGGATGCACCGCCGGATTGTAGACCTTCATCGCCGTCTCGGTGCAGCGATCCCAGATGAACTGCTCTTTCGTCTGGTGCGGATAGAAGCGCGCATAGTCGATGGCGTGATGGTCGATTTCCGTGCGGCCGTCCGTCATCCAGTCGGCGATCAGCTTGCCCATGCCGGGGCCGTCCTTGACCCAGATGGCGACGGCGTACCAGAGGCCCCTCACCTTCTGGCTCTCGCCCATGGACGGGCCGCCATCGGCGGTCACCTGCAACAGGCCGTTGAAGGAATGGCTTTCGTTGTAGCCGAGTTCGCCCAGGATCGGCGTCAGTTCCATGGCGCGCTCCAGCGGCGCCAGGATCTGCTCCATGTCGAGATCGCGCTGCGACGGCGACAGCCGCGCCTGATCCTTTTCCAGCAAATCGCGCGGATGGCAAAGACGCGGATTGGTCTCTTCGTAGTAACCCCATTCGATCTGGCCGCCCTCGGCGGTCTTGGGATCGCCGGTGTCGCGCATATAGGCCGAATTGCCTTGGTCGCGCAGCAGCGGCCAGCCGATCTCCTTGCCGGTGCCGGCGAATTGATTGTAAGGCCCGAAGAAGGTCAGCGGATGGTCGATCGGCATGACCGGCAGGTCTTCGCCGACCATTTCGGCGATCAGCCGGCCCCAGATGCCGGCGCAGACGATGACATAGTCGGCCATGATCGTGCCGCGGTCGGTGACGACGCCCTTGATGCGGCCTTCCTCGACAATGAGGGATTTGGCGGGCGTGTTGGCGAAGGATTTGAGTTTCCCCGTAGCTTCCGCCTGGTCGACCAGCTTGCCGGCGACGGTCTGCGAGCGCGGGATGACCAGGCCGGCGTCCGGATCCCACAGGCCGCCCTGCACCATGGACTCTTCGATCAGCGGGAATTTTTCCTTGATCTCGGCCGGTTCGATCAGCCGGGCGCGGGTGCCGAAGGATTTGGCCGAGGCGATCTTGCGCTTGATCTCGTCCATGCGGCTGTCGTCACCGACACGCGCCACTTCGAGGCCGCCGATGCGGGCGTAATGGCCTATCTTTTCGTAGAAATCGATGGAGTAGAGCGTCGTCCAGCAGGACAGGAAATCATGGCTGGTGGTGTAGCAGAAGTCCGAGGCATGCGCCGTCGAGCCGATATCGGTCGGGATGCCCGACTTGTCGATGCCGACAATGTCGGTCCAGCCGCGTTCGATCAGATGATGGGCGATCGACGCGCCGACAATGCCACCCAGGCCGACGATGACGACCTTCGCCTGTTTCGGAAACTCTGCCATTGCCGCGACTCCAAGGGGATAAAGCGGGCGTGTCCGCGCCCGTTCGAATGGCGCACAATATGCAGAGGACGTGGATGGAGCTACCGCCTGTTTGCGACACGTCGCAGATGCGACGCGACCCGGCGCGCCGGCGTGCCGCCAGTGGCGATCTATCTCAGGCGAAGGCCCAGATGTCCTCGGCCTGGAAGCCGACCTGATAGCCTGATGTCTTGAGCTTGACCACGACCTCGCCGATTTCAGCCGCCGGCAGCGCGCCGACCTCGACCTTGATCATGCCGGGGCGGTAGCGCTTGAGGTCGAGCTGTTCGAAGACGATCCAGTCGGCGCCCTCGCAATCGACCAGGAAGGCGTCGATATGCGTGATGCCGTTGCGGTCGAGCAGCGTCTGCAGCGTTTCCGACGGCACCTCGATATCCCTGAGGTGCGGCGCGAACTTGTTGAAATTGGCGTCGGCCTCGCCCCAGGCATTCTTGCCCGACATCAGATTGGTGTTGGTGACCGATGAGCAGCCGATGAACTCGACCGGCAGCGTGCCGGCCTCGAGTGCCGCGGCATCGAAAGTGTGGACGGTGATCGTGCCTTTGGTTTTTGTCACCGCGACCGGTTCGACGACGAAGCGTTCCGTGTCGGGATAGTTGGCGCGCAACCGCTTCTGATTGTACGGGATCGGCTCGACCAGCACGGCCCGCGCCCGCGGAATGCGGTGCAGCCACGGCGTGACGTCGTCGAACAGCGCGCCGTCGCAAGCGCCGACATTGACCATCTGGAACGGTTGCCCACCGCCAAACCGCGCCTTCAGCGCCGCCTTGGCCAGGAATTTCGTGCCACGCAACGCCGGCCCGCGATCAAGCAGACCGGCAGGCAGGCCGAGTGAAAGGGCGATGCGCGCCAGCCCGGAAATGGAACTCATGGCTTATCTCCAGGTATGGCGATGGGCCGCCTTCCATTCAGGCTTGCCGACGCCCACAGCGCCATGATCGGGCCGACAAGCAAAAGGTAGGGCGGCAGAAGGTTCGGGAAGTAGATGCGGGTGTCGTGGATCGGAAAGACGGTGAATTTCGCCAGCACGCCGAGCACCAGTGCTGCAAGCAGGATGCCGGCGCGGCGATCGAGCCGGAAGCCGGCGCGGCTGAGCGCAAGCCACCCGGCCAGCGCCAGAACCGAGACGCCGACCCAACTGTTGAGGCTGGTGGCGCGAATGAAGGATGCGGCGAACGCCTTGACATAGGCGCCAACCGAAAACGGTGGCTCGAAGCCATCCATATTGTAGTGCTGCTCGATGCTGGAGAACCACAGATGCGGCCACCAGCCGGGATGCTGCGCCCAATGCGAAATCGCGAAATAAGCGACGAAGGACGCGGCAAAGCCGGCCAGCGCGCCCCACGCCCGCTGCCGGAAGACCAGCAGCAGCACGGCGAAGATGGCCAGAAAAACAATATTGTCCGGCCGCGCCATGAAGGCGAGGAAAAGCAGGACAGCGGTCGCTGCCTCGCGGCCGCGCATATAGGCAAGTAGGCCGCCGAGGAACAGGGCCGAGCACAACAGATCCGGCGTCGAGGCGCGTGCCGCGTCGCCGAAATCGGCCATGATCAGCACCGCGCCGGCCACCGGCGCCAGCGCCAACGCGCCTTCGGTTCGCAACCAGAGCAGCGTGATCATCCCGAACAGCAGCACCGAGACCACCTGCAGCACCCGCATCGCCTCGACCGGCGACATCACCGAACTCATCGTCGACAGCATCTCGGCATAGAGGAACTTGATCCGGTACATGCCAAGCAGCGAGTGGAAGTCGGCGGCATTTTGCGCCATATGGCTGCGGAAGCCGCCGCCATCGTCTGTCAGCGCCTTGTAGTCGGCGGCCGAAACGCCGGCCTGGACCGTCCTGTAGGCATAGTCATGTAGCGCCTGCGCATCTGGGTAAGCGCCCTCCTCGGCGATTGCGAGATAAGGCAGCATGTCCCAATTGGCATCGGGCATCGTCCAGGCGGTAAACGCTGTCAGCAGGATATAGAGCGAAAACGCGATCGCGCCGATTGGCGCGGCCCATCGCGCATAAGTCCCCTCGCCCCACGCCAGAGCGGCCGCGGTCAGCCGGTCGAGTGTGTTTTGCGGGGCGGGAAACTTGCTCAGCATTGTCGGACTCGGGACTTCGCTCAACGGACTTCTTTAACGGACCTGGCTTTTGACGAAATCCTTCACGATCCCCACGATGCCGCGCGACAGCAGGCTATCGAAGGCATCGACGAAATGGTCGACATGCTCGCGCTGGCAGATCAGCGGCGGCTCGAGACGGATGACGTTGCGGTTGTATTCGGTGAAGGCGACGAGCACGTCATAGTCGCGCAGCAACAGCGCGCCGACGAAGCCCGACAGCGAGCCCTTCAGCTTGTCGTCGAGGACGCTGACGATCGGACGCAGCACCATCGGCAAGGTCTGCGAGAAGTCGTGGAACTCGAGCCCGACCATAAAGCCTTTGCCGCGCACATCCTTGATGATCTTCGGGTACTTCTCCTTCAGCGCCTCCAGGCGCTGAAGCAGATAGTCGCCGGTAGTGGCGGCGTTGTCGATCAGCCCCTCATCATAGAGCACGTTGATGCCCTCGATCGCGGTGACGCAGGCCTCGCCCATGCCGCCAAAGGTGGCCATGGCATGGATCATCGCCGTCTTCGGCGTGCCATAGGCCTTCATATAGACCTCGCGCCTGGCGATCATCGCGCCGACCGCCGCCTTGCCGGCGCCGAGCGATTTCGCCAGCGCCGTCACATCGGGCACGACGCCATAATGCTCGAAGGCATAGAAGCGTCCCGAACGGCCATAGCCGCACTGCACTTCGTCCGCCACCCACAGCACGCCATACTGGTCGCACAGCGCTCGCAGCTTCTGCCAATATTGCGCCTCTGCCTGGATGATGCCGCCGCCGCCCTGGATGGTCTCGAGCACTATGACGCCGACCTCCGGGTCGGAGCGGAACAGCCGCTCGACCGCTTCGATATCGGCGAACGGAATGCGCACGGTGTTCTCAGCCATCTTGAAGTCCGCGCGGTAGAGCTGGCCGTCGGTGATGCCGAGCACGCCCTTGGTCTTGCCGTGGAAGGAATTCTCGGCATAGACCACCTTCGGCCGCTTCGGCCCGGCGGCGCGCTCGGCGAGCTTCACCGCCGCTTCCATCGCTTCCGAACCCGACGAGCCCAGAAACACCATGTCGAGATCGCCGGGCGAGCATTTGGCGATGTTGTGCGCCAGCGCCGATGCATATTGCGACATGAAGGCGATGGCGATTTCCTGGCGCTTCTCCTCCTGGAATTTGCGCCGGGCCTCCAGGATGCGCGGATGGTTGTGGCCGAAGGCCAGCGAACCGAAGCCGCCGAAGAAGTCGAGAATCTTGCGGCCGTTCTGGTCGATGTAGAACATGCCTTCGGCACGCTCGATCTTGACCTTGTGGAAGCCGAGCAGCTTCATGAAATGCAGCTGGCCCGGATTGAGATGCGCCTTGAACAGGTCGGTCATGCGCGCGACATCCATCGCCTTCGCCTGCTCGACGCTGATCAGGTCGGGCTTGGCGATGGCGGTAGGCGACAACGCCGGCGCGCCGACCATGGTGCGCGCGTTCGTCTGCTCAGGCTTGGCCATGACGGTCATTTCGGAGTTCTCCTGGTCGTCCCACTTATTCGGCGGGAACATGATTGGCGGTGACGGCAAGCCCGTCTTTCTTGGCGCGGTATTCGCTGTAGGCGGCGATCAGCATGTCCTCGTCGCGATATTGCGGCACCCAGCCGAGCTGGCGCTCGGCCTTGGATACGTCGAGCACGCACTCCTCATCGGCGATCAGATATTGTTCGGGATCCATGATCGGCATGTTCATGAGATCGAGCAGGTCGAGGGTGCGCTTGACCGCCCAGCCCGGCGTCGGGATCAGCAGCGATTTCGAGCCGGCATGCTTGATCAGGTCGCCCAGCAATTTCTTCACCGGCGGCGGATTGAGGGAGCCCAGATTATAGGCCTGGTTGGGCACGCCTGCCTTCCAGGCCGCCCGGGCAGCTTCCGCGCAATCGAACACCGAGATGAACTGATAGGGGTTCTTGCCCGAGCCGATCATCGGCACAGGAAAATTCCAGTCGATCAGTTTGAACAGCTTTTTCAGGATCCCGAGCCGGCCGGGACCGATGATCAGACGCGGGCGAAACAGCGAGATCGACATGCCGCGCTTGCGCCATTGCGCGGCGAGCTCCTCGGTCTTCTGCTTCGACCAGCCATATTCGCCGAGCGGCGCGACCGGGTGCTCCTCGGTCATCGGCTGGGTGACCGTGTGGCCGTAGATCATGTCGGTGGTGTAGTGGACGAGCTTGGACGCGCCGGCCTTGTCCATCGCCTGCATGATGTGTTCGGTGCCGTGGAAATTCACCGGAAAGAAGAAGTCGTGACGCTTGGCCCGCACCTGGATCGGCGACAGCATTTTGGCCGACAGGTTGTAGATCATGTCGTCGGCCTTCAATCCGATGTTGGCCACCGAGGCCGTATCCGTGACATCGCAGGTGACGAAGCGAACGTTGCGATAGTGCGTCAGGTCGCTCTTGACGATGTCGGCAACGACAACCTCTTCACCATCGGCCACAAGCTTCGGGGCAAGATGACGGCCGACGAAGCCGTCGCCGCCAATAATAACATGTCTCATCGAACGATCTCGCTGGTCTTGTCGGGGATGATGGAAGCGGTTTGGTCGTCATGCCCGCGCCCGCCCAAGTCTCGACCGCTTTGCGCGATCAGCACGGTGCCGACGCAGATGAAGGCGATGCCGGCAATGCGCCAGGCATTGAGGTCCTCGCGGAAGATGAAATAGGCGAAGATCGCAACCGCGACATAGGCAAGGCTGAGGAACGGATACGCAAAGCTGAGCTCGACCTTGGACAGCACATAGAGATGCGAAGCCATCGAGATGACGAAGGTGCACAGGCCGAGAAACACCCATGGGCTGAAAACGACCTGCAACAGCTTCAACAGCGGATTGGTGCCTTCGAACGAAATGGGACCGAGCGACATCATGCCTTGCTTCAGCATCAGCTGCGCGGCGGCATTGGTCATGACCGTGAACAGAATGAAGACGATGTATTTCATATTTTGCACCCGCCACTCGCAAGGGTCCTATTACTAACCTGCAAACATTTCGCGAAGTCACGACAATGCTTTGAGTAAACCACGGAACTTACGATCTATTCACCATGACTTATTCGGATTGTACCTATTCAGCTGCTTCGACACGCCCTGGCCGGACGTTGAGCTTTTTCGCCGTCCGTAGCCAGAAACTGGACACGAACGCCGGGTCGCGCAGCGCTTCAAGCCGCTGCCAATTCGGGAAGGAGGCCGCGAAAGTATCAGCGCCCATGCGCGCATCCTTGTACGGGTTGACCGCGCCGCCGGCCGCGACCGTGATGCGGTCGAGTTCGCTGAGCAGGGCCAGCGTCCTGTCGCCGCGATTGGGGAAATCCAGCGTCAACGTGAAGCCTGGCCGCGGAAAGGACAGCAGCCCCGGCGAGCGGATCGAGCCGAAGCGCTTCAACACGGTGAGGAAAGAGCCCTGCGCGGCCCGTCGCGCCGCCTCGAGCAGCGCCGGCATGGTCTGACGCGCGACATTTTCCGGCACCACGCTCTGGTGCTGGTAGAGACCTTTCGGGCCATACAGCCGATTCCAGTCGCCGACACCATCAAGCGGAAAGAAAAAGCCCTGGTAGCCGGTTTGGCTCGGCCCCGGCGAGCGCCCCTTCTTCCACCGATAGGCGGCGTTGAAGGCGGTGAGGAACGGCCGGTTGAGCACATTGAACGGCGGCTGGAACGGCACTGAAAAACGGGAGCCGGCGCGAGACGCCGCATGCGAGCCATACTCGGCATGATTGCCTGTCAACAACAGGCCGCGCCCGCGGCCATGGCCGCCGGCAAGCTGGTCGATCCAGGCGACGGCATATTCATTGGCCTGGTCGGCGGCCTCGGCCAGTTCGAAGAATTCGCCGAGATCGGCAAACCGCGTTATCTTCTCGGCGATATCGAGCGAATGCACCCGCATCAGCCGGATCGAGGCCGACAGGATCAGGCCGGTCAGCCCCATGCCGCCGATCGTCGCCGCAAACAGCCTTGCATTGTCGGTTGCCGAGCAGGTGTAGGTCCGCCCGTCCGAGCGCAGCAGCGTGAACGACTCGACATGGCAGCCAAAGGTGCCGCGCCGGTGATGGTTCTTGCCATGGACGTCATTGGCGATCGCGCCGCCAAGGGTGACGAACTGGGTGCCTGGGACCACAGTCGGAAAGAAACCGTAAGGTGCAGTGTGTGCAATGATATCGGAGAGGAACACGCCGGCCTCCGCCTCGAGCAGGCCGGTCTCGGCATTGAAGGCCCCGATGCGGTTCAGCGGCCGCATGTCCACGACCGCACCTGGCTCGTTCTGGCAGGAATCACCGTAGGAGCGGCCATTGCCATAGGCGAGCAGAGCGTTCTTTGTCGCCTTGCCGCTTCGCATCAGCGCGATGGCATCGTCGGCCGCGATGGCTCGCTTTGCGGCCGGCGTGGCGAGGCCAAAACTCCGGTACCGTTCGCCGGCCATGCCCTACCAGCCTCCCGCGACCAGAAGGGCGGCGCCGATCACCACGACGATCTGGCTTCGCCAGTCGCGAATGATGAAGATGACCGGATCGTCATTCATCTCGTTGCGGCGCGCCAGGATCCAGACCCGCATGGTCAAATACAGCACGATCGGCGCCAGCGGCC
Source organism: Mesorhizobium sp. L103C119B0 (assembly GCF_000502235.1). Lineage (NCBI taxonomy): Bacteria > Pseudomonadati > Pseudomonadota > Alphaproteobacteria > Hyphomicrobiales > Phyllobacteriaceae > Mesorhizobium > Mesorhizobium sp. L103C119B0. The sequence goes on along the minus strand of NZ_AYXE01000002.1, from coordinate 112,254 downwards.
AGACCAGCCAGGGATGCGGATAGAGTTCGCGTACCGCGACGCTGTCCATGTAGAGCGCCAGCACCAGCGCCGAGGAGAAGGCCGACGCCATTCCTGCCTGGGCGACGATCTCCTGATCTTCGATGCGGTAGCCGCGACCGGCAATGCGCTCGCCCACCGGAATGGCTGTGGTGCGCAGTTCGACATAGCGCTTCACCAGCGCCAGCGACAGGAAGAAGAAAATCGAGAAGGCGAGCAGCCAGAACGAGACTTCGACCCCGGTCGCCGCAGCACCTGCCAGCACACGCACAGTGTATAGCCCCGCCAGCGTCAGTACGTCGGCCAGGAGCATGCGCTTGAACGACAGCGAATAGGCTGTGGTCACCACCAGATAGCCGGCGAGCACGCCCAGGAACTCGATCGGCAACAGAAGCCCGGCGGCAATGCCGATCGCCAGCAGCACCGCCATCGCGCCGAGACCGAACGGGATCGACAAAGCGCCGCTGGCGAAAGGCCGGTTGCGTTTGGTCGGATGCTTGCGGTCGAGCGCAAGGTCGAAGAAATCGTTGAGAATGTAGATGGCGGAAGCCACGGCGCTGAAGGAGACGAACGCCAGCAGGCATTGCCAGATCATGTTGATGTTGAAGTATTCATGCGACAGCACCATCGGCACCGCGATCAGCGAATTCTTCAGCCACTGATGCACGCGCAGCATCTTGACGAATGTCTTCAATGTCCTTTTCGGCGCCGGCATCCTTTCGGCGCTATGCGCGGCCTGCCAGCGCTTCGCATGGCGGTCGGGCGCCACGACAATGGCGTTGCGTGCGGCTCCGAAAACCTTGAGGTCGTGCCGGCTGTTGCCGGCATAGTCGAAACCGCCGTCGCCATAGGCGGCGATGAGCGCGTCGCGCTTGCGGCCCGAGGTCATGTTGTGGGGACCGTCGGTCGCCAGCACATAGTCGAAGACGCCCAGATGCGCGGCGATTGTCTCGGCGAACTTGCGTGGCGTACCGGTCGCCAGCACGATCTTGCGTCCGTCGCGATGGTCGGCGCGCAGCCGCTGCAGCAGCGCTTCGCGATAGGGCAGCGAGGCCGGATCGATGTCGATGCGGTCGGCAATCGCTTGTTTCAGCCGCGCCGGGCCGGCGGCCAGCCAGAATGGAACCAGGAAAACATAGAGCGGATTCTTCTTGAGCAGGATGAACAGGCCTTCCCAAAGAAGATCGGTCGCAATCAGCGTGCCGTCGAGGTCGACCGCAAGCGGGATTGCGTTCTTGTCCGACCGCGCATCCATATCCTTCTGCCCTATTCATAACCGTTGCGCCGTGCTTCGGCGTCTTCGCATCGGTATAGCGGCGGAACGGCGTAGTGAACGTTAAAACGCACGGTTGCAGCCGGTAGGCGTCACGATATTTCCCGCGTCATTGTTAAGCAATCGCTACCGCGGACAATAAAAGGCCGGGCATTGCCCGGCCTCTACTACATCTGCTTGCCGACTTACTTGATGCGGGCAACGCCACCCGAGATTTCGACCGTTTCCGAGCCGGTCAGGGCCTCGAGGTCACCATTGGGCAAGGTGACGAAACAGCCGTTCGGGCAGAATTCCACGGTTTCGCCGGCGGCCAACGCCAGCTCCGTCTTGCCGCCGCCTTCCGTCACGATCAGCGTACGGGTCTCAGCATCCTTGTTGACCGCGCTGGCGGCAAAGGCCGAGCCACTCGCTGCGGTAAGAGCGATGGCGACGACGAGCGACTTCCACATTTTGCAATATCGGTGTTTCCACACCGCCTCTGTTGCATTTCGCAAGGCATTCTCGCCTTTGCATGTGAGCTTATATGAGATGCAAGCTGAACCGCAACTGAATGCCGCATTCATGCCGCAATTGGTTTGGGAGGAGCTTGGGGCCTTAGCTGGGATCGGGTTTGCGGGCCTTGCGACCAGTTTTGGCCAGCCGCTTCGCCTTGGCGGCGGCTCTGGCCTCCGCCTGCTCCTTCTCGGCGAACTCGACCTCGATCTTGTCGTCGTCGATCGGCCATGCGTCGGTCTTCTTGACCTTGACCTCGGCGCGCGGCGTCGAGGGGATTTCTATGTGCTCGGCGTCAAAAGCATCGAGAACGGCAAAGCGGATATCGTTCTGAACGATGGCGCCGTTCAGCACATCGGCCAGGAACACGCGGATCTCGAACTCGAGTGCTGCCGGCCCGAAATTGGTGAACAGCACGAAGGGTTCCGGGTTCTTCAGCACCAGCGCATGGCCGCGCGCAATCTCAAGCAGGACCGCGTGTACCCGCTTGACGTCGCTGCCATAGGCGACCCCGACCTTGATCTCCACACGTCCGAGCTTGTTGCGGTGCGTCCAGTTGCCGACGGCGTTGTTGATGAGATTCGAATTGGGCAGGATCACCGATTGCCGCTGGAAGGTCTCGATTTCGGTGGCGCGCACGCTGATCTTCTTGACCGTGCCTGATGTGTCGCCGGCGACGATCCAGTCGCCGACCTTGAACGGCCGCTCGGCGAGCAGGATCAGGCCGGACACGAAGTTGGACACGACATTCTGCAGGCCAAAGCCGATACCCAGCGAAAGTGCGCCGGCAACAAGCGCCAGGTTGGAGAGATCGATGCCCGCCGCCGAGATGCCGACGAGCCCAGCGAGCGCGACGCCGGCATAGCCGACCGCCAGCCGGATCGAGTTGCGCACGCCGGTATCGACCTTGCCGCGCGCCATTACCGAGCCGTCGAGCCAGCCCTGGAACCAGCGGGTCAGGAAATAGCCGATGATGAAGACGACGATGCCGGTGAGGATGCCGGTGACCGAAATCGTCACCGAACCGACGGTGACGCCTGTCGCCAATTTATAGCCCCAGGCCTGGATATCGCCGGGCTGGAAGCCCCACATCAACAGGATCAGCGGCAGGAACACCAGCACGATCATCAGGTTGATGGCGACGCTGACGACGAGGCCGAGCTGGTCGAGCGCGGTGTCCTCATAGCTGGAATTGGTCTTCAGCCAGCGCCCAATCGAGGTGCCGGCGAAACCACCCTCCTCGCCGATCTCGCGCGCCGACAGGAAGCCGATATAGGCGGTAAGCAGGATGGTGCCGGTGACCACGACCTGCAACGAGACGAAGATGGCAAGACCGATATAGCCGAACAGCGCCGCCGCAATCGTGAACAGGCCGAGCGCGACACAGGTGTAGCGCAGCCAGGCCGGCCAGCGGCGCCAGCGCCCGTCGGCGTCCTTGTAAGGCTTCAGCAGCGCCATCAGGATCAGGATGACCCCGACGATCACGGTGGCGACAAAACTCCTGGCCACCGTCAGCGACAGGGGCGAGCCCATCTTGTCGTTGACGATCGACAGGAAATTGTTGATGCCGATGACGACTGCCATGGCCGTCGTCAGCCGCACCAGCCAACGCGCCGGGCCGGTCTCGACCTGGATCAGGCGCCAGTTCGGCATGCTAGGCGACAGCGCCGCATTGGTCAGGCGGTTGACACAGAACACTATGGCGATGACGGCTGCCAGCGCGTTGAGGAACACGCCTATGTCGCCGCGCAGCACATTGTAATAATTGTACAGGAACACCGTCGAGGCGAGGAAGGCGCTGACCGCCAGCGTCGGCAGCAAAGTCGACCAGAACGCCACCGACAGGCGACTGAGATATGTCGGATCTTCAACCGACGCGTCGGGCTCGAAGATGCGCCCAAACAGGCGGCGCCCGCCGACCAGAAGCACCACGGCCAACGCAAGCGCCATGAGGGTCGCCGCGAGCATCGCCTGGAACTTGAACTTGAAGGCAAAGCTCAGCCACGATGACACCGCCCTGTAGAAGTTGGCGTATTCGTCCCTTGCGTCGGAAAACACCTGCGGGCTCAGTGCATCGGACAGCACATAGCGCTTGGTTAGGCCGCTGCGAAACAGCTCGCTGCGCATATTGCCGATCTTCTCGATCAGCGCATTGATGCGGATCGACAGGTTCTGCGCGCCGGCGATGACGGCGTTGATCTCCGCCTTTTCCGACGCCAGCGCCTGGCGCTCGCCGGTCACGATATCCGGTTCAGGCGGCTGTCCGGCAGCCGGGGGCGCACCAAGCTGCTCAAGCCTCGAATTGATCTCCCCCAGCCGGGACCGGAACGCCAGCGCGCTGTTCAGCGCAGCGCGCGACAGCTCTTCCAGCTGCAGGCGGATCTCGACGAGGGTGGTGTCGTCGACGCCGTCCTCCTGGACTTTCTTCTCCAGAGCGTCGGTTTTCGTCGTCAAACCCTGCAGGATTTTCTGCTGGTCGGCGACCAGCCCGGCAGGCGCCTGGCCCAGCCCCTGCGCCATCGCGCCGAACGAATGCGGCGCCAAGGCAACGAGCGCGAGGACCAGGATCAGGCGAAAGAAGCGAAAAAGCATAATGGTGGCGACTCAAAGGGCGGCAAGGCCGCTTCTAAAGCGGTCCTTGATAGAGACGCTCATCCCGTGGGGCAAGTCGTGGCGAAGTCATCGCAGTTGGGCGCCTTGCGGGAGTCGGCCAGTCGAAAAGCCATGGCGCAATCTTGGCTTTGCGCCCGCCGCCTGCTCTATAGTCTGCCGCATCGCACCCGAGCCGGATGGCTTCAGGTCTGTTGGACCTGAAATCATCCGGCTCTAGAAATTAAAGATATAGAGCATGATGTCGTCCGAAAACCGCTTCACACTTTTCGGCATCATGCTCTAGGGATGACATGAAGAATGGCGGAATATTCAGCCCTTTCGCTTCTCGCGAACGCGCTCAAGGGAAACAAGGACTGGAAGCCGGCCTGGCGCAAGCCCGAGCCCAAGGCCTCCTATGATGTCATCATCATCGGTGGCGGCGGTCATGGCCTGTCGACGGCCTATTATCTGGCCAAGGAGCACGGCATCAACAATGTCGCGGTGCTGGAAAAGGGCTGGCTGGGTTCCGGCAATGTCGGCCGCAACACCACGGCGGTGCGCTCCAACTACCTTTTGCCGTCCAACACCCGCTTCTACGAACATTCGATGAAGATGTGGGAGAACCTGTCGCACGACCTCAACTACAACGTCATGTTCTCGCAGCGCGGCTGCCTGAACCTGGCTCACACGCCGGCCCAGTTCGACGACTTGGCCAGGCGCGGCAACGCCATGCGCCATCTCGGCGTCGATGCCGAGCTGATGAGCACCGCCGAGATCGCGCGCCTGGTCCCGGCGCTGGACATGTCGGCCTCCGCGCGCTTTCCCATCGTCGGCGGCCTGATGCAGCCGCGCGCCGGCACCGCCCGTCACGATGCGGTTGCCTGGGGCTATGCCCGCGGCGCCGACCGACGCGGCGTCGACATCGTCGAGAATTGCGAGGTCACCGGCTTCCTGCGCGACGGCGACCGCATCACCGGCGTGCAGACGACGCGCGGAGAGATCCGCGGCAAGAAAGTTGCCGTGGCCGTTGCCGGCAGCACCGGACGGGTGATGCAGCTTGCCGGCATCGACAGGATGCCGATCGAGAGCCATGTGCTGCAGGCCTTCGTGACAGAGTCGCTGAAACCGTTCTGCAACACGGTCCTGACCTTCGGCATGGGCCATTTCTATATGTCGCAGTCCGACAAGGGCGGCCTTGTCTATGGCGGCGATATCGACGGCTACAACAGCTACGCCCAGCGCGGTAATCTGCCCATCGTCGACGAGGTGATGAGCGAGATGCTGGCGCTGTTTCCCGGCCTTGCGCGTGTACGCATGCTGCGCTCCTGGGGCGGCGTCTGCGACATGTCGATGGACGGTTCGCCGATCATCACCACCGGCCCGCTGCCGGGCATGTATCTCAATTGCGGCTGGTGCTATGGCGGCTTCAAGGCGACGCCGGCCTCGGGCTGGTGCTTTGCATACACCATCGCCAAGAACGAGCCGCACGCGCTCAACGCGCCGTTCACGCTCGACCGTTTTTATCGCGGCCTGGTGATCGACGACAAGGGCCAGGGCGCAACGCCCCGGCTGCATTAGGGTTCAAACAAATGCTTATCACTTGTCCCTATTGCGGCCCGCGCGACGTCATCGAGTTCACCTATCAGGGCGATGGCAACCGCGAGCGCCCGCAGCCCAACTCGCAGGACCTCGACGCCTGGAACGCCTATGTCTACGACCGCCTGAACCCGGCCGGCGACCACAATGAGATCTGGCAGCATTCCGGCGGCTGCCGCACCCATCTGAGGATGGTGCGCAACACGGTCACGCATGAGATTTCCGGCACCGGTTTTGCGCGCGGCGACCATAATGCCGCCGCCCGGCACAAGGCCGGAGGGAAGTCGTGAGCCCGCGCCGCACCGAGACCGGCGGCCGCGTCGACCGCATGCGCACCATCCGCTTCACCTTCGACGGCACGCTCTACACCGGCCATGCCGGCGACACGCTGGCCTCGGCACTGCTTGCCAACGGCGTGACGCTTTTCGGCCGCTCGTTCAAATACCACCGCCCGCGCGGCCTGCTCTCGGCCGGCGTCGAGGAGCCGAACGCGCTGGTCACGGTGCTGCGCGGCGAAGTGCGCGAGCCCAACATCGCCGCAACCATGGTCGAGATCTATGACGGGCTGATGGCCGTCAGCCAGAACCGCTTTCCCTCGCTCGCCTGGGACATCAACGCCGTCAACCAGCTCGGCGGCAAGATCCTGGCCGCCGGCTTCTACTACAAGACCTTCATGGGCCCTGTCTTCGGCCCCTTGAAAGGCACCCACTTCTGGATGTTCTGCGAGCATTTCATCCGCCGCGCCGCCGGCCTGGGCCGCGCCGGTATTGCCGCCGACACCTCGCGCTACGAGCGCATGAACGCGTTTTGCGACGTGCTGGTGGTCGGCTCCGGCCCGGCCGGCCTGTCGGCCGCCAAGGCCGCTGCCGACCAGGGCGCGCGGGTCATCCTGGCCGAACTCGAGCCGCGTTTCGGCGGCTCGGCCAACTGGTCCGGCGAGGCCATCGACGGCGCGCCGGCCGCCGACTGGGCGGCGCGCACCGTCAGCCAACTCGAAGGCCATGACACGGTCCGCCTGCTGCCGCGCACCACGGTGTGGNGACTGGGCGGCGCGCACCGTCAGCCAACTCGAAGGCCATGACACGGTCCGCCTGCTGCCGCGCACCACGGTGTGGGGCTATTACGACGGCAACACGCTGGCGGCACTCGAGCGCGTCACCGACCATAAGGAGACGCCCGGCAAGGGCGAGCCTCGCCATCGCTACTGGGCGATCCGCGCCAAAACGGTGGTGCTGGCCACCGGCTCTTTCGAGCGGCCGCTTGTGTTCCCCGGCAATGACCGGCCGGGCGTCATGCTGGCGCATGCCGCCGAGCGCTATGTTAGTGATTATGGCGTGCTGCCCGGCGACAGGGTCGCGCTGTTCACCAACAATGACAGCGCCTATCGCTCGGCGCTGGCGCTGAGGAAGGCGGGCGCGGCTATTGTCGCCATCATCGACGTGCGCCCCGAGCTTTCGGCCGAGATGCGCAGCCTCGCCACCGAGGCCGAAGCCGAAATCCTCTCCGGCCATGCCGTGGTCGCCACCGAGGGCGGCAAGGCGCTCTCCGGCCTCAAGGTGCAGCGCTTCGACATGAACTCGGGCACGCTCAGCGGTGATGCCCGCAGCATCCATGCCAATTGCCTGCTGATGTCGGGCGGCTGGTCGCCGACCATCCATCTCGCCAGCCAGGCCGGTGCCAGAGCCGAATGGAACCCTGCCCGCCAGGCCTTCCTGCCGCCAAAACCGACGCAACAGCGCTGGCCAAATCAGCAATGGATTGGTGCGGGCGCCTTCAACGGCAGCTTTTCCACGCTCGAAGCCCTTGCCGAGGGCCGTGCAGCCGGCCTGTCCGCCGCGGGCGGAGCGGCTGCGCCGGCAGCCTTGCCGGATGTCGAAGCAGCCCCGGGAAACCCCGATCCGGCGCCGGTGTTCGAGATCAAAGCCAAGGGAAAAAGCTTCGTCGACTTCCAGCATGACGTGACTGCCGAAGACGTGCGGCTGGCGCATCGCGAAGGTTTTGTCTCCGTCGAGCATCTGAAGCGCTACACCACGCTCGGCATGGCGACCGACCAGGGCAAGAACTCCAACGTTCCGGGCCTCGCCATCATGGCCGAGGCGTTGGGCAAACCGATCTCCGAAGTCGGAACGACGCGCTTCCGCCCGCCCTATTCCGCGGTGTCGATCGGCTCGCTTGCCGCCGAACGCTTCGGCGATCTGAAACCCGAGCGCCTGACGCCCATGCATGACTGGCACCTCGCCAATGGCGCAACGATGTATTCCGCTGGCCTCTGGTATCGACCAATGATCTACGGCCTTGCCGGCGAGACGGTCGAACAGGCCTATGTCCGTGAAGCCAGGGCGACGCGCGAAAGTGCCGGCATCGTCGACGTTTCGACGCTGGGCAAGATCGCCGTTCAGGGGCCGGATGCCGGCGAATTCCTCGACCGCGTCTACACCAACATGTTTTCCACCCTCCCCGTCGGCAAGGCCCGCTACGGCCTGATGCTGCGCGAGGATGGCCTGGCCTTCGACGACGGCACCACATGGCGGGTCGGCGAACAGGACTTCCTGATGACGACCACCACGGCCAATGCCGGCAAGGTGATGCAGCATCTGGAATATTTCCTCGACGTCATCTGGCCGGAACTCAAAGTGCATGTCACCTCGGTAACCGACGAATGGGCTGGCGCGGCCATCGGCGGGCCGAAGGCGCGGGCCATCCTCGCCGCCTGTGTCACCGGCACTGCGGTCGACAACACAGCCCTGCCCTTCATGGGCATCGTGCGCGGCGAGATATCAGGCGTGCCGGTGATGATTTGCCGGCTGTCCTTCTCCGGAGAAATGGCCTTCGAGGTCTATTGCGGCGCCGGCTACGGCACCCATGTCTGGCAAGCCCTTGTCGAAGCCGGCAAGCCGTTCGGCCTAGTCACCTACGGGCTGGAGGCGTTGGGCACGATGCGCATCGAAAAGGGCCATGTCACCGGCGCGGAGATCGACGGGCGCACCACGGCGCGGGACCTGCATCTCGACTGGATGCTGTCGAAGAAGAAGCCGTTCATCGGCTCGGCGATGATGGACCGCGAAGGCCTGATCGCGCCCGAGCGGCTGCAGCTGGTCGGCCTGGTCTCGCTCGACAACCGGCCGTTCAATGGCGGCGCCCACATCGTCGAGGAGCTGGACGAAGCCAATCCGCACGATTCCATCGGCCACATCACCGCCTGCTGCTATTCGCCGGCGCTGGGCAAGCACATCGCGCTGGCCCTGGTCGAAGGCGGCAAGGCGCGCCATGGCACCCGCGCGTTTGTCTCCGATCCGCTGCGCAAGCGGTTCGGGCCGGTCGAAATCGTCTCCAACCATTTCTACGACCCGGACGGGAGCCGCATGCATGGCTGAGCGCCAATCAACCGAACGCCAATCACCCGAGCGCCTCTCGCCGCTTGAGCCCGTGTTCCATCGGGGTTCGCACGGCATTTTCGAGCATGGCGTCGATGTCATCCTGACCGAAATCAGGCCAGGCTCGATCCTGCAACTGGCCGCATGGCCGGGCGCGGAAAAGCAGCTGATCGAGGCGATCGGCAAGGTCACCGGGCTCGCTTTGCCCGACGGTGCCGGCGGCGGTCTTGCCAAGTTCGGCAAGGCCGTGTTCGGTTTCGCGCCTGGAAAATTCACGGTCGTCGACGATGCCGAGGGCCTGGCGGCGCGTTTTGCCGGGGACGTAACCCCGGCAATCGGCACGATCACCGACCTGTCGCATGGCCGCACCGCTATCCGCATCGCCGGCCCTAAGGCCGAATGGGTGCTGGCGAAATTCTTCGCCATCGACTTTGCGCTGCCCGCCTTCCCTATGGGCTCCGGCCGTTCGACTACCCATCACGACGTCTTTGCGCAGATCCAGCGCACCGGCGCCGACCAGTTCGACATCTATGTCTTCCGCTCCTTCGCCCGCTCGTTCTGGAAGGCGCTCTGCCATGCCAGCGAGGAGGTCGGCTACGAGGTTCAGTAGGGCCGACAGCCGTTCTGGCCTCAAGGCCAGCCGGTTCTGCCGCTAGAGAATGCTCCAATGGAAGCCCATGGTGGGGAACGTGGCCCAACCGGCCCAGGGGATTAAAAAGATCCCGTCTCATAGTCGGCATCGTCGATTGGTTCGAACATCCCCATGACCGCAGAACTATCCGCCGGCGCCACGGATCGCGCCGATGTGTCGGCCAGAGCCTTGCTCCTGCTGCCGCTGACGGTTGCCTGCGGCGTGTTCATGACCAGCCTCGACCAGAATGTCGTGGTCACCGCCCTGCCCGGCATCAGCGACAGCCTCGGCCGGCCGCCGAGCCAGCTCGGTCTGTTGATCACCGTCTATGTCGCCAGCCTGATCATCTCGATGCCGCTCGGCGGCTGGGCCGCCGACCGCTTCGGCCTGCGCAACGTTTACTGCTTCGCCTTGCTGGTGTTCGCCGCGTCATCGGCGCTGTGCGGATTGTCCAACGACATCTGGACGCTGGTCGGCGCCCGCGCGCTGCAAGGCTTCGGCGGCGCCTTGATGGGGACGCTCGGCCAGGTCGTCATCCTGTCGACCTTCCCGCGCAGCCGCACGCTGAAAATCAACATGTATATCTCACTGGCCGGCCAGTCCGGACCGCTGGTCGGCCCGCTCGTCGGCGGCGCGCTGACGACTTACATTTCATGGCGCTGGATCTTCTTCATCAACGTGCCGTTCGCGCTGGCGGCGGCCGTTCTTGCCGCCTCGCTGTTTCCGACGGTTACCAAACCGGTGCGCACGCAGTTCGATTTTCCGGGCTTCCTGCTGGTCGGCGGCGGCATGGTCCTGCTGGTCTTCGGCATGGATTCGCTTGCGGCCAAAGACGCTGCCGGCAGCATGATCGCGGCCGAGCTGGCGCTGGCGATCGTCATCCTGACGCTTGCCTCCTTCTACTGCCTGCGCGCCCGCAACCCCTTGCTTGACCTGAAACTCCTGCACATCCGCACCTTTCGCATCTCATTCCTCACCGGTGGTGGGCTGGACACGATCGGCCTGAGCTCGGTCGTTTTCCTTTTGCCGCTGATGTTCCAGCTCGGCTTCGACATGAGCGCGGTGCAGGCGGGATCGCTGACTTTCGTCGCCGCAATCGGCTCGCTGATCATGCGTGTCTTCATGCCGCGCCTGCTCAACCGTTTCGGCTTTCGCCGCGTGCTGGTCGTCAACACGCCGATCGTTGCTGCCATGGTAGCGGGCTTCGCCTTGATTGACGCGACAACGCCGGTCTGGATCGTGCTCGTCTATATCTTTGCCTTCGGCGTTCTGCGCTCGGCGCAGTGGGCTTCGACCGGCAATCTCGCCTATTCCGACATCGCGCCCGACCAGCTCGCCCGCTTCAGCGCGCTCTACTACATACTGTGGCAGTTGGGGGTGGCGATCAGCGTCGGCCTGGCGGCGGCGCTGTTGTCGTTCCTGGCTGGCGGCAGGCCGGCGGTGACCAACGATTTCCGCATCCTGTTCGTGGTCGAGGGCGTCATCACGTTGTGCGCGCTGATCGCCTATCTCAGACTGACACCGCAGGATGGCGCCCATGTCAGCGGCCATGGCGCGCAGATGAACGTGGAATAAGGCGCCGTTAGCCGAGCCCTATTCGCTGAACGTCACCCACTCTTCCAGCGGCACGCGGTCGGTGCGGAAGTTGTTTTCGGGCTTGGAGGTGTCCTCGAGGCCTAGCGCCATGCCGCAGACGACGATCTCCTCGTCGGGGATGTTGAGCACCTGCCGGATCTGCCGGTGATAGGGCGCGAAGGCGGCCTGCGGGCAGGTGTGCAGGCCCCTGCCTCGCGCCGCCACCATGATGTTCTGCAGGAACATTCCGTAGTCGATCCACGAGCCTTGGTTCAGCCGCCGGTCGATGGTGAAGATCATGCCGACCGGCGCGTCGAAGAAGACGAAGTTGCGGTCGTGCTGGGCGCGCATCTTGTCGACCTCGCGGCGGCCGATGCCGAGTGCCCCATAGAGCCCGAAACCGTTGGCGCGGCGGCGGGTGAGATACGGCTCGAAGAACTGGGTGGGGTAATAGCGATACTCGTCCCAATCGGCCTTTTCGGCGCGGATACCGGAATTCAGGATGGCATCGGTGATCTGCTGCTTGACCTCGCCCTTGACGACATAGACCCGCCAGGGCTGCATATTGGTGCCCGAAGGCGCGCGCGCGGCGACGCCAAGAATGGCTCGGATCGTCTCGTCATCGACCATGTCGGGCAGGAAGGCGCGCACTGAACGGCGCGAGATGATCGCCTCGTCGACAACAGCCGCGTTATGCGCTGCCAGGCCATTTTTTTCCAGCATGGGCCGTCCCTTTGCGCACACTTCGAAAGCCGAACCGGCTATCGGAAAAGACCTTGCGCAGATTTCAATCCTTGGTCGCCGACCCGCATTCCCACACCCGCCGCTCGTGCAGAGCCTTTGCATGAACCTCCAAAATGGCGCAAGCAAATCTTGTGTGTCTATGAAAATTCGCTTGATTTTTTCACCGACATGAGCTCTCATGAAATTCATTTCCAGATTTTCATCAAGTGAGCGTTTTGCCCCCAGCTATCCCCAAAACATTGCAGGGACCTGACGAGCGCCTGCTGGCGAGCGACATCCGTGCGCTGCGCAAGGCGCGTGGGCTGACGCTGGCTGAGATCGCGCTGAAGCTTGGCCGCTCTGTCGGCTGGGTCAGCCAGGTCGAGCGCGGCCTGTCGATTCCTTCGCTCGGCGACCTCAGGGCCTTCGCCGATTTATTCGGCGTGCCGCTCAGCCTGTTCTTCAGCCACGACGTGCCTATCGAGAAGGAGCGCGGCGTCATCGTGCGCGCCGGCAGCCGGCGCACGCTTGGCACAAGCGAATCCGGCCTAGTGGAGGAGCTTCTGTCGCCCGATCTCGGCGGTAGTTTCGAGATGGTGCGTTCGATCTTCGCGCCGGGCGCCGAGATGAAGAGCGAGCAGCTGCGGCCGACCGAGGAAGCCGGCTACATCGCCTCTGGCATTTTCGAGATCGAGATAGCCGGCGTCTGGCACCGGCTCGGCGAAGGCGATTCTTTCCGCTTCGAGCGCAAGCCGTACCGCTGGCGCAATCCCGGCAGCGAGCCGGCCGTGGTCATCTGGGTGGTTTCGCCGCCTGTTTATTGAATGCATGTCGCCCAAAGTGTGCAGCGGTTTGGGAAACGACATGCATCAAGCAAAAAGATAGAAGCGCAGCGCGCTTCAGGTTTGGGAGAAGAATATGGCCGGTTTGCCGACCACGGCACGCGTGGTGATCATCGGAGGCGGTGTCGTCGGCACCTCCTCGCTCTACCACCTTTGCAAGGCGGGCTGGACCGATTGCGTGCTGCTTGAAAAGAACGAGCTGACATCGGGCTCGACCTGGCATGCCGCCGGCAATGTGCCGACCTTCTCGTCGTCCTGGTCGCTGATGAACATGCAGCGCTATTCGACCGAGCTCTATCGCGGCTTGGCTGATGCCGTCGACTATCCCATGAACTACCACGTTACCGGCTCGCTGCGGCTCGCCCACACCAAGGAGCGCATGCAGGAGTTCCAGCGCGCCAAGGGCATGGGCCGCTACCAGGGCATGGACATCGACATTGTCGGCCCCGACGAGATCAAGCGCCGCTATCCCTTCATCGAGACGCATGACCTCAAAGGTGCGCTCTACGATCCAAACGACGGCGACATCGACCCCGCGCAGCTGACGCAGGCACTGGCCAAGGGTGCGCGCGACATGGGCGCCAAGATCGTCCGCTTCTGTCCGGTGTCAGGTGTGCGTCGCGACAACGACGAATGGGTTGTCGAGACGCCGCAAGGCGAGATCCGTTGCGAGATCGTCGTCAATGCCGCCGGCTACCGTGCCGCCGAAGTCGGCAAAATGTTCGGCCGCGACGTCCCGATGATGGTGATGAGCCATCAGTACATCTTGTTCGAGGAGATACCCGAACTGGTGGCGTGGTCGAAGGAGCAGGGCAAGAAGCTGCCGCTGCTGCGCGACGTCGACACCTCCTACTATCTGCGCCAGGAAAAGAACGGCATGAATCTCGGTCCCTATGAGCGCAATTGCCGCGCGCATTGGGCAACCCACAACGACCCGATGCCGGAGGACTTTTCCTTCCAGCTCTTCCCTGACGATCTCGACCGTCTCGAGCACTACCTTGCCGATGCCGTAGCCCGCGTGCCGATCCTGGGCACTGCCGGCCTGTCCAAGGTGATCAACGGGCCGATCCCTTACGCGCCGGACGGCAATCCGCTGATCGGTCCGATGCCCGGCGTTCCCAACGCGTTCGAGGCCTGTGTCTTCACCTTCGGCATCGCCCAGGGCGGCGGCGCCGGCAAGGTGCTGGCCGAGTGGATCACCGAGGGCCAGACCGAATGGGACATGTGGTCCTGCGATCCGCGCCGCTTCACCAGCTTTGCGGCCGCCCCCGACTATAGCGTCGCCAAGGGCATGGAGATCTACGGCAACGAATACGCCATCCAGTTTCCGCGGCATGCCTGGCCGGCCGGGCGCGACCGCAAGCTGTCGCCGATCCACGATCGCATCAAGGCGCTCGGCGCCCAGTTCGACGCCTATAATGGCTGGGAGCGTGCCACCTGGTATGCGCAACCCGGTGACGACACGTCGGAAGAAGCAACACTCACCTTCCGCCGCGACGGGCCGTGGCAGCACCGCGTGCGCGAAGAATGCCTGGCGGTGCGCGACGCCGCCGGCATTCTGGACCTGCCCGGCTTCTCGCGCTTCAACCTCGAAGGTCCTGGCGCAGCCGAATGGCTGGCGCTGCAGGTCACCGGCCTGGTGCCCAAGCCCGGCCGAATCGGCCTCGCCTATTTCGCCGACGACAAAGGCCGCATCGTCACCGAGATGTCGGTGGTGCGCCATGGCGAAGAGCAGATGACTCTGATCACCGCGGCGGTAGCGCAGTGGCACGATTTCGAATGGCTGAAGTCGCGCCTGCCGAAGGACGCAGCCTTCACCCTCACCGACAGGACCGAAGACTATTCGACGCAAATCCTCGCCGGCCCCAATTCGCGCAGGATCCTGGCCGATGTCTGTGGCGCGGATCTCTCGCTGCCCTGGCTGACGCATCAGGAAACCACCATCGCCGGCCGCTGGGCGAAGCTGGTGCGGGTATCCTTCGCCGGCGAACTCGGCTGGGAAATCCACACCAAGGTGGGAGACACCGCCGCCATCTTCGACGCCGTCTGGACGGCGGGACAAAAACACGGTCTGAAACCGTTCGGCATGTACGCGCTGGATTCGCTGCGCCTCGAAAAGGGCTACCGGACCTGGAAGGGCGACCTGTCGACCGACTATACGTTCCTGCAGGGCGGGCTCGAGCGCTTCGTCAAATGGGACAAGCCCGACTTCCGCGGCAAGGCAGCCCTGCAGAACGAAAAGCAGCAAGGCGTGAAGAAGCGCTTCGTCACGCTGGTGGTCGAAAACCCAGGCGATTGCGACGCGCCGTCCGTGTCGACGCTCTGGCATGAAGGCAAGATCGTCGGCGAGACGACGTCCGGCGGCTGGGGGCATCGCATCGACAAATCGATCGCGCTCGGCATGCTGCGCGCCGACCTGGCTGAACCCGATACCGCGATCGAGATTGAAATTTTTGGCGATCGTTTCAGGGCGGTCGTGCAGAAAGACGAGCCGCTGTGGGATCCGAAAAACGAAAGACTGAGAGCATGAAGAAAGTCATTCTCACCGATGGCGGCATGGGCCAGGAACTGGTCCTCCGCAGCAGCTCCGAGCCGACGCCGCTCTGGTCGGCCAGGGTGCTGATCGACGAGCCGGATCTGGTGCGTGACCTGCATGCCGAATTCATCCGGGCCGGCGCTCGCGTCATCACCATCAACACCTATTCGGCAACGCCGGAGCGGCTCGCGCGGGAAGGAGCAGAAGACCTCTTCAAGCCCTTGCAGAAGCGCGGCATCGAATTGGCAAGACAGGCACGCGACGAGGCAGGCGATGCAGCGATCGCCGGCTGCCTGTCACCGCTGTTCGGCAGCTATGCGCCGGCGCTGACCATATCGTTCGAGGAGACGCTGGACATCTATCGCCGCATCGTCGCCGAGCAGGCCGATGGCGTCGACCTGTTCCTGTGCGAGACCATGGCCTCGGCCGAGGAAGGCCGTGCGGCCGTTACCGCTGCGTCGGAAAGCGGCAAACCTGTCTGGGTGTCTTGGACTCTCGCCGATCACGGCGCGCCGCGGCTGCGCAGCGGCGAAACAATAGCGGCAGCGGCGGACGCCCTCGACGGCCTGACGGTTGCAGCGCGCCTGGTGAATTGCTGCCGGCCAGAAGCTATCGCCGCGGCACTGCCCGAATTGATTGCTCTCGGCGGCCCGGTCGGCGCCTATGCCAATGGCTTCACCTCTGTCGAAGCGCTCAAGCATGGCGGAACGGTGGAAGTGCTGCACGCACGCCACGACCTTGATCCGGATGCCTATGCCGACCAGGCGCTAGGCTGGGTCGCCGCTGGCGCCACCATCGTCGGCGGCTGCTGCGAAGTCGGCCCTGCCCACATCGCCGCGTTGCGCGACCAGCTGGAACAGGCCGGCTACGAAATCTCGGGAGTATCCTGATGCCAAGACCGTCATCGCGCATTTCCGGCATCGTGCCTTCGGGCAAGGATGGCTGGGAGGTCCACACCGAGGCCTGGGCCCGCAAGGAGGCCGGCCAGGACATCATCATGCTGTCGGTCGGCGACCATGATTTCGATACGCCGAGCCAGACGATCGAAGCCTGCGTGACGGCGGTTCGCGGCAGCAACCATCACTACACCCCGCTGTCCGGCGTTCCGCGCCTTCGCAGGGCGATGGCGGCGGCCTCGACCGCTTGCACCGGGGTCGAGACGGCACCTGACCAAGTCATCGCCACGCCGGGCGGCCAGGCTGCCCTTTACGCGGCCGTGCAGGCCGTTCTCGACCAGGGCGACCACGCTATCGTGGTGGCGCCCTACTACGCGACTTATCCCAACACGTTCAGCGCCGCCGGCGCCAGCTTCACCGTCGTCGAGACACCGGCCGAAGACGGTTTCCAGCCGCACGCCGAGATGATCCGCGCGGCGCTCAAGCCCAACACGCGCGCCATTTTGATCAACACGCCGAACAACCCGACCGGCGCCGTCTATTCGCGTGAGCGTCTGGAAGAGCTGGCCGAGATCTGCCGCGAGCACGATCTCTGGCTGCTGTCGGACGAGGTCTACTGGACGCTCGGCGGCGGCGAGCACATCTCGCCGCGCGGCCTGCCCGGCATGGCCGAGCGCACGCTGGTCATCAATTCGATGTCCAAGAGCCACGGCATGACCGGCTGGCGCATGGGCTGGCTGACCGGCCCGACGCAGATGATTACGCTGTTGACCAATCTCAATCTGGTGACGACCTACGGCCTGCCGGCCTTCATCTCGATCGCCTGCGCCGAGGCGCTGGAGAACCGCTATGGCGTCAAGGAAATCGCCGAGCGCTATGCGGCGCGCCGCACCGTCCTGCTCGACGCCGTGCGCGGCATGAACAATATCAGCGTGCACGGCTCGGAGGGCGGCATGTATGTCATGCTCGACATCACCGCCGTCGAGCCCGACGACGAGAAATTCGCCTGGGCCTTTCTCGACCAGGAGAGTGTCGGCGTCATGCCGGGTTCCAGCTTCGGCAAGGCCGCTGCCGGCCACATCCGCATCAGCCTTTGCCAACCGGAACCGGTGCTTCAGGAAGCCGCAAAACGCCTGCGCCGCTTCGCATCCGGCTATCGCCGCGAGGCCGCATGACCAGAAGCATTCCCACCAAGGCCCGCGCGGTTATTATCGGCGGCGGTGTCTCCGGCTGTTCGGTCGCCTACCACCTGGCCAAGCTCGGCTGGACCGACATCGTGCTGCTGGAACGCAAGCAGCTGACCTCGGGGACGACCTGGCACGCCGCCGGCCTGATCGGCCAGCTGCGCGGCTCGCAGAACATGACGCGGCTGGCGAAATATTCGGCCGACCTCTACGTCAAACTGGAGGCCGAAACCGAAGTCGGCACCGGCATGCGTCAGGTCGGCTCGATCACCGTGGCGCTGACCGAGGAGCGCAAGCACGAGATTTACCGGCAGGCCTCGCTCGCCCGCGCCTTCGATGTCGATGTGCGCGAGATTTCGCCTGGTGAAGTCAAGGAGATGTACCCGCATATCAACGTGTCCGATGTGGTCGGCGCCGTGCATCTGCCACTCGACGGCCAGTGCGATCCCGCCAACATCGCCATGGCGCTGGCCAAGGGCGCCCGCCAGCGCGGCGCCACAGTCGTCGAGAATGTGAAGGTCACCAAGGTCCACACCAAGGCCGGTCGCGTCACCGGCGTGTCGTGGGCGCAAGGCGAGGATCAGGGAACGATCAAGGCCGACATCGTCGTCAACTGCGCCGGCATGTGGGCGCGCGAGCTCGGCGCCCAGAACGGCGTCACCATCCCGCTGCATGCCTGCGAACATTTTTATCTCGTCACCGAGCCGATCCCCGGGCTCGGTCGTCTACCGGTGCTGCGCGTTCCCGATGAATGCGCCTACTACAAGGAAGATGCCGGCAAGATGATGCTCGGCGCTTTCGAGCCTGTGGCCAAGCCCTGGGGCATGGACGGCATAAGCGAGGATTTCTGCTTCGACCAGTTGCCGGAGGACATGGAGCATTTCGAGCCGATCCTCGAAATGGGCGTCAACCGCATGCCGATGCTGGCAACCGCCGGCATTCACACCTTCTTCAACGGCCCCGAAAGCTTTACCCCCGACGACCGCTACTATCTCGGCGAAGCGCCGGAGCTGTCGGGCTACTGGATGGCGACCGGCTACAATTCCATCGGCATCGTCTCGTCCGGCGGCGCCGGCATGGCGCTGGCGCAGTGGATCAATGACGGCGAAGCGCCCTTCGACCTCTGGGAAGTCGACATCCGCCGCGCCCAGCCATTCCAGAAGAACCGTAGGTATCTCAAGGAGCGTGTCTCCGAAACACTCGGCCTGCTCTATGCGGATCACTTCCCCTACCGGCAGATGGCAACGTCCAGAAATGTCAGGCGCTCGCCCCTGCACGAACACCTGAAGGCGCGCGGCGCCGTGTTCGGCGAAGTCGCCGGCTGGGAGCGCGCCAACTGGTTTGCGCGAGAGGGGCAGGAGCGCGAATACCGCTATTCCTGGAAGCGGCAGAACTGGTTCGACAACCAGCGCGAGGAGCACCTGGCGGTCCGCAACAAGGTCGGCCTGTTCGACATGACCTCGTTCGGCAAGATCCGTGTCGAAGGCCGCGACGCCTGTGCCTTCCTGCAAAGGCTGTGCGCCAACGATATGGACGTGGCGCCGGGCAAGATCGTCTACACCCAGATGCTCAACCAGCGCGGCGGTATCGAAAGCGACCTCACGGTGTCGCGGCTATCTGAGACCGCCTACTTCCTCGTCGTGCCGGGCGCGACGCTGCAACGCGACCTCGCCTGGCTGCGCCGGCATGTCGGGGATGAATTCGTAGTCATCACCGATGTCACGGCAGCTGAGGCCGTGCTCTGCCTGATGGGTCCGGATGCGCGAAAGCTGATCCAGAAAGTCAGCCCCAACGATTTCTCCAACGACAACAATCCATTCGGCACCTTCCAGGAGATCGAGATCGGCATGGGCCTCGCCCGTGCCCACCGCGTCACCTATGTCGGCGAACTCGGCTGGGAACTTTATGTCTCGACCGACCAGGCGGCTCATGTCTTCGAGGCGATCGACGAGGCCGGCGGCGATGTCGGCCTGAAACTTTGCGGCCTGCACACGCTGGATTCCTGTCGCCTCGAAAAGGCGTTTCGGCATTTCGGCCACGACATCACCGACGAGGACAATGTGCTGGAGGCCGGCCTCGGCTTTGCGGTCAAAACCGCCAAGGGCGAGTTCATCGGCCGCGATGCGGTGCTGAAGAGAAAAGAAGCCGGCCTGTCGCGCCGGCTGGTGCAGTTCCGTTTGAAAGACCCTGAACCCCTGCTCTTCCACAACGAGGCGATCCTGCGCGACGGCAAGATCGTCGGCCCGATCACATCGGGGAATTACGGCCACCATCTCGGCGGCGCGATCGGACTGGGCTATGTGCCCTGCCAGGGCGAGAGCGAGGCGGATGTGCTGGCCTCGTCCTACGAGATCGAGATCGCCGGCGAGCGTTTTGCGGCGGAAGCATCGCTGAAGCCGATGTACGATCCCAAGGCGGAACGGACGAGGATGTAGCACCTTTTTACCCTCCCCCTTGTCGGGAGGGTCGGCTCGCAGTCGGAGCGAAGCGGCGATTGCGAGCCGGGGTGGGGGTGCGCCCTACGAGACCCCCCACCCCGCTTCGCAAATGCCGCCTTGCGGCATTTGCTGCGCGACCCTCCCCACAAGGGCGAGGGTGAAGAAGCTCAAAACCGCTCCAGCTTCGCCCGCACTTTCACCAGAAACGCCGCCCTCGTCCTTGGCGTCGAGGCGTCCATCAGGTAGTGCGCCAGGAAAAACGTCCGGCAGCGGCGGGCGCACAGCGCGCGCATACCGCGCAGCAAGGTCTTGCGGCCGGGCTGGCCGACGACGACGCTCCACCAGGTCGGCGCGCCGCAGGTGGTAATGACGCCGACCCTGGTGACATGTGTCATCAGCGACGTGATGCGCCCCTTGCCCAGCTTGAAGGCGACATCGGTCGCCCAGACCCGGTCGAGCCAGCCCTTCAGCATGGCCGGCAGCCCGTACCACCAGGTCGGATAGATGAACAGGATCGCCTCAGCCCAGGCGAGATGCTCGAAATGCGGTTTTAGGGCCGGATCCTCCGGCGCCCGCTCATTGTAGGCGCGTCGCTCTTCGCAGCCCATCACCGGATCGAATTTCTCCGCATAGAGGTCGAGCAGCCGCACCTCCCAGCCGCGTGCCTTCAGCACATCGACTGCGGCATCTCTGATGGCGGCGCAAAAGCTTTCGGGCACCGGATGGCAATAGACCACCAGCACGCGCATCAGAATTCATCCATCCCGGCCGCGACCTTGGCCATGAAGGCTGCCCGCGTCTCGTCGGTCGACAGGTTCATCGAATAATGAGCGAGGTAGGACACCGAGGCGCCGGGCCTGATCGTCGCGCGCAGCATCCGCTTGACCAATCTGCGTGGCGGATCGCCCATCAGCATGGCGCGGAAGCGGCTGCCGCCATAGGTGGTGACGGCGGTCAGCTTGCGGATGTTGTGGAGCGAAGGCTGCGCCTTGCCGTCGACCAATTTGAACGACACGCCGGGCAGAAACACGCGGTCGAAAAAGCCTTTCAGGATGGCCGGGAAGCCGTAGTTCCAGACGGGATATGACAGCACCAGCGCCTCGGCCTTGAGCAGCCGCTCGACATAGGGCGCGGCCGGGTCCGCAGGGCTGCGTTGGTTATGATAATCCAGCCTCTCCCCGCGCGTCAGCCTGGGGTCGAAATCCTCTGCATAGAGATCGCAATCGTCGACCTCATGGCCGGCGGCCGTCAGCCGCTCGACGATCGTGCGGTGCAGGCCTGCATTGAAGCTGGTCTCCACCGGGTGTGCGTAGAGGACGAGGACTTTCATGGGGAAATGCTTGCGAGGTGGGCGCGAGGCACCCCCCTCTGCCCTGCCGGGCATCTCCCCCGCAAGGGGGGAGATCGGACTGCCGCATCGCTTTCACTAATTGTCAGCGTGTCAGATTGGCCGCGGCGTTCAGGCTGCCAATCTCCCCCCTTGCGGGGGGTGAGAAGTGGTCGGCGAAGCCGATGGGAAGCCAATTGCTTGGCTTTCCAAACGACGAACGCCCGAAGCGGCAGCGTAGGGCCTGTGCCGGCAGGACAGAGGGGGGTGCTCAAGCTCAAACCTCTGCTCATTCTGCTTTCTGCAAACCCTTGAACAAAAAAGTCCGGCCCGAGCGATAGTCGTAATCCGGATTTTCCCAGGCGATCATCTTGCCGGGATTGAGCAGGCCTTGCGGATCGGTCTCGCGCTTGAAGGCGAGCTGGATTTCATCCGTCTGCTTCATGCCGCCCTCTTCCAGCGTGTAGCGGTGCGGGTTGAAGATCGGGCAGCCGTTCTCCTCATGCAGCCGGATGATTTCGTTGAGCCGCGCCTCGGTGGTGAATTTCACCAGCGGCAGGCCGAAGCAGGTGATGTTGCCGTCGAGGCGCACGAATTCGAGATGCGAAAAGACCTCGTTCGGAAACATCGCGTCCATCTTCTCCACCAGCGCCAGCTGGTTGGGAAACGGATAGAGCGATTGCAGATAGGTGATCGCGGGATCGACCCGCAGTGCCCTGAGCGTGGTGTGGTTCCACGCCAGTTCGAAGCCCGGCGGCAGGCCCTTTTTCTCTTCGTCCGTTGCCGTCGCCGCATTGAAGATGACTTCGCCGCCGGCGCGGCGGGTG
The DNA here is from genome assembly GCF_000502235.1 of Mesorhizobium sp. L103C119B0. Lineage (NCBI taxonomy): Bacteria > Pseudomonadati > Pseudomonadota > Alphaproteobacteria > Hyphomicrobiales > Phyllobacteriaceae > Mesorhizobium > Mesorhizobium sp. L103C119B0. Next base: position 89,930 of record NZ_AYXE01000002.1, on the reverse strand, counting down.
AAGGCGAGGAACGCGTCTAGCCCATGCCGGGCAACCATGACGACGCAGATGCTTTGCCCGTCCCGGAAGAACTTCTGGTGGCGCTTGAAATAGAGCTGCGGCACGGGCGCGGCGATCGGCGTGATCAGCTTGGTCAGGATGCCGTCCTGGCGTGCCAGCGCGTTGCCGTAGCGGGCTGCCGGCATGAAAGCGTCGAAGCCGACGATCACGTCGATCCATTCATAGGCTGCAGTCAGCGGCATCTCGACCTCGGTGATGATGCCGTTGGTGCCATAGGCGTGGGTGACCTTGTGCAGGTCCTCGCCGGCGAGTTCGAGCGCCTTCGGCTTCGCCTCCATAGTGACGACGCGCAGGCGCAGCACATTGCCGAAATCACGCAGACCGCCGAAATTGATCGAGCCAACGCCGCCCGAGCCGCCGGCGATGAAGCCGCCGATCGAGGCGGTGTTGTAGGTCGACGGCGACAGCCGCAGTTCCTGCCCGGAATGCGCGCGCGTCGCTCTGTCGATGTCGGCGAGGATCGCGCCCGGCCCGGTGACGACGCGGCCCGGCGCTATGGCCTTGATCTCGTTCATCTCGGCAAGGTTCAAAACCACGCCGCCCGATAGCGGCATCGCCTGACCGTAATTGCCGGTGCCGCTGCCGCGCGGCGTCACCGGAACGCCATGACGGTGGCAAGCGGTAAGCACGCGGATCAGTTCGGCCTCGTTCCTGGGCGTCACGATCAGGTCGCCGGTGACGTGGTCGAGCTGCTGCTTCAGCACCGGGCTGTACCAGTAGAAGTCGCGGCTCTTCTGCTGGACGATGGCCGGATTGTCGTCGAGCTTTATCCCGTCGAGATCACGTTTGAGCGCCGAAACATCCATCATTCCACCATCAGTTCGTCGAGCTCGGCATAGTCGGGCAATTGCCTGTCGATCGCTCGGCCGTTGCGCACGACGATGCGATCCGATTCGGGCCGCGACAGCAATTCCGTCCAGCTCCGCCCTTTGAAGACGATGAAATCGGCGCTGCCACCAGCTGCCAGTGTCCCGACACCATCGAGCCGCATCACCTTGGCCGGCGTCGCCGCCACCGTCTGCGGCCAGTCGCCGACCGGATGGTCGAAATGCAGGATGCGCGTCGCCATGCGGTAGACCTCCAGCATGTCGAGATCGCCATAGGCATAGAAAGGATCGCGGGTGTTGTCGGAGGCGACCGCGACCGCAATGCCCCTCGCCTTCATCTCGTGCAGCAAGGTCACGCCGCGCCAGCGTGGCGTGGTCTGGTCGGCGCGCCGGTCCTGCAGATAGAGATTGCACATCGGCAGCGACACCACGGCAAGCTTGGCCTTGGCGACCTTGTCCAGCGTGTCGAGCACGTCGAGATCCGGCTGGCGCGCCAGCGAGCAGCAATGTCCCACCAGCATGTTGCCCTCAAAACCGTTCCAGAGTGCAGCCTCGGCAATCTTCTTCAGCGAGATCGCCGCGATGTCGTCGGTCTCGTCGGCGTGGAAATCGAGATCGAGCCCGTGCTTGTTCGCCTCGGCGAACACCTTGTCGAGAAGCTCTTCGAGATCCGGCACCATATAGGTGACGACGCCGAGCACGCCCTTGGCCGCAGCCACACGCTTGGCCAGCCTCTCGAACCACTTTCTGTCGCGCACGCCTTCGATGCCGAGCAGGCAGGCCGCCTGCAGCTCGATGCGGCCGCGCCATTTCTCCCGCATCGCCTCGAACACCGGCCAGGAGATTTCCTCCTGTGGCGGCACGCTGTCGAGATGAGTGCGCAAGGCCTTGGTGCCGTGCGCGTAGGCCGAGCGCAAAGAGAAATCCATGCGCCGCGCCACGTCCTCGGCGCTCCAGCGCGCTGCACGGTCGGCGCCGGTGGCATTGAGCGCGCCCATGAAACTGCCGTCGGGATTGGGTTTGCGCGGCCAGATCTGGCCCTTGTCGATATGGGTGTGGCAGTCGACGAAGCACGGCAGGATGATGCGGCCGGCAAGGTCGATGGCGGTGGCTGGCGCTTTTGATTTCTTGTGCGCGGCGATGCTGGAGAGCTTACCGTCGGCGACGGCGATGTCGGCCAGCGCGAAACCGTCGGTGTCGTAAGTGGGGGCAAGACCTGATGTCAGCGACCGGTGAAGGCGGACGTTGGTGAGATGGTACGAGCCAGAGGTCGGTATCAAGGACCGCCCCCCTCTGCCCTGCCGGGCATCTCCCCCTCAAGGGGGGAGATTGGCAGCTTTTCCGACAGCACCCGTCTTCCAACGTCGATAATTGGCGAAATCCCGGATGACGTCCAATCTCCCCCCTTGAGGGGGAGATGGCCGGCAGGCCAGAGGGGGGTGTTTCGCGCCAGCATCTCAATCACGTCACCCAACCCCCCTACCGCTCATGCTTCAGCGCGCTCTCGTGCCAGCGGCGCAGGATGAGATGCGACACGAGCGACAGCACCAGGAAGATCAATATGCCGGTGAGCGAGATCAGGATCAGCGCCGCGAAAAGCCTTGGCGCGTTGAGGCGGTAGCCGGCCTCGATGATGCGCGAGGCGAGCCCTGAGGATTGTCCCTGCGCGCCGGCGACGAACTCGGCCACCACGGCGCCGATCAGCGACAGACCGCCGGCGATCTTCAAGCCTCCTAGAAAATACGGCATGGCCGCCGGCAGTCTGAGATAGCGCAATTGCTGCCAGCGCGTCGCGCCGTTGAGCTTGAACATGTCGCGCAGATTGCGGTCGACCGAATTGAGGCCGAGCGTGGTGTTGGACAGGATCGGGAAGAACGCGACGATCCAGGCGCAAAGCAAAAGCTTCACCGTCTGGTTGTCCACATAGATGTTGATGAGCGGGAAGACCGCCACGATCGGCGTTACCTGCAGCACGATGGCGAAGGGAAAGAACGACATCTCCACCCATTTCGATTGCGCAAACAGCACCGCCAGTCCGACGCCGCCGACGACCGCGAGCAGCAGGCTGAGAAAGGTTATGCGCAACGTGACCAGCAGCGCGGAGAACAGGAGCCCGGCATCGCTATAGAGCGTCCACAGCACCACGCCGGGGCGCGGCAGAATATATTGCGGGATCGCGTTCCACACGCAGATGCGGTCCCACAGCCAGATCGCCAGGATCATGATCGCCAAAGGCAAGACCCACCGGCCGATCCGCTCCAGCCGCTCCTGGCGTACGCGGCCGGCCTCTTCCGCGTCGAGCGTTGCGGCATTCTGGTCAATGGCCGTCATGGTGCGGTCCGGCTGATGTGTTGATGGCGTTGACCAGGATGTCCGAGGCCTGGCGGCAGAGCGCGGCATAGTCGGGCGAGGTGCGAAACACCTCGTCGCGTGGATAGGCGGCATCGATTGCCAACTCGGCATGGACGCGGCCCGGCCGCGCCGCCATGACGACGACGCGGTTTGACAGGAACACGCTTTCGAAGACGCTGTGGGTGACGAAGACGACGGTGAAGCGCTCGTCCTGCCACAGCTCCAGAAGGTCGTTGTTGAGCTTGAAGCGGGTGATCTCGTCGAGTGCCGCGAACGGCTCGTCCATCAACAGAATGCGCGGCTTCGTCACCATGGCGCGTGCGATCGAGACGCGCATCTTCATGCCGCCGGAAAGCTCGCGCGGCACGGCGTTTTCGAAACCGGTCAGGTGCACCCGCTCCAGCATCTCCGTCACCACCGGCGCCGCCTTGGCACGCGACACGCCTTTCAGCCTGAGCGGCAGCCAGACATTGTCGAAGACATCGGCCCAAGGCAGCAGCGTCGGTTCCTGGAAGACGAAGCCGATATTGGCGCGGTCGATCGAACCGCCCCAGTCGAGCTGACCGGATGTCGGCGTCGACAGGCCCGCGATCAGCCTCAACGCCGTCGACTTGCCGCAGCCGGACGGCCCGAGCAGGCTGACAAAATCGCCCTCGCGGATGGCGAGATCGACGTCGCTCAATGCAGTCACGCCATTGGAAAACACCTTGCCGACATGGCGCAGCGTCAGCAGCATCGGGCCTTCACCCGATGCCGTCATGGGCGCCTGCGCCATCTTTTCCAGCTTCACGATTACTTCTTCAGCTCGATTCCGACACCTTTGTTGATGAAGGCCAGCGTATAGGCCTTCTTGATATCGATGCCCTCGGGCGTGACCTTGGCCTTGACCATCTTGTCATAGAAGCTCTTGATCCGGTCTTCGTTCATGGCGCCGATGCCGAGCTTTTCGGTGTCGCCGGAATCGGCCAGGCCGAACTTCTTCATCTGCTCGATCGAGAAGGCAATCTGCTCGTCGCTCATGTCGGGATTGTCTTTCTTGATCATCTCGTTGGCGGCCTTGTTGTCGCCGTAGAGGTAGTTGTACCAGCCCTTGGCCGAGCCATCGACGAAGCACTGGACCACCTCCGGCCGCTTGTCGATCGTGTCCTGCATCACCTCGATCGTCGTCGAATAGGTGTCCCAGCCATAGTCGGCGAGCAGGAACTGGTTGGGCACGAAGCCGCCTTCCTTCTTGACCGCAAAAGGTTCCGAGGTGACGTAACCCTGCTGGATCGACTTCTTGTTGGCCAGGAATGGAGCGGTGTTGTAGGTGTAGGGCACGCGCTTGGCGGCATCGAAACCGAGTTCGATGACCATCCACTGGAAGAAGGTCTGGACGCCCTCGTCGCCCAGAATGTACTGGTCGGCGTTCTTCAAATCCTCCCACTTGTCCAGCCCCTGCCCCGGGTGGGACATGATGACTTGAGGGTCCTTCTGGAAATCGGCGGCGACGACGCGCATCGGGATGCCCTGCTGGACGGCGTCGAAAGCCGACAGCAGATTGCCGCCCATGTAGAAATCGAGCTTGCCGGCCAGCAGCAGCGGCCGCCCGCTGACCTGCGGACCTCCCTGCGAAATCGTCACGTCGAGGCCACATGCAGCGTAGGTGCCGTCGGCGACGGCCTGGTAGTAGCCGCCATGCTCGGGCTCGGCCAGCCAGTTGGTGCCGAAGGTGACCTTCTCGTTTGCTGCCGCGCCGAACGTGCCGGCTCCAAGCAGCGCGACCGCAAGCGCTGAAATCTTCTGTTTTCCGTACATCGACACCACCCTTTGTTGGCTCCGGAGCGTCACGCGCCGGGCTCGACACCATTGATCCAAGAAGCAAGACACATGCCACCGCCCGGGCCGCCTGCTTGCGCGGCAGTCACTGCCAACACCGGACGGGTCATGCTGTGCGGGAGGCATCGTGCCTATTTTTTGGACGCCTGTCCACAATCGCCCTTGTGCCATGCACCACATCTTGAACGTACTATCGGTCACGTCTTAGGCTGGTCTCGCAGACAGGAGATTGCCATGTTCAGATACCTCGCGCCGAAGTCGATCAAGCCGCCTTTCGCCCGCTACAGCCACGGCGTCGAGGTGCCGCCAGGCAAGCGGCTGGTTCTGTGCTCCGGCCAGGTCGCCATCACGGCGGACGGCCAGATCCCCGAGGATGCCGGCGCGCAGGCCGAGCTCTGCTTTCAAAACATAGCGGCGATTCTGGCTGAAGCCGGGCTGGGGCTAGGCGACATCGTGCGCATAAACGCCTACGTCACCGACCGCGCCTTTCTGCGGCCCTATATGGACGTCCGCGACCGCTTGTTTGCCAGCCCCGCGCCCGCCTCGACGCTGATGATCGTGTCAGGCTTTGCGCGGCCGGAGTTCAAGGTCGAGGTCGAGGCGATTGCGGCTGGGTGATCGACAGGCGACGTTTGGCGCGCTAGGTCTCCCTCACAGTCAAGAGGCATGACATGACCGTTGCAAACAGACGCGTGTGGTGGGGCGACTACCGGACCACCGAATACGCCGCGATCGATCCGGAGGCGACGATTGCCGTGCTGCCGGTGGCGGCGATCGAGCAGCACGGCCCGCATCTGCCTGTATCAACCGATACCTCGATCATGAACGGCATGCTGGAGACGGTCATCGCCCGCCTGCCCGGCGATCTCGACATCCGCATCCTGCCGGTCCAAACGGTCGGCAAGTCGAACGAGCATCTGCAGGCGCCGGGCACGCTCACCCTGCCGGCGGCCACCCTGGTCGATGCCTGGACCGAGCTTGGCCTGTCCGTTGCCCGCGCAGGCGTAAGGAAACTGATCGTCGTCAACTCGCATGGCGGCAATGAAGAGATCATGGGCATCGTCACGCGCGAGCTGCGCGTGCGTGAGAGGATGCTGGCGGTGAAGACCAGCTGGCAGCGCTTCGGCCGCCCCGCCGGCATGTACACCGAGCTGGAAGACCGCCATGGCATCCATGGCGGCGACGTCGAGACCTCGTTGATGCTGCATTTTCGCCCGGAGTTAGTCGACATGGCCAAGGCCGACAATTTCGCCTCCAAGGTCGCCCGCGCCGAAACCGAATTTGCGCTGCTGCGCCACACCGGAACGCACGCTTTCGCCTGGATCGCTGGGGATCTCAACCCCAACGGCGTGGTCGGCGATGCCAGCATTGCCACGGCCGAGAAAGGCCGACTGACGGCGGAGCATCAGGCCGACGGCTTCATCACCCTGTTGAAGGATGTGCGCAAGGCGAAGCTTGCCGACTGGCTGGCATAGCGGGCCGCCTTAGCCGTCGATCTTCAACACGAAAGGCGTACCCTCAAAAGCATCGGCGCCCCGCCCGATCGCTTCGATCGCTTCGATCATGCGGCCTTGTCGTGAGAGCAGAGCATCCGCGACGGCGATCAACCGTGGATTGGGTGTCGCCGAGGGCGAAAGCTTCCGCAATGTCTGCGCAAGTTCGACTTCGTCGCGCTTCGGGGCGAGCGCCGCCGCAATGATATAGGCCGAGGCGGTCGAGCGGCTGATGCCGGCATAGCAATGGACGACCATGGGTTTGGCGCGGTCCCATTTCCGGGCAAAATCGAGCAGACTGCGCACATGGTCTTCGCCGGGCATGGTCATGCCGTCCTGCGCCACCGCGATGTCGTGCATGACCAGATGCAGGTGGTTTTCCCTCGCGATTGAGGCCGGCCGCGTCACCTCGGTGCCGGCAGCGAGCAGCGACAGCACGCGCTCGGCGCCGCTTTTGGCCACCGTCTCCTCAAGCTTTGCCAGCGAACAGATATGGATCATGGCGCGATCTCCTTCGACCCATCGTCGCGCCGTGCGCCCCAGTCGGCAAGCGCCGATTCAAGCCGCTGCCATTCCTCCTGACTTCCAGGCAGCCCCGCGCGGAGCACCTGGGGACGCTCGGAAAAATGCCTGAGCAATATGCCGCGCTCGCCGAGCGTCGAAAACAGCCCCGGTGCATCGGCAAGCCGGAGATAGCGAAACAGCGTCGTGCCGCCGGCGACAGCAACGCCAAAGCGCGAAAGCAGCGCATCGAGCCGCGCCGCATCCTGCGCCAGCCGCCGCCGCATGTCGGCCTGCCAGCCGCTGTCGGCAAGCGCGCGGATGCCGTATTCGAGCGCTGGGCCGGCGACCGCCCAAGGGCCGAATTGCGTTTCAAGCCTTTCGACCGTCGCTGCATCGGAAAGTGCGAAGCCGAGCCGCAGGCCGGCGAGACCGAAGAACTTGCCAAACGAGCGCAGCACGACGATGCCGCCCCGCCCGACATCGCCGGCCAGGCTTTCCGCGTGCGGGCCGACATCCATGAAGGCTTCGTCGACGACCAGCAGACCGCCTATGGCGCGCAATGTCTCGGCAAGCCGAAGCAGCCTTTCCCGCGACACGACTCGCCCGTCGGGATTGTTGGGATTGACGACGATGGCAATTTCGGCTCCGGCAAGCGCCTCGAAATCGTCGACCTCCGCCACCGCATGGCCGGCAATCGCGGCGGCCTTGGCATGCTCGGCATAGGTCGGCCCGAGCACCAGCGCCTTGCCGGGGCTGACCAGCGAGGCGACGCGCGGCAGCAGGATCTGCGTGCCCGGGGCGACCACCACATTCTCGGCCGAAGCCGCGCCATAGGCGCCGGCCGCGACCCTGGCCAGCTCACGCAGGCGCGCGGCCTCCGGCAATCGTGACAGGGCGGTGGCGGGCAGCTCGAAAAGCGGGTAGGAGTGCGGATTGATACCTGTCGAGAGATCGACGAAAGGTTGTGGCGCGTGAGGGAAGAGCGCCCTCGCCCGGCCAAGGGATCCACCGTGATCCACCACAGTAATCGCTCCATCAGAAAGCTTCATGTCGATCCTGATCGCTTTCCTGTCGCTGGCCATCGAACGCATCCTGGGTTACCCGGACTGGCTGTTCCGTGCCGTCGGCCATCCCGTCACCTGGTTCGGCAGGCTGATAGCCTTTCTCGACCTCAGGCTCAACCGCGACACTGATTCCGACGCGCTGCGTCGCCGCCGCGGCGCGCAGGCGCTGCTGGTGATCGTGCTGGTGCCGGCGGCAATCGCCTTCATCGTGCAAATCCTGCTCTGGCAGCTCTTTCCTGCCGGCATGATCATCACGGCAATCCTGGCCTCGTCGCTGCTGTCGCAAAAGAGCCTTACCGAACATGTCGAGGCGGTGGCCGATTCGCTGGATACCGGCGGGCTGGCGCTCGGCCGCATTGCGGTTGCGCGCATCGTCGGCCGCGATCCAGAGAAGCTCGACCATGCCGGCGTCAGCCGCGCCGCCATCGAAAGCCTGGCCGAGAATTTCTCCGACGGCATCGTTGCGCCCGCCTTCTGGACAGGTGTCTGCGGTCTGGCCGGCGGCGTCGCCTACAAGGCCGCCAACACCGCCGATTCGATGATCGGCCACCGCACCCCGCACCACGAGGCCTTCGGCCGCGCGGCGGCACTCTTCGACGACTGGATCAACCTGCCGGCGTCCCGGCTGACCGCGTTGCTGATCGTTGCCGCCGCCTTTCTCGTTCACGGCGCCGATCCCCGCAACGCTTGGCAAGCAATGCGGCGCGATGCCAAAAAGCACCGCTCACCCAATGCCGGTTGGCCGGAAGCAGCAATGGCCGGCGCACTCGGCCTGGCGCTCGCCGGCCCGCGCAGCTATGGCGGCGTCATCGTCGAGGACGCCTATATGGGCGAAGGCGGTAGGCGCGCGGCGGAAAGCCAGGACATCAGGCAGGCGCTGAAATTGTACCAGGTGGCGGACTATCTGCTGATTGGGCTGTTCGGGTTGCTGTCGGCTGTGCTTATCGCGGTGACGTTCTGAGAGCTTACCGTCGCCCTTCCTTTACCCTCCCCCTTGTGGGGAGGGTCGGCGCGAAGCGCCGGGGTGGGGGACTGCGACCTACGAGAACCCCCACCCCGATCCGCTTCGCGGATCGACCCTCCCCACGAAACCCCTCAAAACTCGATCCCCTGCTGCGCCTTCACGCCGGCCGAAAAATGATGCTTCGTCACGCCCATCTCCGTCACCAGATCCGCCGCCTCGACCAGCGCCGGCTTGGCGTTGCGGCCGGTGACGACGACATGCAGACCTTCGCGCCGCGCTTTCAGCGCCGCCACCACTCTGTAGAGATCGAGATAGTCGTAACGCAGCGCGATGTTCAGTTCGTCCAGCACGACGAGGCTGATCGAGGGATCGGCGATCAGTTCCAGCGCCTTGGCCCAGGCGGCTTCGGCCGCCTTAATGTCGCGCTTCAGATCCTGCGTCTCCCAGGTGAAACCCTCGCCCATCGTGTGCCAGACGACGCGGTCGCCAAACGCCGCGAAGGCATCCTTCTCGCCGGTGTGCCATTTGCCCTTGATGAACTGGACGATTCCGACGCGCTTGCCATAGCCGAGCATGCGCAGCGCCAGCCCGAAGGCAGCCGTGGTCTTGCCCTTGCCGGGTCCGGTGTTGACGATCAGCAGCCCCTTCTCGACCGTCTTTTCCGCGACCTCGGCGTCCTGCACCGCCTTGCGCTTGGCCATCTTGGCGCGATGGCGCTCTTCGTCTTTTGTGTCGATATCGGTCATCTCATTTCACCTTGAGCGGCAGCCCCGCCACCATCAGAAGCACCATATCAGCTACGACCGCGATCTGCTGGTTGAGCCGGCCGGCGGCATCGCGGAACCGGCGTGCCAGCGCATTGTCGGGCACGATGCCTTGTCCGACTTCGTTGGAGACCACGAACCACGGTCCGCGCGGCCGCGAAAGCACATCGGCCAGCCGCCGGCACTCCCCCTCCAGATCATGATCGGCCAGCATATGATTGGTCAGCCACAGCGTCAGGCAGTCGACAAGCACCGGCTGGTTGTCCGGCAATGCCTCGAGCGCACCGGCAAGATCAAGCGGGGCGTCGATGGTCGCCCACCCCTCGCCACGGCGCGAGCGGTGCTGCGCGATGCGCTCGCGCATTTCGCCGTCATAGGCTAGCGCGGTGGCGATATAAGCCCATGGCGGCAGCAACGCCGTCGCCAAAGTTTCGGCATGCGCGCTCTTGCCGGAGCGCGCACCGCCGATGATGAAGGTCAAACTGCGATCAGGCAAAGCTGTCGCGCAGGCTGGTCGCGGTGCCGGCGAAGCGCGCGCGCACTACACCGACAACTGCGCCGAGCACCAGCCAGAACACCAGATTGGTCAGCGTCACCGCCACCACGAACTGATGATGCAGGCCCTCCGGGATCGGCGTTACGAAACTGTCAGGCTGCGGCGCGCCGACAATATGCGGGGCGACGATCAGGACGACGGCGAGCACGGTCAGGGGCGCCGACGTGCGGAAGGTGATAAGGGCAAGACCGATCGCCGTTGTCATCACCGTTGCCCACCACCAGATCTGGCGCTGCATGAGATCGGCCGCCGGCATTGCCGGCAGTTCCGGCGGCAGGCCGAGGCCCGGCGCCAGCGTGAACACGGCAAAGCCGGCCAAGCCCCAGAACACGCCCTGGCGCCAGCTGCCGATGCCGCCGGCGAACTCGGAAACCGCCACCAGGACCAGCGCGAAGCCGATGCCGGTGACGATATTGGCGACGACACTGAAGGCGAAACGCTCGAAGCCGTCGGCCGGCGCCCAGCCTTCGTCCTCCGCCGGCGCGGCTGCTTCAGCCGGTGCTGCGCTGCTCACCGCATTTTCCGCCGGCGCGGCGGTGCTCATGGCATCGGTGTCCGCAGCGTTGGCGGCGGGCGCCGCGGCATGCTGATGCTCATGGCCGCCACCAGCCTTTTCGTAGACCTCCGCCTTGAGGATCAGCGGCACGGTGGCGTAGGCCTGCATGCAGGCGAGAGCGACACCCGCCACGAGCCCTGCGATCGCCGCGATGAACACGACGTTGCGAAACAGGTTCATGATGTCAGATCCTCGTCAGTGGCAGGGAAACGCCATCGAATGGCGATAGTCGTGCGCCGCATTGTGGACCGCATCGATATGCGAGAAACCGACAACGCCGACGACGAAAATGCCCAGAAACGCGCTAAGCACGAGCTGCATGAAGCGCGACTGCGAGGAGACGGATGCGCCGAGGGAGACGGAAGCGGTATTCATATCTTGTCCTTTCGCCCTCCACCCGAGGGCATCGAAGTCAGTTCCCTGTCGCCGGCAGGTCTCCTGGCTCGCGGATCAGCGCCCTTCCCCACCTTCCCGAGGAAAAATCCTCAGTGGCTTGGAGAGGACTACCGCACACAGTTGCGGGGGCAGCCACGGCATTGGGCAACAAGTCAGCCCTCACCGCATTCCCTCTTGGTCCCTAACGGAACCGACGACATGCATGACTATAGGCTGAAACGGCCGCATCCGGCAAACCAAATTCCGCCGGCCAACAGCGCGAATGCGCCATGCGGCGTTACGGGTTCAACGCGGTGATCCGCTCGGCAACCAGCCGCTGCAGCCGCCACAGATGGCGATCGTGAATGCCGCGCTCTTCAAGGTTTTTCACCGTGTTGTAGAGATAGTCGGCGCCCGACCCCCAGTGCCCGCAGGACGTTGCCAGCCTTTCGACGACCTTGCCCTCGTCGAGCGGCCCTGAATAGGTCAGGCCGTTGCGGTTGATGACGAAGGCCAATGCCCTGAGCGGTCCGGCCTCGCTTGCAAGCTTCAGCATGCGCGGCCGGTAGCTTGTCGGCTTCAGCGTGACTTCGCGCCGGAAAAGCCGGCCCAACTGCCCGCGCCGGTTACTTTCGGTCAGCCGGAAGGCGACGCCCTTGCATTGTCCGCCACGGTCCAGCGCCATCATCAGGCCGGGGCTGTCCTTGGTGCCGCGCCAGCGCGTCATGTTCATGCAAAAGGACCGATGCCAGCCGCGCGCCAGCGCAACGCGGTCCTCGACATAATCTATTTCCGGTTTCCAGATCAGCGATCCATAGCCGAACAGCCATAGCGGTTCGCTATCCGGGAGTTCGACCTGCAATTCATCCAGCAGCGCGTCATAGTCGGCGTCATCGAGATGCATCGCGTCCGGATCCGGCCCGGGGTCCCTGATCTCGCGCCAGCAGCGCGCGACCAGCTCCGGCGTAAGCGACATCTGTCGTGCGGCCAATTTCCGAATCCCCCCAATTTCCGAATGTCCCATGTCCACGACATGATTATGCGCCGCGCCTGCAACCGGCAATGCGGCACTCTGATTGACAAACTATCTGCCGGGGTGTCGGCTGACGCTTCATAGGAAGCCAGCCATGCATCCCAACCCGAGCGAGCGCGACCCCTATAACGGCCTGAGCCGGGCCGAACCGACGCTACCGTCATCGGCCTATTGGGATAGCGAGGCTTACCAGCGCGATCTCGACGCCATCTGGTACAAAAGCTGGCTGCTCGTCTGCCGCGAGGCCGATCTTGCCCAGCCTTTGGCATTCAGGACATTCCGCGTTGGCACACAGGAAATCGTCGTGCTGCGCGACGACACCGGCGAGTTGCGCGCCTTCCACAACACCTGCCGGCATCGCGGCTCGCAGCTTTGCCAGGAAAGCGAGGGCCGGCTGAAAGCGCGGCTCATCACTTGCCCCTACCATGCCTGGTCCTACTCGCTGCGCGGCGATCTCGTGCGCGTTCCCTCGAAATCGCTGCCAGATGGTTTCGACAAGGCAGATCATCCGCTCTACCGGGTGGCGCTGTCGGTGTGGCGCGGCTTTGTCTTTGTGAACCCTCAGCAGGCGACGGCCGGCTCCGCCGAGACCTCCTTCGATCCCGCATCCGGCGACCTCGCCAACTGGCCGCTGGAAACGCTGGTATCAGGCCATGTCCTGCGCAAGGTGATGAACTGCAACTGGAAGATCTTCTGGGAGAACTTCAACGAGTGCCTGCATTGCCCAGGCGTCCACAAGGACCTGTCTCGGCTGGTGCCGATGTACGGCCGCGGCCTGATGAGCCGGCACGACGACCCCGACTGGGTCCGCCATGCCGACAATGACGCACCGGAGTTTTCGGGTGGCCTGCGCGCCGGCGCCGAGACCTGGTCGCGCGACGGACATGCCCATGGCCCGGTCTTCCCGGGCCTGACGCCGGCCGAGCGTGCGGCCGGACAGACCTATGCCACCAGCCTGCCCTCGATGTTCATCGTCGGCCATGTCGATTATGTCAGGACGGTGCGACTGATGCCGCTCGGTCCCGAACAGACCGAACTCACCGCCGAGTGGCTGTTCGCGCCCGAGGCGCTCGCCGAGACCGACATCGACAATGTCGTCGCCTTCGGCACCCAGGTGCTGGAGGAGGATGCCGCGATCTGTGAGATCAATCAGAAAGGCCTGCGCTCGATGCGCCACCAGGCCGGCGTGCTGATGCCGGAGGAGTACGATCTGCACCGCTTCCACAACTGGGTGCGCGAGCGGCATGCAGCGCTTGAGGCAACCGCCTGATCGGCGACTAAAGCGACTTCGGCAGATAGCGCCAGGTGATAAAGCCGCAAACAGCGGCCAGAATGCCCAGCGTCACGAACACCGAGCCGAGGCCGAAAAACGCCAGCACCACCGAATAGACCAGCGGCGGCGTCAGCTCGGAAAAGTCGAGATAGGTGCGGTAGACCGCGGCCATCTGCGCCCGCTCATAGGACCGCACCGAGCGCATGAAGGCGGTCGAGCCCAGTGCATCGAGCGCGATGGTGAAGAAGGCGCCGCAGAGCAGGAAAAAGCCCGTAAGCAGCGGCGCGGTAGTGCCGACCGCGCCCGCCGCAAGCAGCGTCGCCGACATCGCGAAATAGGCGAAGGTCATGGTGCGCCGGCCGCCGAAGCGTTTTCCCGCTTTGCCCCAGAAGATCGCCATGAACAACAGCGCATTGCCGGCCGAAACCAGCAGGCCGCCGGCAAGCTTGCCCTCGCCGGTAATCACCATGAACAGCGGCCCGTAGACGAAGAACGTCGTCCAGAAGCAGGAGCGGCCGAAGGCGATCAGCCAGGCCAGCCTGAGCCTGGGTTGTGCTACGAAGCGGCCGATATTGGCCAGCGGATTGGCCGGCCGTGTCTTGCCCGGCCGGATCGACCGGTTGTCGCCCAGCCTGTAGGTCCAGAACAGCGCCAGCAAGGCCAACGCAAACACCGCGACCGCGCCATGCGCGGCATAGATGCCGTAGCGTGTGTAGAGGAAGATGCCGAGTGTCGGCCCGCCGGTCCAGGCCAGCATCGACCACGCCATGCGCAGCGATTCGGCATGCATGAAATCGGTCTTGCGGATGTGGTCCATGATGTAGAGGTTGAGCGTGATCGACAGCGCGCTCGCCCCCATGACGCGGCACAGCATGCCTGTCAGTTGCCCGGCAAGCGTGTGGGTGACGAAGAACAGCGAGCCTATCGCCAGCAGGCAGGCGCCGGCGGTATAGACCCAGCGCCGGGCAAACCTGCGGATCAACATCGGCATGAACAAGGTCACCGACAGGCCGAGCAGCGCCACGATGGTGTAGAGGATCGAGACGATCTGCTCGTTGTGCAGAATCTCATAAGCCTGGATCGGGATGACGCTCGACACCGTGGCACGGGCGAAGGATTCGACCGCATAGAGCGAGGCAAAGGTGCGCGCATCCGCCGGACGCAGGGCCGGAAGCCAGATCGGATGGCTCACAGGGGTACATTTGATCCCAAATCAGACTCGCGGCGTCAAATCTGCGCTGGCGCTTCCTCCGCCGGTAACAGGAAACCGACCCCTTCCCGGCAAAAAGCGAATTCGGCCAAAGGCTTTCCGGCTCTGGCCTAAAGCGCCGCCCGATGCAGCCGCACGGCGCGACCCGGAGCGTAGAGGGCGGCCTTCTTTTGTCCGGTGCAACCGTGATAGTCGTCTTTGGGGCTGAATCAGATCGCGAGACCATGAGCATCCATACCGCACCCCCTGGAGATCAACTGAAGCGAGATCAACCGAAGCGCATCGTCGCCATCGATGTCGTACGCGGCATCGCGCTGATCGCCATGGCGAGCTACCACTTCACCTGGGATCTCGAAAATTTCCACTACACCGATCCCGGCCTCACCGCCGTCGGCTGGTGGAAGATCTATGCGCGCTGCATCGCCTCGACCTTCCTGTTCCTGGTCGGCGTCAGCCTGTTTCTCGCGCATGGCAGGCAGATCCGCTGGACCGGCTTCTGGAAACGCTTTGCCATGGTCGCCGTCGCGGCCGCCGCTATATCGGCGGTCACGTACTTCATCACGCCGGACAGCTTCATCTTCTTCGGCATCCTGCACGAGATCGCGCTGGCCAGCCTGCTCGGCCTTTTGTTCTTGCGGCTGCCGTCCTTGCTGACGCTTTTCGTGGCAGCTTTGGTGATCGCAGTCCCCCTCTATTTCCGATCCGAAGCCTTCGATCATCCGGCGCTGTGGTGGGTCGGCCTGTCGGCGATCAACCCGCGCTCCAACGATTACGTGCCGCTGTTTCCCTGGTTCGGCGCCGTGCTTCTCGGCATCGCCGCGGCAAAGTTTGCGTCCACCACCGGCCTGCTGGCGCGGCTGGCCACGCTGGCATCGGGAAGCTGGACCAGGCCGCTCACCTTCATCGGCCGCCACAGCCTGGCTTTCTACCTGATCCACCAGCCGCTGCTGTTCGGGTGCGTCTGGCTGTTCTCGCAGATCGCGCCGGCGCCGGTCGAGACACGGGAAGTGGTCTTCCTCAAGGAATGCCAGGTATCCTGCGAACAGCAGCGCGACACGGAGTTCTGCACCAGCTATTGTGTGTGCATGCTGGACACGCTGCAAAGCGAAGCGGCATTCGACCGGCTCTACAATGGTGACCAGACCCCGGAGTTCAAAGCGCATCTCGGTGAACTCGCCGGCATCTGCACCGCAAGGACGGAGGAGAGTCCGATGACGCAGGGAGGGCAACAATGACCGACAAGCTAGCAAAACCCGGGCTGGCAAAACCCGATCTACCGAGACCACGGCTGATCCCGTGGCCGCCGCTGATCTACATCGCCGCCATCGCCATCAGCATCGTGCTCGGCCTGTTCTATCCCCTGCCCTGGATCGGCGACCTCTTGGGCGACCTTTTGTTTGCCGCCGGCTTTGTGGTGCTGTTTGCCGTCGCAGCCCTCTGGTTCACCGCTATCCGCACCATGATCCGGGCCAAAACGACGATGAACCCCAATGGCGTGCCGGAGCATCTGGTGACGTCTGGCCCGTTCGGCGTCACGCGCAACCCGATGTATCTGGCCAACACGCTGCTTTTGATCGGCGTTGCCTTCGTCTCGGGGATCGTATGGTTCCTGCCGCTGGCTTTGATCGCGGCATTTGCAACGCAGAAGGTCGCCATCGAGAGCGAGGAGAAGGTGCTGTTCGCCAAATTCGGCAAGAAGTACCGCGACTATGCGAAGCGGGTCAGGCGCTGGATTTGAGGCGGGTGTGATCGCTGGCAGGGTTCGCATGCCTTGGCGACTAGCCGAAACGCCCATCTCTTCGTCATCCACGGGCGAAGCAAGAAGCGTAGCGGCGCAGCGCAGACCCGAGGATCCATGCCGCGACGTACAGCAGTTGCCACGGTCCAGAATTCTGCACCGCTGCACTCCACGGCCAATGTCACGGAATGGATTCTAGGGTCTCCGCGACGGAGCTTCGCTCCTGCTCCGCCCTAGAATGACGAAGTTCTGTAGCGATCGCCGCTCAACGCGCGATGAGTCCGCTCAGGTATTAACCCCCAGCTCCACCAGCCGCTCAACACATGACTCCTCGGCCTGGTCGAGCTCCGCCAGCGTCTCCTCGAGATCGCGGCGCTTCTGCCTGAGATCCTCGCGCTTCTCCTCGATGCGCTTGATCATCAGCTTGAGTTGACCGACCTCGCCTGGCGGTTCCTTGTACATCTGGATGATTTCGCGGATCTCGTTGATCGAGAAGCCGAGCCTTTTCCCGCGCATGATCTGGCGGATCAGATGCCGGTCCGACGGACGAAACAGCCTTGTGCGGCCCCGCCGCACGGGTTGCACCAGCCCCTCATCCTCGTAGAAGCGCAGCGTCCGCGTCGACACGTCGAATTCGCGGGTCAGTTCGGTGATCGAATAATATTCCCGCATCTTTGCTCCAAATGTCGGAACATCGGAAAACGCCCGGTCGCCCGGGATTTCCAACGCATTCCGATCAACCCCGTTCCAAGCCGGACTCGGCATGGAACCCCGCGCAAGCCTCGCACCACATTTACGTAAAAGTCAATTGAACCCGCAACGCCTCTTTCTCAAGGGATAGCGAACCACCAGGTGGCCAGCCCGAGGAAGGCAAAGAAGCCAACGACGTCGGTGACCGTAGTGACGAAAACCGCCGACGCCACCGCCGGGTCGATCTTGAACCGGTCGAGCAATAGCGGGATCAGGATACCGGCAAGGGCTGCCACGAACATGTTGATGATCATCGCCGCCGCTATGATGCCGCCCAGATTGGCATCGCGGAACCAGACGGCCGCGACGATGCCGATCAGCACGGCGAAGATGATGCCGTTGATGGAACCCACGCCCATTTCGCGGCGGATGATGCGGCCGGCATTGTAGATGTCGAGATCCCTGGTCGCCAGCGCGCGCACCGTGACGGTCATGGTCTGCGAACCGGCATTGCCGCCCATGCCGGCCACGATCGGCATCAGCACGGCCAGTGCTACAATATGCTCGATGGTGCGGTCGAACAGGCCGATCACCGAAGCCGCCAGGAACGCCGTCAACAGGTTGACCAGCAGCCAGGGAACGCGCGAGCGCGAGGTCGAAAGAATGCTGTCGGACAACTCTTCGTCGCCGACGCCGCCCATGCGCAGCAGATCTTCCTCGGCCTCCTGCTGGATGACGTCGACGACGTCGTCGATGGTGAGCACGCCGACCAGCCGCTCGTTCTCGTCGACGACGGCGGCGGACAGAAGATCGTATTGCTCGAAGTCCCGCGCCGCCTCTTCCTGGTCCATGGTGGCCGGAATGGCGTGCCTCGTCTCGTGCATCACGTCTCCGACCTTGGTCGTGCGCTTGGTGCGCAGGATCTGGTCGAGGTCGATGGCGCCGAGCAACTTGAAGCTTGGATCGATGACGAAGATCTGGCTGAACCGCTCGGGCAGGTTCTTGTCTTCGCGCATGTAGTCGATGGTCTGGCCTATGGTCCAGAACGGCGGCACGGCGACGAACTCGGTCTGCATGCGGCGACCGGCGGTCTCTTCCGGGTAGTCGAGCGAGCGGCGCAGCCTGATCCGCTCGGTGAACGGCAGCTGCGACAGGATCTCGTCCTGGTCTTCCTTTTCAAGGTCTTCGAGAATGTAGACCGCGTCGTCGGAATCGAGGTCCTGCATACCCTGGGCAATTTGCTCATTGGGCATATTGTCGACGATATCGCGGCGGATCGCCTCGTCGACCTCGGTCAGCGACGAGAAGTCGAAGTCGGCGCCGAGCAGTTCGACAAGGGCGCGACGCTGTTCGGGGTGCAGGGCCTCCAGCAGATCGCCAAGTTCCGACTGGTGCAGGTCGTCGACTTCGCGCTTCAGCGTCAGCGTATCGCGATCGGCGATCGCCGCGCCGATCTGGGCGAGGAATGATGACAGAACGGCGCCGTCCTCGCCATAGATGTCGGCGTGGGCATCGTCAGCGGCTTTGGCGCCGGTCTTCTGGTCGTCCTGGCGTTCCACCAGCGGCTCCCGCCATGGGAATTTCGGAAAAGGTGCCTGTCAGGTCTAGCGCGCAACGCACGGGAATATCAAACGAAATGCGCCCCGCCCTGCATATGGGCGAGAGTGATTTCATCAGGATATGACGCCGCCCAGGATTCAGGCGGCGCGACAGCACATGTCGCTGGGGAAAGAGCACCCGAGCACGGTTGGGGCAGAATTGTCATGGTGCAGGTCCTGCCATCTGCCGGACCCGCCCAGGCCAGGAACCAGAACAGCCGGAAGCCCTTGAAGATCAGGTCACAGACGCAGAAGGCAATCGAGGAACGGCGCGTGCGCGTGGTCGTCGCCGAACGCAATCCGCTCGTCATATCGGCGGTGCGCGACATGCTGGACTGCGACGGGCGCTTCGATCTCAGGGCCTGCGTGCAAAGCGGCAGGCATTTTCTGGAATTGGCAGCGGAAGGCGAATTCGACGTCGCCGTTATCGGCTGGAAGCTCTCCGACATGGACGGCGCCGATGTGCTGGCCGAGGTTCACAGCCGCAAGCTGGGCGTGCGCATCGCGGTGTTTTCCAACGACCACGACATCGGCATCCTGAAGCAGTGCGTGCGGCTCGGCGCCCAGGGCTACTGCTTCCAGTTCGACGATCCGGCGATCATCTTCGAGACCATCCTGGCCGTCGCGCATGGCCGCATCTGCATCCCCTACATCGACATCAACAAGGTCAACGACACACCCTTGTCGCTGCTCACCGTGCGCGAGCGCGAGCTGCTGGCGGTGCTGTCCGACGGCTGGACCAATCTGCAGATCGCGACGCGCACCGGGATTTCGGAGAACACGGTGAAATACCACCTCAAGAATCTCTACGACAAGCTCGACGTCCGCAACCGGGCGATGGCAGTCGCGCTCTACGCGCGGGAGAGGCGTACCCAGAAGCAGCCGTTGGGGTAGGCGAGCGACTGGCCGCGGGTAGGTCACCCGGGTAGGCAACCCCCACCCGCGCGCGGCAAGATGTTACCCCTTGAGGTGTTGTTGCCTTTAGCCGTCGAGACGAAACTCCCCTCACCGCTTTGCTGGATCAGGAGGAGTTCGCGACATGGCCGGTTTCACCCATCTTTTCATTCCCGGACCGACCAACATCCCCGAACAGGTCCGGCAGGCGATGAACCTGCCGATGGAAGACATGCGTGCAGCATCCTTCCCCGATCTCACGCTACCGCTGTTCGAAGACATCAAGACGGTGTTCAAGAACGAGACCGGCCGCGTCTTCATCTATCCCTCCTCCGGCACCGGCGCCTGGGAAGCGGCGATGACCAATGTGCTCAGCCCCGGTGACCGCGTGCTGATGTCGCGCTTCGGACAGTTCTCGCATCTGTGGGTCGACATGGCCGAGCGCCTCGGCTTCGAGGTCGATGTCATCGATTGCGACTGGGGGACCGGCGTGCCGCTCGAGCTCTATGCCGAGCGGCTCAGCGACGACAAGGCGCATCGCATCAAGGCAATCTTCTGCACGCAGAACGAGACGGCGACCGGCGTGACCAGCGACGTCGCCGGCTGCCGCGCCGCGCTCGACGACGCCAACCACCCTGCTTTGCTCTTCGTCGACGGCGTCTCGTCGATCGGCTCGATCGACTTCCGCCAGGAGGAATGGGGCGTCGATTGCGCCGTCAGCGGCTCGCAGAAGGGTTTCATGCTGCCCGCCGGCCTCGGTTTCCTCTCCGTCAGCAAGAAGGCGCTGGTGGCCTCGCGGAGCGCCACGCACCGCCGCTGCTTCTTCTCCTTCGAGGACATGATCCGCGCCAACGATGCCGGCTACTTCCCTTATACGCCGGCTACACAGCTGCTGCGCGGTCTGCGCGCCTCGCTCGACCTGATCGCCGAGGAAGGGCTGGAAAACATCTTCGCCCGCCACCATCGTCTCGCCGAAGGCGTGCGCAAGGCAGTCGACGCCTGGGGCCTGAAGCTCTGCGCCAAGGCGCCGAAATGGCACTCCGATACGGTCAGCGCCATCCTGGTGCCGGACGGCGTCGACAGCGGCGATGTGGTCAAGCGCGCCTACCAGAAATACCAGACCGCGCTCGGCGGCGGCCTCAACAAGGTGATCGGCAAGGTCTTCCGCATCGGCCATCTCGGCTGGCTGAACGAGGTGATGGTGCTGGCCTCGCTCTCGGCCGCCGAAATGGCGCTGCTCGACTGCGGCGTACGGCTGGCGCCCGGCTCCGGCGTCGGCGCCGCCATCCAGCACTTCCGCGCCTCGGCCGCCGTGCCGGTCGCCGAAGCCGCTTGAGGGGAGCCGACGATGAGCCACACCATCAACCATCTGAAAAAACTGCGGCTGCAGCGCAGCGAGCTGGCCGTTCCGGGCTCCAGCCCGGAGATGATCGACAAGGCCGCCAACAGCGCCGCCGACTTCATCTTCCTCGACATCGAGGACGCCGTTGCCCCACCCGACAAGGAGCGCGCCCGCAAGAACATCATCCAGGCGCTCAACGACATCGACTGGCGCGCCAAGGGCAAGACCGTCTCGGTGCGCATCAACGGCCTCGACACCCATTACATGTATCGCGACGTGGTCGACGTCATGGAACAGGCAGGCGACAGGCTGGACACGATCCTGGTGCCGAAAGTCGGCGTGCCGGCCGACCTCTACATGGTCGAGGCCATGGTCAACCAGATCGAAATGGCCAAAGGTTTCAAGACCCGCGTCGGCCTCGAAGCGCTGATCGAGACCGCGCTCGGCATGGCCAATGTCGAGGCGATTGCCGCGACACCCGGCCGGCTGGAAGCCATGCATTTCGGCGTCGCCGACTATGCGGCAAGCTGCAAGGCGCGCACCGTCAACATCGGTGGCCTCAACCCCGACTATCCCGGCGACCAGTGGCATTTCGCTTTGTCGCGGATGACCGTCGCCTGCCGCGCCTATGGCTTGCGCGCCATTGACGGACCGTTCGGCGACTTCTCCGATCCGGAGGGCTACGTCGCCGGGGCCAGGCGCGCGGCGGCCCTCGGTATCGAAGGCAAATGGGCAATCCATCCCTCGCAGATCGCGCTCGCCAACGGCGTATTCTCTCCACCGGAAAAAGAGGTGACCCGTGCCAGGCGAGTCCTCGAAGTGCTGAAGGAGGCGGAGGCGCAGGGCAAGGGAGCGGCCGCACTCGACGGCAAGATGATCGACGCAGCGTCGGAACGCATGGCGCGCAATGTTCTGGTGGTCAACGAGGCAATCGAACGCGCCGGTCAATTCTCTAGTGAGCCGCGCGTCGCCACGCATTGACCGTTCAGGGAGGACAAAATGGACATCCACGAATATCAGGCCAAGGAACTGCTGGCACGCCACGGCGTGCATGTGCCGCGCGGCGGGCTGGCCTACAGCCCCGAGCAGGCAACCTACAGGGCGCGCGAGATCGGCGGCAGCAAATGGGTGCTGAAGGCGCAGGTGCATTCGGGCGCCCGAGGCAAGGCCGGTGGCATCAAGCTCTGCGCCGATGACGAGGAGATCTCCAACGCCGCCGAGGCCATGCTCGGCCGCAAGCTGGTGACCCACCAGACCGGCCCGCGCGGCAAGCTGATTTCGCGCCTCTATCTCGAGGAAGCCGTCGACATCGCGCAGGAGCTCTATGTCGGCTTCGTCCTCGACCGCAAGGAAGAGCGCGTCATGATCGTGGCCTCGGCCGCCGGCGGCATGGAGATCGAGGACATCGTCGAGAAGGCGCCGAATTCCATCCTGCGCACATCGGTCGATCCCGGTGTCGGCATGCAGCGTTTCCAGGCCCGCGAGATCGCCTTCGGCCTCGGCCTCGACCACAATCTGATCGGCAAGGCGACCGAGACCATCTTCAGCTGCTACCAGGTGTTTCGCGACTACGACGCCTCGATGCTGGAGATCAATCCGCTGGTGGTGACGCGCGACGGCAATCTGATCGCGCTCGACGCCAAAATGTCGTTCGACGAGAACGCGTTGTTCCGGCGGCCGGAAATTTCCGAGCTGCGCGACAAGAGCCAGGAAGACCCGCGCGAAACCTTCGCCAGCGATCGCGGCCTGTCCTATGTCGGGCTCGACGGCAACATCGGCTGCATCATCAACGGCGCCGGCCTCGCCATGGCGACCATGGACATGATCAAGATCGCCGGCGGCGAGCCGGCCAACTTCCTCGACATCGGTGGCGGCGCCTCGCCCGAGCGGGTGGCGAAATCCTTCCGGGCCGTGCTCGGCGACAAGAATGTCGAGACCATCCTGGTCAACATCTTTGCCGGCATCAACCGCTGCGACTGGGTCGCCGAAGGCATCATCAAGGCAATACGCGAGGTCGGCGTGAACGTGCCGCTGGTGGTCCGTCTCTCCGGCACCAAGGCCGAGGAAGGACGCCGCATCCTGGCCGATTCCGGCGAGGCGGTAATCGTTGCCGACACGCTTGCAGAAGCCGCCGAAAAAGCCGTCGCTGCCTGGCGCGCGGCCACCAAGAAAAAAGCAGCCTGAGGGAGGTCGAGAAAATGGCAATCCTGCTCAACCGCAGCACCCGCGTCATCGTCCAGGGGTTCACCGGCAAGATCGGCAGCTTCCATGCCGACGACATGAAACGCTATGGCACCAAGCTGGTCGGCGGCGTCACCCCCGGCAAAGGCGGCCAGAAGCATCTCGGCCTGCCTGTCTTCAACACGGTCAAGGGCGCGGTGCGCGAGACCCGCGCCGAGGCCAGCATCGTCTTCGTGCCGCCGCCCTTTGCCGCCGATTCGATCATGGAAGCGGCGGACGCCGGCATTAAACTCTGCGTCTGCATCACCGACGGCATCCCGTCGCAGGACATGATGCAGGTCAAGCGCTACATGCTGCGCTACCGCTACGAGGACCGCATGCGGCTGATCGGCCCGAACTGCGCCGGCGTCATCACGCCCGGACAGGCGCTGATCGGCATCATGCCCGGCAGCATCTATCTGCCTGGCCGCGTCGGCATCGTCGGCCGCTCCGGAACGCTCGGCTACGAGGCGGCGTCGCAGATGAAGTCGCTCGGCATCGGCGTGTCGACCAGCGTTGGCATTGGCGGCGACCCGATCAACGGCTCGTCCTTCAAGGACATGCTGAAACTGTTCGAACAGGATGACGACACCGACGCGGTGGTGATGATCGGCGAGATCGGCGGACCGCAGGAAGCCGAAGCCGCGATCTGGGCGCGCGATAATATGCGCAAGCCCCTGATCGCCTACATCGCCGGCCTCTCCGCCCCCAAAGGCCGCCGCATGGGCCACGCCGGCGCCATCATCTCGGCCTTCGGCGAGTCCGCGCAGGAAAAGGTGGAGATCCTCAAGGACGCCGGGGTGATCATCGTGCCGACGCCGTCGTCGTTTGGTGAGGTGGTTGCAGAGACGCTGTCACGTATGAAGAAGGCCGCCTGAACAGCGGCCTTCGCGTTCGACCGCGCCTCATGCCGCCTTGTCGGCTGCCGGCTTCGCGACCTTGGTGCGGGTGGCGCTGCGGCGGCCGTCGACGCTGACCGGAACGTCGCCGTCGACCGTGGCGCGACGCACCACCCGGTGCTGGTCGCCATAGTCGTTGACGGCGTAGTGCTGCGTCGCGCGGTTGTCCCAGATCGCCACATCGCCGGCCTTCCAGCGCCAGCGCACGGTGTTCTCCGGCGCGGTGACATAGGACTGGAAAACCTCGTAAAGCTTCGCCGAATCGCTTTTGGAAAGACCGATCAGCCGTTGCACGAAATTGCCGAGCAGCAGCGTGCGCTCGCCTGTTTCGGGATGGACGCGGACGACGGGATGCTCGGTCTCGTAGATCGTCGAGGTGAAGATTTCCTCGAAGTGCTTCTTTTCCGCAGCACTCGCACGCGGCCGCACCGCGGCGTAATCGTAGGCGTTGCTGTGCACCGCCCAGAGATTGTCGGCCAGCAGCTTCAACGGCTCGGGCAGGTCCTGATAGGCGGCCGCGGTGTTCGACCAGATGGTGTCGCCGCCGGCCGGCGGTATGACGATGCCGCGAAGAACGGAGAATTTCGGATAGGCGTCGACGAAGGTGACATCGGTATGCCATTGGTCGGCGCGACCGCCGCCACGGCTGGAATCGAGTTCGAGAATGGACGCCGTTCCCTTGACGGGACCTTGGGTCGGATGCGGGACGAGGTCGCCGAGACGCTGGGCAAAGCGCTCCTGCCCGGCATCGTCGAGATGCGCCTGGTCGCGGAAGAACACCACCTTGTGCCGCAACAGGATCTGGTTGATCGCCGCGACCGTCTGCTGCGGCAGGTCGCCGGAGAGCCGAATGTTCCTGATCTCTGCGCCGACGCGTCCGGTAAGCGGGACAATATCGGCATCCGGGATGATCTGCTCTACGGGGGTAAGTCTGGTCATGGGAACCTCTTCCTCTAAAGCCGCGGGGCTGCTGGCAATGCTCCGCCGTCTGCCGGCCGCACAGCGATCGGCGGAGCAACTCCCTCATCGGGAGCCGACTTGCCTGGTAACGAGAGCACTGATCTCAACTCAGGAGGCGAAGGCCGCCAAGGCTGGCGAGCAGTACCGAGATCCATTCAAAGCGTAATTCTACAAATTCCATAGACATTTCTTTTCAAAGTTCGGCGGCCCTGAGAAAAATGCCTTCTGTCCAGTTCGTTCGTGAGCGGCAGGCGGTGGAGCCCTGCGCGACGCGGCCCGCACCAGTAGTGACGCTGTCGTATCCCTTCGATATTGGAGATGGCGGGTGAATTGCATGCCTGATATTGATGGCTTCCACGCATCACGCAGGCGCCGAGATGACAGACTCCGATAAGGCTGACGCTGTCGAGCAATTGCTCGATACGCCTGACCTCGCCACCGCGCTGGAAAGCGACCAGTTCAAGAAATTTCTCGACCAGATGCCGATCGCGATCGCCGTCTCGGAATTGATCGCGAAGGAGCGTGTCGTCTACGCCAATCCCGAATTCGAGAAGCTCTCGGACCTCAAGGCGCCGAAGCTTGCGCGGGAAAACTGGGCGGCCCTTTCCGGCAGGGGGCTTCATCGGCAGAAGGACAGGCCGCTCGCCGAGGCTGTCGTTGAAGACACCGATTTCGTCGGCACATTTCGTCTTGAGCGCGGCGAGGACAAGCCGGCAATCGTCGACGTTTATTCCAACGTCATCGAGGACGACAACGGCAAGCTCTGCTTCCGGCTGGTGGCGCTTGTCGACGTCACGGCACACGGTGAGACCGAGGACACGCGACCCGCGGAGGAGCTCATCCGGGAGAAGGACACCCTGTTGCGCGAACTGCAGCACCGGGTGAAAAACAATCTGCAGATGATCACCGCTTTGATCCGGATGGAAACCCGCAACGCCACCGAACCGGACCAGAAGCGTTTCGAAAGGCTTGCCGGCCGGGTAGACGCATTGGCAATCCTTTACCAGACCTTGTCGGCTGACCAGCAGAAGGATGAGGTGGATCTTGGTGTGTATCTTAGCCAGATCGCGTCCGCCGTCATGGCGTCGCACGCAGTCGAAGGTATCCGCCTCGACCTTAAGGTGGATACCTATCCGGTATCCATCAACGTTGCCATGCCGACAGGCCTGGTCGTCAATGAGTTGCTGACCAACGCTCTCAAACATGCATTCGTCGGGCGCGACGGCGGCACGATCACGCTGCACAGCGTCGTCAGCGGCGATGGTTGCCGGGTGACTGTCGCCGATGATGGAATCGGTCTGCCGACGGGTGAGACCTGGCCCAGGCCAGGCAAGCTCGGCTCCCTGATCGCGCGGTCGCTGACCGAAAATGCCAAAGCGCAATTCGACGTCAAGTCGAGTGCCGGCGAGGGAACCAAGGTCACCATCGTCTTCAAGCGATCGGCGGCGACGGACTGAGGCTATGTAACGGCGCGCCCGACAAATCCCGGCCGGACAGGTGCTTCGGGCGCTCGCGGGTGTGGCCTTAAGTCGCAAACGATTTGGCTGCAGAAGCGGGGCGCCGGGCTTCTTTGACGGTGCGATCAGCACCATATGTGGTCCACAGCCCTAAACGAGAGAAGCTAGCTCCGACGGGTCGCACCGCGGTCGTCAGCCGGCAATGGCTATGAACCAGGAAACTGAAAACCATCATGCGTGAAAATATCAGACCAGCGTCGAGAGACGTCCCCCTCATTCAGCTAGGCCTGCACCAGTGCCGCTTCCCGGTGAGCGAAGACCGGTCGGTACCCGGTGGTTACCGGTTTTGTGCCGGGCCGACGTCGCCGGATCGCGTCTACTGCGATCACCACCACACCGTCGTGACGGCCGTTGACCCTCGTCGAGCCCGTCCGGGTCTCCATTTCCCGCAACGACGCGCCGCTTAGGTCACCCACATCCCCTGCCCCGCCACCGGCAAAGCCGGGGACTCGGGTGCAGGAGGCTGGCCGGTGCGAGCCAAGCGGCGTTCGCGTGCGGCTCTGCGACCTCTTGTTGCAACTCTGCTGCGGCCGGTTCAAGCGCCAAAGGCGATGATTTGGCGTCGATGGCCTGAGAAGCCGCAATGATTTCAATGGCCGAAAAATTATGGTGCGGTCGAGAAGACTCGAACTTCCACGGGTTGCCCCACAGCGACCTCAACGCTGCGCGTCTACCAATTCCGCCACGACCGCCCGTGGTAGGAGCCGGAACGAACCGGCTCGCGGCGTGTAGCAAATCGTTTCCGGCGAAACAAGGGCGCGGCGCGCAATAATCGCCGCAAGTTGGCATATCGGCCTCTACAGCGCCGCGCGTCCTGTGGGACGCGCAAAGGACGCTGCAGCACTTTGATTTGGCGCATGATCCTTTCCGAAGATCGTTCCTATCTTCGGGGTCGTGCGCGAAGGCCGAAATGCGTGGCGAACTGGACGTTTCAGCCGGATACCGCCATATGAAGGGCAAATGCATTTGGCCCCAGAGCGCAAGCCGGTTTCGCCAAGCCGGCGTGCGTCACGCGAAAAACGAAAAAGCCATGACCGAACGCAGCCAGATCGCCACGTCGTTCCTGCCCTTGCCGGGTTCGGCGCCGGTCGAATGGCGCATCGAGCCCGGCCTGACCGGCTACACCGATGCGCTGGCCCTGATGGAAGCGCGCGCCGAGGCGATCCGCACGGGTGCGGCCGCCGAGATGGTCTGGCTGGTCGAGCATCCGCCGCTTTACACCGCCGGCACCAGCGCCCGCATCGAGGACTTGATCGACCCCGACCGTTTCCCGGTCTTTGCCGCGGGGCGCGGCGGCGAATACACCTATCACGGGCCGGGGCAGCGGGTTGCCTATGTCATGCTTGACCTGAAGCGCCGGCGCGAGGATGTGCGCGCCTTCGTCGCCGCGCTCGAGCAGTGGATCATCGGCACGCTTGCCGCCTTCAATGTGCGCGGCGAACGCCGCGAGGACCGCGTCGGAGTCTGGGTGGTGCGGCCCGAGCGCCCGTCCCTGCCCGACGGCTCGCCGGCTGAAGACAAGATCGCGGCCATCGGCATCCGGCTGCGGCGCTGGGTGAGCTTTCATGGCATTGCCGTCAATGTCGAGCCGGATCTCAGCCATTTCAGCGGCATCGTGCCATGCGGCGTGCCGGATCACGGCGTCACCAGCCTCGTCGACCTCGGCCTGCCCGTGACCATGGGCGATTTCGACCTGGCGCTGAAATCCGCCTTCGAGGATGTTTTCGGGGCAGCGGAGTCAACTTCTGCAGAACCGGCTCGCAAGGCCGGCTGAGTCTCGCCTCGACCAACGCTCAAAGCAACCGCGCCGAGGCCCACAACAGCCCGAAACCGTGAATGGCGAAGACGGCCAGCAGCGCGCCGGCCATGGCGAAACGGTCGAAGATGCGGATCGGCTTCAATTCGTGGCGCGGTTTTACCCCGCTACCCACTGTCATCAGGCTGAGGATGGCAAAGACGGCGCCCGCCACCAGCAGAAAGCTTTGGGAAAAGCCGGCCAGCCAGCCAAGCCATAGCAAGGCCGAGAGCAGGGAAAACGAGGCGAGCGCCAGGGCGACCGGCCCCGGGCAGATCTGGCGCAGCACCTGACCGCCGTCGAATTTCCACACCGGCACCAGATTGGCGATGTTGAACAGCGCGGCAAAGCCGGCAAGCGTCGCCAGAAGGGCCGCGGCGAGCCGATGTCCCTCGCCGGATGCGAGCCCGCTGGCGACGATCAGCAGCGGTACCAGGAACGCGGAAAAACCAGCGCCCATCAGCGCCACGAAGGCGACCTCGAAGCGGCTGTCATAAGGCCGGCCGCCAATGGCGATGCCGCCGAGCAGCGGGATAAAGATCATCCGCGCCTTACGATGACCGGTCAGCCGGAAGGCCGCCATGTGGCCGAGCTCATGCAGGGCGACCACCGAGGTCAGGATCGCGGCCAGCGCCAGGCCGCCGAGATTGAGTCCGAAGAACGGCCAAAGGATGAAAGCCGACAGAACGGCGAAACCGACCTGGCTCAGCGGATGCTCGAACCAGCCGCCCTTGCGATACTGTCCGGTCGTCGCCCAGACCTCCAGCTTGCCGAGCTCGCGGCGCATGGCGAAGTAGCGGAACACCAGGAAGGCGACGCCGCGATAGCGATCGGTCTGGCTGAGCGTGACGCGCGTGCCGGCGCCTTCCGAGGTGAGTTCGGTGGTCTCGTAAAAATCCTTCCAGAACGACGCGTCGAGCGCGGTATCCTCGATGACCCGCATCGAAAAACGACTGCCTTCGACGACGTCCTCGAAGCGCGACCTGCGCTCGATCGGCTGGCCGTCCCGGCCTTCCCACGACAGCAGGATGCGGGCCGTGCCCTGCCCGTCCAGCGGCTGGGCCGAGAGTATCTCGCCGGACCAGCCGGCACCGCTGCCGAGCGGCCACAGCGCCTGCCAGAGGCGCTGCCGGTCCATTGCGACCACGCGGCTGAGCCTCACCGTGCGCAAACCGAGCGGCGCGGTCATCAAAAGGAAAATCAATCCGAGATTACCGACCACGAGAAGGGCCGTCACGATCGGCGACACCTAAGGTTTTGCTCCCTGTATTTGGCAGGGCACCCTAGCGGCACGGCGGCAAGAAAGGCTTAACGGCACAACGCCCTCCTGTCCGCCTAAACACTGCGGCCAACCGCAGATTTATCACATGGCGCCGATCCAGACCGCCATGGAAACGAGAAACGCACTCATGCACACCAACGAAACGACGTCCTGAACAAGATCGCTCATAACTCTCTCCTGTTGTTGATATGTTCGTATTTTGTTCTAACTTTGTTCGAAAGTCAATGAGCGGAAAGCGGCATGCCGACGAATCCTGACAGCCGGTTTGGGCAGGGTTAAGGAAAGGTTGACGGGGTGACGGCGGTGCTGACGCAGGGCGCATCGCATGCCTTTGCGATCGGGACACGCACCAATCACTTCGTGATCCTAGGGCGGAGCAAGGAGCGCAGCGACGCGGCGCAGACCCTAGGATGAGGAAGTTGGGGCCTACAACGGAACGACCTTGCCATCCGCCAACGTCACCCGGCGGTCCATGCGCGAGGCGAGTTCGTGATTGTGGGTCGCGATCAGCGCGGCAAGGCCGGACTGCTTGACCAGCGCGCCAAGCGCCTCGAAGACATAGGAGGCGGTGACCGGGTCGAGATTGCCGGTCGGCTCGTCGGCGAGCAGCAGCAAGGGCGCATTGGCGACCGCGCGGGCAATGGCGACGCGCTGCTGCTCGCCGCCGGACAGTTCCGACGGCCGGTGCGACGCGCGCTTGCCGATCTGCATATAGTCGAGCAGCTGTGCTGCGCGCTCCGACGCCTCCTTGCGCGAAAGCCCTTTGATCAGCTGCGGCATCATGATGTTTTCCAGTGCCGAAAACTCCGGCAGCAGATGATGGAACTGATAGACGAAGCCGACATCGTTGCGGCGGATCGCCGTGCGTTCGTCGTCGGAGAGCCGTCCGCAGGCGCGGCCGGCCAGAATGACGTCACCGGCGTCGGGGCGCTCGAGCAGGCCCGCCGTATGGAGCAGCGTCGACTTGCCGGTGCCCGACGGCGCCACCAGCGCCACCATCTCGCCGCGCTTCAGCGAAAAGTCGGCGCCGTTCAAAATGGTGAGCTTGCGCGGCCCCTGGACATAGTGCCGCTCGACGCTCTTCAGCTCGATAATGATCTCGGACTTCATTCGTATCTCAAGGCCTCGACCGGATCGAGCCGTGCGGCGCGCCATGCCGGAAACACTGTTGCCAGGAAGGACAGGCCGAGCGCCATCAGGATGACATAGGTGGTCTCGCGTGGGTCCATCTTTGCCGGCAGCTGGCTGAGGAAATAGAGTTCCGGATTGAACAGCACCTTGCCGGTCATCCAGGAGAAGAACTGGCGGATCGATTCGATGTTGGTGCAGATGAGCACCCCGAGCAGCACGCCGGCGAGCGTGCCGGTTACGCCGATCGCAGCGCCCGTCATCAGGAAGATGCGCAGGATGGCGCCGCGCGAGGCGCCCATTGTGCGCAGGATGGCGATATCGTGGCCCTTGTCCTTCACCAGCATGATCAGGCCGGAGATGATGTTGAGCGCCGCCACCAGCACGATCAGCGTCAGGATCATGAACATGACGTTGCGCTCGACCTGCAGTGCTGAAAAGAACGTCTCGTTGCGCTGGCGCCAGTCGACCATGTCGATCGGCCGTTGCGCCGCCGCATCGACCAGCGGTTTCAGCGCGTCGACATTATCGGGATTGTCGACATAGATCTCGATCGTCTGCGCCCTGCCGTCCATGTTGAAATAGAGCTGCGCTTCGGAAAACGGCATGTAGACGATGGAGCTGTCATACTCCGACATGCCGACCTCGAAGATCGCCGCCACCTTGTAGCCCTTCAGCCGCGGCGTCGTGCCCATCGGCGTCACATCGCCGTCCGGCGAGATCAGCGTGATGGTGTCGCCGAGCACAAGGCCGAGATTCTCCGCCATGCGCTTGCCGATAGCGACGCCCTCGCCGGAGTCGAAGCCGTCAAGCGTGCCTTGCTTGACGTTTTGGGCGACGATGGCGATCTTGCCGAGGTCTTCGGCCCTGATACCGCGCACCAGCGCGCCCATGCCGCCGCCGACATTGCCCTGCGCCAGCACCTGGCCGTCGATCAGCGGGATCGCGTATTTGACGCCGGCCACGCCGTTGATGCGGGCTGCGACCTGCGCATAATCCTCAAGCGGCGAATCCAGCGGCTGCACGATCAGATGGCCGTTGACGCCGAGGATGCGGGTCAGAAGTTCGGCTCGAAACCCGTTCATGACAGCCATGACGACGATCAGCGTGGCGACGCCCAGCATGATGCCTAGGAAGGAGATCGAGGCGATGACCGAGATCACCGTCTCCTTGCGGCGCGACCGCAAATAACGCCAGGCGACCATGCGTTCGAACATGGAGAACGGGCCGGCGACCGGAGACTTGGTGACCGGAGACTTGGCGACCGGAGACTTGCCAACCGGAGACTGGGCTACCGAAGACTTCGCTGCCGCGGCTTCGCTCATGCGGTTGCACCGAAGCGTTTCCTGGCCTCCGCGACCGGCAGCGTCTCGCGCTCGCCGGTCCGGCGGTTCTTGATCTCGATCTCGCCGGCGGCCACGCCGCGCGGCCCGACGATCACCTGCCAGGGCAGGCCGATCAGGTCTGCGGTGGCGAACTTGCCGCCCGGCCGCTGGTCGGTGTCGTCGTAAAGCACATCCTTGCCGGCGCTGGTGAAGGCGGCGTAGAGCTCGCCGCAGACGCGGTCGCACTCGGCGTCGCCGGCCTTCATGTTGATCAGGCCGATGTCGAACGGCGTCACCGCTTCCGGCCAGATGATGCCGTTATCGTCATGGCTGGCCTCGATGATCGCTGCCACCAGCCGCGACGGACCGATACCGTAGGAGCCGCCGGAAACGAAATGATCCTTGCCGTCGGGCCCGGTCACCTTGGCGCCCATGGGCTTGGAATATTTGTCGCCGAAATGAAAGATGTGGCCGACCTCGATGCCGCGTGCCGAGACCCGGTCGGCTTCGCCAAGCTTGTCCCAGGCCGCCTCGTCATGCATCTCGTCGGTGGCGGCGTAAGGCGTCGTCCACGTTTTGACGATGTCGGCGATCTCGCCGTCATTGCCGAAGTCGGTTTTCTCGCCGGGCACCTGGAGCGACAGATATTCGCGGTCGCAATAGACCTGGCTCTCGCCGGTGTCGGCCAGGATGATGAATTCATGGCTGAGATCGCCGCCGATCGGCCCGGTGTCGGCCCGCATCGGAATGGCCTGCAGCCCCATGCGCGTGAACGTTCGGAGATAGGATACGAACATGCGGTTGTAGGCGGCCTTCGCGCCCTCGAAATCGAGGTCGAAGGAATAGGCGTCCTTCATCAGGAATTCGCGTGAACGCATGACGCCGAAGCGCGGACGCACCTCGTCGCGGAACTTCCACTGGATGTGGTAGAGGTTGAGCGGCAAATCCTTGTACGACTTGACGTAGGCGCGCACGATCTCGGTGACCACTTCCTCATTGGTCGGACCGTAGAGCATGTCGCGGTCCTGCCGGTCCTTGATGCGCAGCATCTCCTTGCCATAGTCGTCATAGCGGCCGCTTTCGCGCCACAGATCGGCCGACTGGATGGTCGGCATCAGGATTTCCAGCGCGCCGGCGCGGTTCTGCTCCTCGCGGATGATGCGGCAGACCTTGTCGAGCACCAGCTTGCCCAGCGGCAGCCAGGAAAAGCTGCCCTGCCCCTGCTGGCGGATCATGCCGGCACGCAGCATCAGCCGGTGCGAGACGATCTCGGCCTCGCGCGGATTTTCTTTCAGGATGGGCAGGAAAAACTGCGACAAACGCATGGACAGGTCCGTGAGAGAGGAGGCTGCGCCGGAATCGGCGCGGCTGGCTTGTTTGCCCCGGCTTCATAGCTATTTCGTGACGGAATGGAAACCCGACCGGCCGCATCGGCCGGAAATCGCAAAAATCGATTCTTCTTCCAAAGACCTTCGCACCGAAAACGATAATGCTTTTGATACAAAAATGATGACCTGACTCCGAAGTGCTCACACACGCTTTGCGCGTCCGGGCGACGCGGCACACCTGACCAGATTAAGGCGGCAGCCCCGGTGTTGTTCGTTTCGCAAGCAAAGCCTGCCGCACTATTGTGCACTGCAGCACAGATTGCCCGATTGCGGGCAAAATTCTGCGTGACAATTTCATCAGGGTTAGGCTAGTGTGCCCCGATAACCGAGAGGGTGGAGAAAAATCTGCTCTCCTACGCGGTCAAAGTCTTGGGAGGATGCGATCTAGGCGCGGTTAACCGCTGCCGCCGGAAACCGGAAAACAGATCGGAACGCGTTTAAATTGCAAGGCCTTGTGCCTTGCATTTTTTTTGCCCGATCATCTGGTTAGATCAACCTGTTCCCAAATCACGTGAGCTTGCGTCAGCCTGATACCCAGCCGTGATTCTAATGCGGGTGGGCCATGCCTGGCCGCCGATTGCGCATCGCAAGCTGGTGAGCCAAAACCCGAGTTTGGCGCTCCGAAACAGGCACAAACATCCAAGCCGATCTGTCGGCGGAAAGTGTTTAGTTAGCCGGTGCCTGGCTGGCTTCGGGGATGATGTGCGGGACTTCGTCGAGGCTGTAGCCCAGCCCGTGCGTCAGGCTGTAGAAAACCCCCATGACGACAGCCGTGACGATAGTGGTGCGGATCACGGCGCGCAGCATATGCGGTCCGCGCGGCGCGCTCGCAACCGTGCCCAGCGTCACGTCATGGTCGTCATCCTGCGTCTTGACGCTGAACGGCAGCACGATGAACAGCATCAGCCACCAGGTGATGAAGAACAGCGCGGCAAACGAAATCCAGCTCATGCCTGCTCCAGTTCGACCAGCGTGCCGAAGAAATCCTTGGGATGCAGGAACAGCACCGGCTTGCCGTGGGCGCCGGTTTTGGGATTGCCGTCGCCCAGCACGCGGGCGCCGCTCGCTTTGAGGTGATCGCGCGCGACAAGGATGTCGTCGACCTCGTAGCAGACATGATGCATGCCACCCGAGGGGTTCTTCGCCAGAAAGGCCGCGATCGGCGACCGTTCGCCCAGCGGCTCCAGGAGTTCGATCTTGGTGTTGCCGACATCGACGAACACCACCGTCACGCCATGCTCGGGCAAAGCCTGCGGCGCAGTCACCCGCGCGCCAAGTGTATCGCGATAGGCCGCAATCGCCGCGGCCAGGTCCGGTACGGCAAGTGCTACATGGTTCAGGCGTCCCAGCATGAAGTGCTCCACAAGTTAAGGGAGTAGGGAATAGGCAGCAGGCAGTAGTGATACATCCGCATTTTTCTCCACTGCCTACCGCCTACTGCCTATTCCCTCACCTCGTCACAAACACCGTCACCAGCGGCTTCTTGCCCCAGGCTTCGTTGGCGGCGCCGCGCACGGCGCGGCGCACCGCTTCCTGCACCAGATCGAGGTCCTTGCGGCGCTGGCGAGGGATCGAGTCGACCGCGCCGACGGCCGCGTCGAGCATCAGATCTTCCATGTTTTCGCCACGGGCATCGGCCTCGGCGACGCCGATGGCGACCAGATCGGGATCGCCGGCGAGCTCATATTTGTCGTCGAGCACGACATTGACCGCGACATGGCCGGCAAAGGATAGCTTGCGCCGGTCGCGTATGCCCATCGCCTGGTCGGTGCCGATCAGCCTGCCGTCCTTGTAGATGCGGCCGAACGGCACCTGGTCGATGATCGTGGCCGGACCCGGCGCCAGCCGCAGCATGTCGCCGTCGCGCACTTGCGCCACCTGGCCGATGCCCGACGTCGACATCAGCGACCCCTGCGCCACTAGATGCGCGGCTTCGCCGTGCACGGGAACGCCGATCTGCGGCCGCACCCATTCATACATCCTGCGCAATTCGCTGCGGCGGGGATGGCCGGAGACATGCACAAGCGCGTCGCCGTCCTCGATGATCTTGATGCCGAGGTCGATGAGGCGGTTCTTGATCTCGAGGATCGCCTTCTCGTTGCCGGGAATGGTGCGTGAGGAAAACACCACCGTGTCGCCGGCCGTAAGCGACACCGACTTCATCTCGTCGCGCGAAAGTTTTGCCAGCGCCGCCAGCGACTCGCCCTGGCTGCCGGTGCAGATGATGACCAGGTTCTCGCGCGGGATGAAGCCGAAATCCTCCTCGGCGATGAACTCCGGCAGCCCGTCCATGTAGCCGAGCTCGCCGGCGACATCGATGACCCGCTTCAGCGAGCGGCCGAGCACCAGGCACTGGCGGCCGGCATCGCGCGCCGCCTTGGCGATCGAGACGATGCGCCCGACATTGGAAGAGAAGGTAGTGACGGCGACACGGCCGACAGCGCTCTGGATGACGCCCCTGAGGCCTTCGCCCACCGCCACTTCCGACGGCGATTCGCCTTCGCGTAGCGCATTGGTGGAATCGCAGACCAGCGCCAGCACGCCCTTGTCGCCATAGGCGCGAAACCGCGCCTCGTCGGTTTTCGGACCGATCGTCGGTTCCGGATCGATCTTCCAGTCGCCGGTATGGATGACGGTACCAGCCGGCGAGGTGATCGCCAGCGACATCGGCTCAGGGATGGAGTGCGCCACCGGAATGGCCTCGATCGAGAACGGGCCGACGGTGAATGTCTCGCCTGCCCGGTAGATCGTC
Organism: Mesorhizobium sp. L103C119B0; assembly: GCF_000502235.1. Classification (NCBI taxonomy): domain Bacteria; kingdom Pseudomonadati; phylum Pseudomonadota; class Alphaproteobacteria; order Hyphomicrobiales; family Phyllobacteriaceae; genus Mesorhizobium; species Mesorhizobium sp. L103C119B0. Next base: position 53,553 of record NZ_AYXE01000002.1, on the reverse strand, counting down.
ACCGGAATTTTCTTCGGCGCGCCCTGCTCGCCTTGGCGCTTGGCGTCCAACAGGCCGGCGCTGAACGGTGTCATCCACACCGGCGCCTTCAGCTTTGGCCAGATGTCGAGCAGCGCCCCGTAATGGTCTTCATGCGCATGGGTGATGATGATGCCGCGCAGGCCGGCGAGGTTCTCCTCGATGAAGCGCGTATCGGGCAGGATCAGGTCGACGCCCGGATGCGCCGCGTCGGGAAAGGTCACGCCGACATCGACGACGATCCACTCGCGCGCGCTAGGCGGCCCATAGCCGTAAAGGGCGAAGTTCATGCCGATCTCGCCGACGCCGCCGAGCGGCACGAAGACGAGTTCGGCGTTTTGCGCTTTCGCCATCAAATTTCCCTTCCCGGCCCTTGCGACCAGCCCTAAATCTTTGCCGACGCGACGGCGCCGAAATGCACGTCGCCGGCGGCTACCGTCACGACCGACCCCTCATCATCGCGGATCACGAAACGGCAGTCCGCGTCAATGGTCTCGAAGGTACCGCGCACCACATTCCCGTCAATCCTGACAGCAACCTCGCCGCCAAGCCCCGCCGCGCGCGCCAGCCAGCGACGCCGGATGGCGTCGAGCCCGCGTCCGTCGTCCCACAGCCGGGCATTGTCGGTCCAGGCATCGGACAGCGCCAAGAACAGCGTTTCGGCGTCGCATGTCGCGCCCAGTGCCTGAAGCGATGTCGCCGGATACGGCAAATCCGGCGGATGCGCCACCACATTGACGCCGATGCCCACCGCCACCGCGAAACGGCCGCCATCGAGAATGGCCGATTCCAGCAGGATGCCGGCCAGCTTGGCGCCGGAGGCCAGCACATCGTTCGGCCATTTCNATCGAGAATGGCCGATTCCAGCAGGATGCCGGCCAGCTTGGCGCCGGAGGCCAGCACATCGTTCGGCCATTTCAGCTCGAAGCGGTTCTGCCCCTGGCTGGCGCCGTCGAGGCCGATAGCGATCCTGCCCTTCGGCACCACGGCGTCGAGCGCGTCGGCCAGCGACAGGCCGGCGACGAAGCCCAGCGTCGCCGCCAGACGCAACTCACCGCCGGCGATGACCAGCAATGTCGCCGCCAGATTGCCCTCGGGCGATACCCAGGCCCTGCCGCGGCGGCCACGGCCGCTTTCCTGCTTCTTGGAAACGACCCACAATTTGCCGGGATCGCCTGCCCTTGCATGGTCCAGCGCCAGCGTGTTGGTGGAACCCACGCTGTCATGCGCCTCGAGCCGGAACCCTTCCGTCTCAGAGGTCGGAGCCAGCCGAAATGCCATCCGGTCAGAAAAATGTCTTGGCGGCGGCTTCGGCGTAGGTCGCGATCGGACCGCCGATCAGCACATAGAACAGCACGAAAGCGCCGGAGACACCAAGCACGAGGCGCAGCTCAACCGCCATCGGAACGAAGCCGCCGGCCGGTTCGTCGAACCACATGATCTTGATGATACGCAGATAGTAGAAAGCGCCCACGACGGAGGCCAGCACGCCGATGATCGCCAGCGCATAGAGGTTGGCGTTGATGGCGGCGAGGAACACGTACCATTTCCCCCAGAAGCCGGCGAGCGGCGGGATGCCGGCCAGCGAGAACATCAGGATGGTCAGGATCGTCGCCATGATCGGGTTGGTCGACGACAGACCGGCGAGATCGCTGATCTGCTCGACATTGCCTTCCTTGCGCCGCATGGCGAGGATGAAGGCGAAGGTGCCGAGCGTCATGACGAGATAGATCAGCATGTAGATGGCGACGCCGCGCACGCCGGCCTGGCTGTTGGCGGCAAGGCCGACCAGCGCGTAGCCCATATGGCCGATCGAGGAGTACGCCATCAGCCGCTTGATGTTGGTCTGGCCGATGGCGGCAAAGGAGCCGAGCGCCATCGAGGCGATCGAGATGAAGACGATGATCTGCTGCCAGTCGGAAGCGATCGGCTTGAAGGCGCCCATGGTGACGCGCACGATCAGCGCCATCGCCGCCATTTTGGGGGCAGCCGCCAGGAAAGCGGTGACCGGCGTCGGCGCGCCCTCGTAGACATCGGGCGTCCACATATGGAACGGCACCGCGGAAATCTTGAAGGCAAGGCCGGCCAAAACGAAGACCAGGCCGACGACGAGGCCGAGCTGGCGCTCGCCGCTGCCCAGCGCGGAGGAAATTTCCTGGAAGCCTACATTGCCGGTGTAGCCGTAAATGAGGCTGATTCCGTAAAGCAGCATGCCCGACGATAGCGCGCCGAGCACAAAATACTTCAAACCGGCCTCGGTCGAACGCAGATTGTCGCGATTGATCGCCGCCAGCACGTAAATCGCCAGCGACTGCAGCTCGAGGCCGAGATAGAGCCCGATCATGCCGTTGGCCGAGATCATCAGCATCATACCGAGCGTGCAGAGCAGGATCAGCACCGGGTATTCGAACTTGTCGAAATGCTCCTGCCTGGCGAAGCGCATCGACATCACCAGCGTCACCGCCGAACCGATCAGCGACAGCACCTTCATGAAGCGGGAGAACGGATCCTGGATGAAGGCGTTGCCGTAGGCGCTCCCCTGCCCCGTGGGAAAGATCAGCCATAGGCCTGCGATCACCAGCACGGCGACGGCAAGGCCGGTCACCAGAATGGCAGTGTTGGCGCGCGAATAGGCGCCGACCATCAACAGCGCCAGCGCGCCGATGGCGAGGATCAGCTCCGGCGTCGAGAGCGAAAGGCTGGAATAAAGGTCCGGCGTCATGGTTCGCAAAACCTCTGGTCAGTTCGCCGCCGCGGTCTGCGCGGCGCCGATGGATGCGGTGACATTGGTGACGAGCCCCTTGACCGACTGGGCCGTGGCATCGAAGACGGGAGCGGGATAGACGCCGAAGAAGATGACTAGCACGACCAGCGGGTAGATGATCGCCTTCTCGCGCGTCGACAGATCGAGCAGGCCCTTCAGGCTTTCCTTGGTCAGCGCGCCGAAGATCACCCGGCGGTAGAGCCAGAGCGCGTAGGCCGCCGACAGGATGACGCCGGTGGCGGCGAAGAAAGCCACCCAGGTGTTGACCCGGAACACGCCGAGCATGGTCAGGAACTCGCCGACGAAGCCTGACGTGCCCGGCAAGCCGACATTGGCCATGGTGAAGATCAGGAACACCGTGGCGTATTTCGGCATGTTGTTGACCAAGCCGCCATAGGCGTCGATCTCGCGCGTGTGCATGCGGTCGTAGATGACGCCGACGCACAGGAACAGCGCGCCCGAGACGAGGCCGTGGCTCAGCATCTGGAAGATCGCGCCCTGCACGCCTTCCTGGTTCATGGCGAAGATGCCCATGGTGACGAAGCCCATATGCGCGACGGAGGAATAGGCGATCAGCTTCTTCATGTCCTCCTGCATCAGCGCCACCAGGGAGGTGTAGATGATGGCGACGACCGACAGCGTAAACACCAGCGGCGCGAACATTTCCGAGGCCAGCGGGAACATCGGCAGGGAAAAGCGCAGGAAGCCGTACCCGCCCATTTTCAACAGGATGCCGGCCAGGATCACCGAGCCCGCCGTCGGCGCTTCGACGTGGGCGTCGGGCAGCCAGGTGTGCACCGGCCACATCGGCATCTTCACCGCGAAGGAGGCGAAGAAGGCCAGAAATAGCCATGTCTGCATGTGGGCCGGGAAGTTGTGGGTCAGCAGCGTCGGGATGTCGGTGGTGCCCGCCTGGAAGAACATCGCCATGATGGCGAGCAGCATCAGCACCGAGCCGGCCAACGTGTAGAGGAAGAACTTGAACGAGGCATAGACGCGGCGCTTGCCGCCCCAGACGCCGATGATGATGAACATCGGGATCAGGCCGGCCTCGAAGAAGACGTAGAACAGCACGATGTCGAGCGCGCAGAACACGCCGATCATCAGCGTTTCCAAGAGCAGGAAGGCGATCATGTAGGCCTTGACGCGCTTGTCGATCGCTTCCCACGACGCCAGGATGCAGAGCGGCATCAGGAACGTCGTCAGGATGACGAACAGCATCGAAATGCCGTCGACGCCCATATGGTAGGAGATGCCGGAATCCAGCCAGGCAAACTTCTCGACGAACTGGAAGCCGGCCTGCGAATTGTCGAAGCCGGTCCAGATGAACAGCGAGATGATGAAGGTGGCCGCCGTCGTCGTGAACGCGATGGCGCGGATGTTGCGACGCGCATTCGGGCTGTCATCCCTGATGAACAGGATCATCAGCACACCTACGAGCGGCAGGAAGGTGACCAGCGAGAGGATTGGCCAGGCGGTCATCAGAGCATCATCCAGGTGACGAGTGCGGCCACGCCGATCAGCATGGCGAAGGCATAGTGATAGAGATAGCCGGTCTGCAGCTTGACGACGCGGTCGGTGACATCGACGACGCGCGCCGAAATGCCGTCAGGGCCGAGCCCGTCGATGATGGTGCCGTCGCCGGTCTTCCACAAGAACCTGCCCAGCGCCTTTGCCGGCCGCACGAACAGGACGTCGTAGAGCTCGTCGAAGTACCATTTGTTGAGCAGGAAGGCATAGAGCAGCCGATGGTTGGCGGCGACGCTCCGGGGCAGTTCCGGCGAGCGGATGTAGAACTTCCAGGCGACGGCAAAGCCGATGATCATGGCGACGAACGGTGCCAGCTCGACCCACAGCGGCAATTCGTGGATATCGTGCAGGATGTGGTTGTCCGGCAGCGTGAACAGCGAGGCCTTCCAGAATTCGGCATAGGCTTCGCCGATGAAGGCACCATGGAAGATAACGCCGGCAAACAGCGCGCCCGCGGCCAGGATGAACAGCGGCACCAGCATCACCGGCGGCGATTCATGGACATGGTGCATGACGTCGTGGCTCGCCCGCGGCTCGCCGTGGAAGGTCATGAAGATCAGCCGCCAGGAGTAGAAGGACGTGAAGCAGGCGGCGATGACCAGCAGGACAAAAGCGAGGCCGGCGACCGAATTGTGGTCGGCAAAGGCAGCCTCGATGATGGCATCCTTGGAGAAGAAGCCGGCGGTGCCGATGACGGTCACCGGAATGCCGACGCCGGTCAGCGCCAGCGTGCCGATCACCATCATCCAGTAGGTCTTCGGAATGAGCTTCCGCAGGCCACCCATCTTGCGCATGTCCTGCTCGTCGGAGACGGCATGGATGACCGAGCCGGAGCCCAGGAACAGCAGCGCCTTGAAGAAGGCATGCGTGAACAGATGGAAGATCGCCGCGCCATAGGCGCCGACGCCGAGCGCGACGAACATGTAGCCGAGCTGCGAGCAGGTCGAATAGGCGATGACGCGCTTGATGTCGTTCTGGACCAGGCCGACGGTCGCCGCGAAGAAGGCGGTGAAGGCGCCGATGAAGGTCACCACCGTGAGCGCCGAATGCGACAGTTCGAAGAGCGGCGACAGCCGCGCCAGCATGAACACGCCGGCCGTCACCATGGTGGCGGCATGGATCAGCGCGGAAACCGGCGTCGGGCCCTCCATCGCGTCCGGCAGCCAGGTGTGCAGCGGCACCTGCGCCGACTTGCCCATGGCGCCCATGAACAGCAGCAGGCAGACGATGGTCATGGCCGCCTGCTTGTCCAGCGCATAGCCGAGGAAGGTCAGCACGGCGGCCCCTTGCGGCGCGCCTTCGGCCGGAATGAACGTCGCGGCATTGGCGAAGATGGTGCCGAGATTGACCGAGCCGAACAAAACGAAGACGCCGAAAATGCCGAGCGCGAAGCCGAAATCGCCGACGCGGTTGACGACGAAGGCCTTGATGGCCGCTGCATTGGCCGACGGCTTCTTGTACCAGAAGCCGATCAGCAAATAAGAGGCGAGACCCACCCCTTCCCAGCCGAAGAACATCTGCACCAGATTGTCGGCCGTCACCAGCATCAGCATGGCGAAGGTGAACAGCGACAGATAGGCGAAGAAGCGCGGCCGGTTAGGGTCGTGGTGCATGTAACCGATCGAATAGATGTGGACCAGCGCCGACACCGTGTTGACCACGACCAGCATCACCACGGTCAGCGTGTCGATCCTGAGCGCCCAATTGGCGTCGAGCCCGCCCGACTGGATCCAGCGCAGCACCGGCACGGTGAACACTTCGCCTTCGCCGAAGCCGACCGAGAAGAAGGCGACCCAGGACAGCACGGCCGAGATCACCAGGAAGCCGGAGGTGATGTATTCCGAGGCCTTGGCGCCCAGCGCATTGCCGAACAGGCCGACGATCAGGAAGCCGAGCAGCGGAAGGAAGACGATCGCTTGATACATGTTAGCCCCGTCAACCCTTCATCTGGTTCACGTCTTCGACCGCGATCGAGCCGCGGTTGCGGAAGAAGACGACGAGAATGGCAAGACCGATGGCCGCTTCAGCGGCTGCAACCGTCAGCACGAACAGCGCAAACACCTGTCCGACGAGATCGCCCAATGCCGCCGAGAAGGCGACGAAATTGATGTTGACCGCCAAAAGGATCAGCTCGATCGACATCAGGATGACGATGATGTTGCGGCGGTTCAGGAAGATGCCGAACACGCCGAGCGTGAACAGAATCGCCGATACGGTCAAATAATGTGCGATGCCGACGACCATCTCAGAGCCCCTCGCCCGACTTGACCTTGCGGATTTCCATGCCCGTCGCCGGCGTGCGGCCGACCTGGGCGGCGATCGACTGCCGCTTGACGCCCGGCTTGTGGCGCAGCGTCAAGACGATGGCGCCGATCATGGCGACCAGCAGGATGAGGCCCGAAATCTGGAAGTAGTAGAGGTAGTCGGTATAGAGGATGTCGCCGAGTGCTGCGGTGTTTGTCCGCGCGGCAAGATCCGGGATGGGTTTGGAGACCGTCGAAGCCAGTTGCGGCGCGAATGTGTAGCCGCCGAGCACCACAATCAGCTCCGCCGCCAGGATCAGCCCGACCAGCGCGCCGATCGGCGCATATTGCAGGGCGCCTTCCTTCATCTCGGCGAAGTCGACGTCGAGCATCATGACGACGAACAGGAACAGCACCATGACCGCGCCGACATAGACGACGAGCAGGATCATCGCCAGGAACTCGGCGCCGGTCAGCATGAACAGGCCGGCGGCGTTGAAGAAGGTCAGGATCAGGAACAGCACGGAATGCACGGGGTTGCGCGACGAAATGACCATGAAGGCCGACGCCACCGCGACAAAGGCGAAGAGGTAGAAAAAGGCCGCCTCTAGTCCACTCAGCATTGGGGATCCCCCGGGTTCCTGTCCAAACAGGACATCCGTCCTGTTTGATTTCTGCGACCGCCTCCGGCCGGCAAGTTGCGTTGTCCTTAGACGAGGCCCCTCGCCCCGTCCATGCGTCAAATGTCAGCGGTAGGGCGAGTCCAGCGAGATGTTGCGCGCCAGTTCGCGCTCCCAGCGGTCGCCATTCGCCAGCAGCCTGTCCTTGTCGTAGTAAAGCTCTTCGCGCGTCTCCGTCGCGAACTCGAAATTCGGCCCCTCGACGATGGCGTCGACCGGGCAGGCTTCCTGGCAGAAGCCGCAATAGATGCACTTCACCATGTCGATGTCGTAGCGCACGGTGCGGCGCGTGCCGTCATTGCGGCGCGGGCCGGCCTCGATGGTGATCGCCTGCGCCGGACAGATCGCTTCGCACAATTTGCAGGCGATGCAGCGTTCCTCGCCATTGGGATAGCGGCGCAGCGCGTGCTCGCCACGGAAGCGCGGGCTGGTCGGCCCTTTCTCGTGCGGATAGTTGATCGTTTCCTTCGGCGCGAAGAACTGGCGCATCGACAGGAAGAAGGCGCTGACGAAATCCTGCAGCAGCAGCGATTTGGCGGCCTGGCCAAGAGCGGACATCACGCAAACCCCGTGATCTTGAGGAAGGCCGCGGTGGCAACGACCATGAACAGCGAGATCGGCAAAAACACTTTCCAGCCGAGCCGCATCAGCTGGTCGTATCGGTAGCGCGGCACGAAGGCCTTCACCATCGAGAACATGAAGAACATCAGGCAGATCTTGAGCACGAACCAGATCACGCCGGGCACCCAGGTGAAGGGGGCGAAGTCGAAGGGCGGCAGCCAGCCGCCGAGGAACAGGATGGTGGCCAGCGCGCACATCATCACCACGGCGACGTATTCGCCGAGGAAGAACAACAGGAACGGCGTCGAGGAGTATTCGACCATATGGCCGGCGACGAGTTCCGACTCGGCTTCCACCAGGTCGAAGGGCGGGCGGTTGGTCTCGGCCAGCGCCGAGATGAAGAAAATGACGAACATCGGGAACAGCGCCAGCCAGTGCCAGTCGAGGAAGCTGTTGGGCAGGCCAAGCTTGGTGCCCAGACCGTCCTGCTGCGACAGCACGATGTCCGACAGGTTGAGCGAGCCGACGCAGAGCAGCACGGTGACGATGACGAAGCCGATCGAGACTTCGTAGGACACCATTTGCGCCGCCGAGCGCAGCGCGCCGAGGAACGGGTATTTCGAGTTGGACGCCCAGCCGCCCATGATCACGCCATAGACCTCGAGCGAGGAGATGGCGAAGACGTAGAGGATGCCGACATTGACGTTGGCGATCCCCCAGCCCGCATTGACGGGAATGACCGCCCAGGCTGAGATTGCCAGCACGGCCGACACCAGCGGCGCCAGCAGGAACACGCCCTTGTTGGCGCCGGACGGAATGACCGGTTCCTTGAAGACGAATTTCAGCAGATCGGCGAAAGCCTGCAGCGTGCCCCACGGGCCGACGACGTTCGGGCCGCGGCGCAATTGCACCGCCGCCCAGATCTTGCGGTCGGCGTAAAGCAGATAGGCGACCCCGATCAGCAAAACGACGATCAGCACGACCGACTTCAAAAGGATGATCAGCGTCGGTAGCACGTAGAAGGAGAAGAAGGTGTCCATGTCTACTCTGCCGCCTGCCTGAAGCCGTTTTTCGCCAGCGCCGAGCATTCCGCCATGACAGCGGAGGCCCGCGCGATCGGGTTGGTCAGATAGAAATCCGTGACCGGCGAGGTGAAAGTGCCCTTGTTCAGCCGCCCGCCGAGCTTCGCCACCTTGGCGACGTCATCGGCATTGCCGGGTTCGACATGATCGATGCGGGCGAGATGCGGGTATTCGCCATAAAGTTTGGCGCGCAGCTGCTGCAGCGAATCGAATGGCAGTTTCTTGCCGAGCACATCCGACAGCGCCCTCAGGATCGCCCAGTCTTCGCGCGCATCGCCCGGCGCGAAGCCGGCGCGGTTGGTCTGCTGCACGCGTCCCTCGGTGTTGACATAGGTGCCGGACTTTTCGGTGTAGGCGGCTCCCGGCAGGATGACATTGGCGCGGTGCGCACCGGCGTCGCCATGCGTGCCGACATAGACGACGAAGGCGCCGCCGGTCTTGGACATGTCGATCTCGTCGGCGCCGAGCAGGAACAGAACCTCGCTCTCCCCCAGCATGCCGGCAACGTTCTTGCCGCCCTTGCCAGGCACGAAGCCGACATCGAGACCGCCGACGCGCGCGGCCGCAGTGTGCAGCACGGCAAAGCCGTTCCAGTCGGCGCGGGCAGCGTTGACGGCGGTGGCGAGTTTCGCCGCCTGGCCGAGCACCGCCGCGCCGTCGGCACGCGACAGCGCGCCCTGGCCGACGATGATCAGCGGATGCGTCGCCTTCTTCAGCACCTGGAAGAACTTGCCATTGCCATCGGCCAGATCTTTCAGAGATTCCGGACCGGCGCCGAGCTGTTCATAATCGTAGCGTGTGTCGCCGACCTCGCCGATGATGCCGACCGGCAGATTGCCGATCCGCCAGCGCTTGCGGATGCGGGCATTTAGCACCGAGGCCTCGAAGCGCGGATTGGCGCCGATGATCAGCACCGCGTCGGCCTGCTCGATGCCCTCGATGGTCGGGTTGAAGATGTAGCTGGCGCGGCCGAGCGCGGGATCGAGTGCGGCGCCGTCCTGGCGGCAATCGGTGTTCCTTGAGCCCAACGCAGCCATAAGCTGCTTCAGTGCGTAGATTTCCTCGACGGCGGCAAGATCGCCCGCAATCGCGCCGATTTTCTGGGGCGCAGCACTCGACACCGCATCCCTGATCGCAACGAAGGCTTCGGCCCAGCTGGCCGGCGCCAACTTTCCGTCCTTGCGGACATAGGGGCGGTCGAGGCGCTGCGTGCGCAATCCGTCCCAGATGAAGCGGGTCTTGTCGGAAATCCACTCCTCGTTCACCGCTTCATTGACGCGCGGCAGGATGCGCATCACCTCGCGGCCGCGGCTGTCGACGCGGATTGCCGAGCCGACGGCGTCCATGACGTCGATGGATTCTGTCTTGGTCAGCTCCCACGGCCGTGCCTGAAAGGCGAAAGGCTTCGACGTCAGCGCGCCGACCGGGCAGAGGTCGATGACATTGCCCTGCAGCTCCGAGGTCATGGCGCTTTCGAGATAGGTGGTGATCTCGGCATCCTCGCCGCGGCCGATCAGGCCAAGCTCGGAAATGCCCGCAACTTCCGTGGTGAAGCGAACGCAGCGCGTGCAGTGGATGCAGCGGTTCATCACCGTCTTGACCAATGGGCCGATATATTTGTCTTCGACCGCGCGCTTGTTCTCGTGATAGCGCGAGGAATCGACGCCGAAGGCCATCGCCTGGTCCTGCAGGTCGCATTCGCCGCCCTGGTCGCAGATCGGGCAATCCAGCGGATGGTTGATCAAGAGGAATTCCATCACCCCTTCGCGGGCCTTCTTGACCATCGGCGTGTTGGTGAAGATTTCAGGCGCCTCGCCATTGGGTCCCGGACGGAGGTCGCGCACATTCATGGCGCAGGAGGCCTGCGGCTTCGGCGGCCCGCCCTTCACCTCGATCAGGCACATGCGGCAATTGCCGGCGATCGACAGCCGCTCATGGAAGCAGAAGCGCGGCACTTCCGCGCCGGCGTCCTCGGCCGCCTGTAGCAGCGTGTAGTGGTCGGGTACAGTGATCTCTTTCCCGTCGACCTTGAGCTTTGCCATCAATTGCCCCTGGCGGTCTGCGCCGTCTCATATGCCTGAAACAGATCGCTCAGCCTGATGCCATTGATCATCATGCCGGCGACTTCAGCGTTTTCTATCTTCAAATTGCTCATATTCACATTGCTGAAAAACGCGTCCGAGAGGTTCGCGTCCTCCACAACGGCCGCCGACAGGTCGACGTTGTGAAACTGCGTGTTCGACAAGTTCACATCGTCAAATCTGGAGTTGCTGACGATGGCATCGCGCACATCGAGAACATCGCTCCTGTCGTGGATCTCCATGCCTGCCACCCCTACTTCTTCGCCTTGGCGGCCAGCGTCAGCGCCGCGGCCTGGCGGGTCCACTCGTCGCGGCCGATACGGCCGGTGAGCGACAGGTAGTCCTCGACCCAGGCGATCTCTTCTGGCGCCCAGGCGGCGATCTGGGCAAAGGTCCAGATGCCGAGGCCGTTCAGCACCTTTTCCAGCTTCGGCCCAACGCCGGTGATCGCCTTGAGATCCGACGGCTTGGCCGGACGAGCCACGGCCTTGGGCTGTCTGAAATCCTCCGGCATCAATCCGATCGTCGCGCCTTCGGCGACGGCCTCGGTCTTCTCCGGCTCGGCATCGACGGTGAGAGCGGCAATATCGGTCACATCCTGGGCAAAACTCTGCGCCTCGGCGATCAGGGTTCTGGTCGCCGCGCGCGCCTTGGTGGCGGGGGCGGTCTCGGCGAACCCTTGGCTGCGCTGTTCGAAATCGTCGATGATCGGCTGGAAAATCCGCTGCGATGCCTCGGCAGCACCCGACAAGGCGCCGAGCCACACGCCAAATGCATGGTTGGCAAGGCCGAAGCCCAGCGCCGACATCGCGGCGGCACCCGCGACAGGATGCGCGAGAAGGTTGACGGCGCTGGCCATCTCCTTCGGCATCATCCTGGTCAAATCCTGGTTCATCTTTTCAAGCTGGTCCAAATTGGGCATCAAAGGGTTCGAATACGGCGCCATAGACATCTCCTGGTCGTTTCTTCGCTTGCCCCGCCCCGCTGTGTCAGTCCCGGGCTTGCGCCCGTATTTCAAATCTACTCAGCCGCCACCATCACCGGTTCGGCCCGGTGCGCGTTGCGCGAAAACTCGTCGATGCGCCGCTCCACCTCGCCGCGGAAATGCCGCATCAGGCCCTGGATCGGCCATGCCGCGGCATCGCCCAGCGCGCAGATCGTATGACCCTCCACCTGTTTGGTGACGTCGAGCAGCATGTCGATCTCGCGCTTCTGCGCCTCGCCGCGCACCAGCCGCTCCATCACCCGCCACATCCAGCCGGTGCCTTCGCGGCATGGTGTGCACTGGCCGCAGCTCTCATGCTTGTAAAAATAGGACAGCCTGGCAATCGCCTTCACGATATCGGTCGACTTGTCCATGACGATGACAGCCGCCGTGCCGAGCCCGGATTTCAGGTCGCGCAAAGCATCGAAATCCATCGGCGCATCGATGATCTGCTCGGCCGGCACCAGCGGCACCGAAGCGCCGCCCGGAATGACCGCGAGGAGATTGTCCCAGCCGCCGCGAATGCCACCGCAATGCGTCTCGATCAGCTCGCGGAACGGGATCGACATCGCCTCTTCGACGGTGCACGGATTGTTGACGTGGCCGGAGATGCAAAACAGCTTGGTGCCGACATTGTTGGGCCGGCCGAAGGACGAGAACCAGGCGGCGCCACGGCGCAAAATGGTCGGCGCGACCGCGATGGACTCGACATTGTTCACGGTTGTCGGACAACCGTACAAGCCGACATTGGCCGGGAATGGCGGCTTCAGCCGGGGCTGGCCCTTCTTGCCTTCGAGGCTTTCGAGCAGCGCTGTTTCCTCGCCGCAGATGTAGGCGCCGGCGCCATGGTGCATGTAGATGTCGAAATCGTAGCCGGACGTGTTGTTCTTGCCGATCAGCCTGGCCTCATAGGCCTCGTCGATGGCGCGCTGCAGCGCTTCGCGCTCGCGGATGAACTCGCCGCGCACATAGATGTAGGCGGCGACCGCGCCCATGGCGAAGCCGGCGATGAACGAGCCCTCGACCAGCGTGTGCGGATCGTTGCGCAGGATATCGCGGTCCTTGCACGTGCCGGGCTCGGATTCGTCGGCGTTGACAACGAGATAGCTCGGCCTTCCGTCGCTCTGCTTGGGCATGAACGACCATTTCAGCCCGGTCGGGAAGCCGGCGCCGCCACGGCCGCGCAGGCCGGACGCCTTCATCTCATTGACGATCCACTCTCGCCCCTTGGCGATGATGCCGGGCGTGTTGTCCCAGGCGCCGCGCGCCATCGCGCCGGCCAGTGACTTGTCGAAGAGCCCGTAGATGTTGTTGAAGATGCGGTCTTTGTCGGCCAGCATGACTTACCTCTTTCCCCGCAAGACGATCGAGAACCACACCAGCACGCCCATGCCGGTCGCGGCCATCGATTCCAGGGTATCCGAAAACGGCAATTCGACGAGGCGCCGAAGCCCCTCCAGAAGGATGTTGGCAGCAGCGATGCAGACAATGCCGATGACAATGCTGCGCAGCGTCAGCAAAGATCCGGTGCTTTGCGCTTCAGCCATCAACGTGGCTCCTTGCCGAAGACGCGGATGTATTCGGCGACGCCGCCCTTGGCGAGCGCCTTGGCCTGCTTGCTCCAGTCGTCGCGCTCGATGCGGCCCTGAAAAGCGAGATATCCATCCACCCAGTCGCGCTCGGCCTTATTCCAGGATGCGACCTGTGTGAAGGTGAAGATGCCAAGCGAGTGAAGGATGCCCTCGATCTTCGGGCCGATGCCCGAGATCAGCTTGAGATCGTCGACCGCAGCCGGCCTGTCGATTCCGGCCGGACGGTTCTTGTCCTCGAGCGACGGCTTTGCGGGCCTGGCTGCCGGCGCCTTGACGGCCGGGGCCACCGTGGCCTTGGCCGCTGGCGCCTTGAATTCCGGCGCAGTGAAGGCAGTTGCCGGCGTGGCGGTGGTCTTCGGGCCATTACGCTGCTTGGCGACCTTCTCGACTTCAGGCGCCGCGGTGTTGGCGTTGGCGGCCGAATGCAGGGGCGCCGGGACGCTCGCCGCTTTTTCCGCCGCCGGTGCAACCTTGGCCCTGGAGGGCGACTTCAACGCCGAGCTGGTTTCCGGCGCATCGGTTTTCGGCTTGCCGGCGTTGGATGGCGCCACCGGGGCGGCCGCTGCAGGAGCCGCAGGCGCCGGAACAGGCGCTGCAATGATCGCGTCGGGCGCCGCGTGGGCAGCCTTGCTCGCCGCCCTGGCTTCCTTGTCGCGAGTCGCTTTGAGGATCGCCTTTTCGCTCTTCAGCGTCGTCAGGCCAGGCGCCGGCTCCGAGCCGGTTCTGCCATTTTGCGGTCCCGTGGGAACCGAGGCGCCCTTGCCCGCATCGTAAAGATCGATGATTTCGGCCAGCCGCTCGGGGGTGAGATCCTCGAACGTATCCTTGAAGACCATCACCATCGGCGCGTTGACGCAGGCGCCGAGGCATTCGACTTCCTCCCACGACAGTGTGCCCTTGTCGTTGGTGTGGAATTGGTCGTGATGGATTTTCGAGCGGCACACATCCATCAGCGCTTCCGAGCCGCGCAGCATGCAGGGCGTGGTGCCGCAGACCTGGATATGCGCGCGCGTGCCGACCGGATTGAGCTGGTACTGCGTGTAGAAGGTCGCGACTTCGAGCCCGCGAATGCGCGGCATGCCGAGCATGTCCGAAATCGTCTCGATCGCCGCCTTGGTGACCCAGCCTTCCTGCTCCTGCGCAATCATCAGCAAGGGAATGATCGCCGACTGCTCCCGGCCCTTCGGATATTTCTTGATCCATTGCTTCGCAACCGCCGCATTCGCCCGGTTGAAGGCGAAGGTGGCTGGCTGGACGCTTGCATCTGCGAGACGGCGGACTGACATTTAGCGATCGGGCCCCTGCTCTGCTACGAGAGCTATTGCGGTTTCACATTCCTTCTGATGAGAAAACGGAATGCGTTCGGCAGATCGAGCAACACTCGCAAATCGCTCTGCGGGCAACATGTATTGCCACAGCCCCAGAACAGTTTGCCTTACTTGAGGCGAGATCCATGCCATGACCGCATCAGCGTCGATGTCATCGTCGAACAAGTGCTCGTAAAAAGCGACACCAGCCGCATTCCAAATCTGTTTGTTCGGGTGAACGGCAGCCCATTGGGCGAACCCATGCATTCTACCCAGCTTGTCGACGTCATTGTCGCGGTGGGCAAGGCGCGTCTTGGGTAGCAGGGTAAAAAAGAAGTCATAGATCGAACAGTGCTGAGTCGAGTTGTAAGAAGCCTCGGCGAACTCGACTGGCAGCATGGCTTTTGCCAATTCGCGCCACCGCGGCAGGGCAGCGTCCGCATTCCCTCGAACACCGACCTGAGAGCGCACTGTAGGATTGGCTGCCGCCATCACCGATCAACCTCCCCGAAGACGATATCGAGTGAGCCCAACACGGCGGTGACGTCGGCCAGCATGTGGCCACGGCAGAGGAAATCCATGGCTTGCAGATGCGCGAAGCCGGGCGCGCGCAGCTTGCAGCGGTAGGGCTTGTTGGTGCCGTCGGAGACGAGATAGACGCCGAACTCGCCCTTCGGCGCCTCGACCGCGGCATAGACCTCGCCGGCCGGCACGCGGTAACCCTCGGTATAGAGCTTGAAATGATGGATCAGCGCTTCCATCGAGCGCTTCATCGCCTGGCGCTTGGGCGGCACCACCTTGCCGTCGAGGTTCGACACCGGCCCGGTGCTCTCCTTGCCGAGCAGAAGGTCGACGCACTGACGCATGATCTTGGCCGACTGGCGCATTTCTTCCATGCGCACGAGATAACGGTCGTAGCAGTCGCCGTTCTTGCCGATCGGGATGTCGAAATCCATCTCGGAATAGCATTCATAGGGCTGCGACTTGCGCAAATCCCAGGCAGCACCCGAGCCGCGCACCATGACGCCGGAAAAACCCCAGGCCCAGGCGTCGGCCAGCGACACGATACCGATATCGACATTGCGCTGCTTGAAGATGCGGTTGCCGGTAAGCAGCTTGTCGAGGTCGTCAAGCGACTTCAGGAACGGGTCGATCCACTTGCCGATGTCCTCGACCAGCTTCGCCGGCAGATCCTGGTGCACACCGCCCGGACGGAAATAGGCCGCATGCATGCGCGAACCGGAAGCGCGCTCATAAAACACCATCAGCTTTTCGCGTTCGACGAAACCCCACAGCGGCGGCGTCAGCGCGCCGATATCCAGCGCCTGCGTCGTCACATTGAGGATGTGCGACATGATGCGGCTGAGCTCGGAATAGAGCACGCGGATCAACTGGCCGCGCTTCGGCACTTCGATGCCGAGCAACCGCTCGGTGGCGAGCGCGAAGGCATGCTCCTGGTTCATCGGTGCGCAATAATCGAGCCGGTCGAGATAGGGCACCGCCTGCAGATAGGTCTTGTGCTCGATCAGCTTTTCAGTGCCGCGATGCAGCAAGCCGATATGCGGATCGACGCGGTCGACCACCTCGCCGTCAAGCTCCAGCACAAGACGCAAAACACCGTGCGCCGCAGGGTGCTGCGGTCCGAAGTTGATGTTAAAGTTGCGGACGGAGGTTTCAGCCATTCTGGCGCCTCTGGCGAAGAGTCAGTAGTGAGTAGTGAGTAGTGATCATCAATCTCAATGCCTGCTTCATTCCGCCTGCTTGGCCTGCACCGTTCGGATAAGAGATCTCATCATTTTTCCAATCTCTTCGCATCGCAGCAGCAGCTCAATCTCATTGTCTTTTCGCAGCAGGCCAACCCGACATGCCAGCAGTATGTGTGTCTCCAGTTCCTTCAACGAGCCTTGCGCCATGCGCAAAAATTGAACGAACGACCCTCTGTTCTCCCGACCGTATCCCTCCGCGACGTTCGCTGCGACCGAAACCGCCGATCGGCGCATCTGAGAGGTCATGCCGTAAATCTCATCCCTCGGAAACTCTTTGGTGAAACGGTAGCAATCCTCAGCAAGCGTCATCGCCGATTGCCACACCTTCAAGTCGCGATAAGATTCGATCCGTTGCTCCAAATCTTTTGCTACTGACTACTCACTACTTCCTACTCACTGTTTCGCCTTCTCATCGCCTGGCAGGACGTAGTCCGTCCCTTCCCATGGCGAGAGAAAATCGAAGTTCCTGAATTCCTGCTTCAATTCCACCGGCTCGTAGATCACGCGCTTGGCTTCGTCGTCGTAGCGCACCTCGACGAAACCTGTCAGCGGGAAGTCCTTTCGCAGGGGATGGCCCTCGAAACCGTAATCCGTGAGGATGCGGCGCAGGTCCGGATGGCCGGAGAACAGCACGCCATAGAGATCGTAGGCTTCGCGCTCATACCAGTCGGCGCCGGGATAGACAGCGGTGAGCGACGGCACCAGCGTCTCTTCGTCGGCCTGCACCTTGATGCGGATGCGCAAATTCTGCTTCGGCGACAGCAGATGATAGACGACATCGAAACGCTTGACGCGCGACGGGTAGTCGGCGCCGCAGATATCGATGATCGAAATGAACTGGCAGCCCGAATCGTCACGCAGGAAGCTTGTCACCTCGATCAGATTGTCTGTAGCAACCGAGATCGTCAGTTCGCCATAGGCAAGCACTGCATCGGTGACGCGGCCCGGCAGCCTTTCGCCGAGATAAGTCGACAGTTCGCTCAGGGATGCGGCCATGGGTCTACCGTTCGATCGTGCCGGTGCGGCGGATCTTCTTCTGCAGGAGAAGAATGCCGTAGAGCAGCGCTTCGGCGCTTGGCGGGCAGCCGGGCACATAGATGTCGACCGGCACGATGCGGTCGCAGCCGCGCACCACCGAATAGGAATAGTGATAATAGCCGCCGCCATTGGCGCAGGAGCCCATCGAGATGACGTAGCGCGGCTCCGGCATCTGGTCGTAGACCTTGCGCAAAGCCGGAGCCATCTTGTTGGTCAGCGTTCCCGCCACGATCATTATGTCCGACTGGCGCGGCGACGCGCGAGGAGCCACGCCAAACCTTTCAGAATCATAGCGCGGCATCGAGGTGTGGATCATCTCGACGGCACAGCAGGCGAGACCGAAGGTCATGAACATCAGCGAGCCGCTGCGTGCCCAGGTGATCAGCGCCTCGGTCGAGGTGACCAGAAAACCCTTGTCGGCCAGTTCATTGTTGATCTCGAGGAAGAACGGATCGTCGGAACCGACCGGACGTCCGGTATTGGGGTCGATCAGGCCTTTGGGCTTCGGCGCGACGAGCGTTCCGGAACTGTCGTTCAATCCCATTCCAGCGCTCCTTTTTTCCACTCATAGGCAAAGCCGATGGTCAGCACCGCCAAAAACACCATCATCGACCAGAAACCGAGCATGCCGATCTTCGAGAACGACACCGCCCACGGAAACAGGAAGGCCACTTCCAGATCGAAGATGATGAACAGGATCGACACTAGGTAGAAGCGGATGTCGAATTTCATCCGGGCATCGTCGAACGAGTTGAACCCGCACTCGTAGGCGGAAAGCTTCTCCGGATCGGGATTGCGATAAGCCACCAGGAACGGCGCGATGATAAGCGCCAGGCCTACAACTGCGGCCACGGCGATGAAGAGGACGATGGGCAGGTATGAACTGAGGAGTACGTTCATGCTCGGCTTTCCGTTGGCGGCCAATCCACTTTGATTACAGCAACCAACCCTAATGCGGAAGCGCGACAGTTTAACCGCTGAACCGTGTTAGGTGCCTTTGCTGCAACGCGGCGAGGGTTAGCGCACGGCTTTCAGCGAAGCAAGTCAAACCTTGTTCAAAAGACAGTGCTGGACGGCAGGCCGGGAAAAACTGGTCCGATCTCCTCCTGTTTGATTTCCTTCATCTTTCACTCCACTTTTGTCTCCTGACACATCTCCCGCCATTTGCCTGCTAACATGACCGGAATCGCCGGCTAAAGTCGGGAAAATGGTTCGAGGCAAGACACTTTGACGAAGGACAAAATCTCACTCCCCGCGGCCAGGCGCATCGCGCTCGCCGCGCAAGGATTTCTCGATCCCCGCCCGGTCGGCACGCCCGATCGCCGCCACCTCGCCCGCGTGCTGTCGCGCACCGGCCTGCTGCAGATCGATTCCGTCAGCGCCGTGGTGCGCGCCCACTATATGCCGCTCTATTCGCGCCTTGGCCCCTACCCGCTCACCCTGCTCGACAATGCCGCAATCACCCGCAAGCGCACCGTGTTCGAGTACTGGGCGCATGAGGCCTCGTTCCTGCCGGTCGAGACCTACCCACTGATGCGCTGGCGCATGCAGCGCGCTGAAAGCGGCGACGAAATGTATCTGGGCCTCGCCAAATGGGGCCGCGAGCACGCCGCCTATATCGAAGAGATCTACCGCGCGGTCGCCGAGCGCGGCCCGATTGCCGCTTCGGCACTGGAGGGCCAGAAAGGTTCGGGCGGCTGGTGGGGCTGGAGCCACGCCAAGCACGCCTTCGAATGGCTCTTCTGGGCCGGACGCATCACCACGGCGCACCGCCGTGGCTTCGAGCGTTTCTACGACCTGCCCGAGCGCGTGCTGCCGCAGGCGATCCTCGACCTGCCGGTGCCGGCGGCCGAGGACGCGCACCGCGAATTGCTGCGCATTTCCGCCCGCGCCCACGGCATCGCGACGTCGGGTGACCTGCGCGATTATTTCCGCTTGTCGCCGGCCGACATGAAGGGCCGGTTGGAGGAACTGGTCGAGATGGGCGAGTTGCTGCCGGTAAACGTCGAAGGTTGGGACAAGCCGGCTTACCTCTATAGGGACGCCCGCCTGCCGCGAAAGATCGAGGCCCGCGCCTTGCTGGCCCCCTTCGATCCGGTGGTCTTCGAGCGCGCGCGCACCGAGCNCCGCTACCGCATCGAGATCTACACCCCGGCCGACAAGCGGCAATATGGCTATTACGTGCTGCCTTTCTTGCTCGGCGACAAGATCGTCGCCCGCGTCGACCTCAAGGCCGACCGGCCTGCGAGTGTCTTACGCGTCCACGCCGCCTATGCCGAAGCAGGCGCACCGCCTGAGACCACCGCGCAGCTTTTCGAGGAACTAAAGGCGATGCAGGGCTGGCTTGGCCTTGAGCGCATCGAAGTGACGCCGGCCGGCAATCTGGGGCCGGCATTGGCTAGCGAGAGAGATGGCCAACCCTTGCAGCGTCTGTCATAGACGCCTCAATAAGCCTCGTAGGTTGTGCAATGGCATCGGACAAAGTGCTCGACATGATCCATGGCGCCCTCATTGCGCATGGAATAGATGCAGTCCGCAGAGATAGGGACGTCATGCTCCAATCGAAGCAGCTTCGGTTTGAGGCTGAGGTGTTCGAGACGAGTTCTGACCGGCTGGTCCTGGAAATCTACATTTTTTCTCCGCTGCTTGATGTTCAGCCGGTCATTGAATCCTTTGCTGGCTTCGGCGACACGCGCGAACAGGAACTGAACCAGGCGTTTGAAAAGTTTCTCCGTGGTGTTTTCCATGTGGCCATTGAGGGACTGGCCGATCACGTCTGCGAGAACATGCAGGCCGAAATAGAGCTTTGGCAGCGAAGCAGCGCCAGTTGGAAGATCTGGCGAAAAGATGCCCGCTGGAAAATCTATAGCGGCCCGGTCATTTCCCAGGCCACAACCGAGCTATGCTCGCTGACACCAGGCTATCCAGCATTCTATGCCAAGCTGGAAAAGCTGTTCACAGCTTCGGTACCCCCCGGAAGCCATTTTGTCCGGACCTTTCTGGCAGGCTTGAAGGGCACGCTGATTAGTGCCGAAGTCCTTCTGGACAACGCGGTTTGGCATGAGGGACAGAATCTGGCTGTCGGTCATGACTGGGACTATAGCGATGGCTATCAAGCTATCCGACAGGTCATCCTGGCACTGCCGGAAGCCGGGACATGACAGCCCCTGCCGACATCGCCATGTCGTAGCCGTGCGTTGACACCGCTGCCTGCAAAAGCCTAAATCCGCTCCAGACGGTCCCCTGCCCGCAACGGCAAGGGCCAAGAGGGAATGCGGTGCGGGACGAAAAAATCCCAAATCCGCGGCTGTCCCCGCAACTGTAAGCGAAGAGCCAAGGCCGAAAGCCACTGGGTAACACCGGGAAGGCGGCTAACCAAGGCAATGACTCGCGAGCCAGGAGACCTGCCGTCTGAGACAAAGTATCCGATCGCCTGGCGGGTTTCCGGGCAAGGAGCACGGTTTTTGGACCAGAACAGCAGTTTTTCGGCTGGCACAGCGGACATTGCGTCCGGCGACAACGACGCCCTGACCGGCGTGACCGTCATCGTCTGCGCCTCCTGCCGCGATGAGACCGGTTCCGACGCCCATCCGCGCGCCGGCGAATTGCTGGCTGAGGACACACGCCGCGCCGCTGCCGGCGATATCCGGGTCCGCACCGCCGAATGTCTCGGCAATTGCAAGCGCCGCCTCAGCGCCGCGATCCTGCGCGATGGCTGCTGGAGCTATGTCTTCGGCGATCTGACCGCAACCAGCGGCGCCGACCTCGTTACCGGCGCAAAGCTCTTCGCGACTTCGGCCGACGGCCTCATCCCGTGGCGCGGCCGGCCCGATAGCCTCAAGCGCGGCCTCGTTGCCCGCATCCCACCCCTCGACATGCTGAAGGACTGACGATGAACGCTTCAAACCCGGCCGCCAACCTCTCCCGTGTTCCCTGCACTGTCGTTACAGGCTTCCTCGGCGCCGGCAAGACGACGCTGGTCCGCCATCTCCTGGAAAATGCCGGCGGCAAGCGCATCGCCATCATCGTCAACGAGTTCGGCGACATCGGCATCGACGGCGAGATTCTCAAGGGCTGCGGCATCGACACCTGCCCGGAGGAAAACATCGTGGAACTGGCCAATGGCTGCATCTGCTGCACCGTCGCCGACGATTTCGTGCCCGCGCTCGACAAGATCCTCGCACTGACGCCGAAGGTCGACCACATCCTGATCGAGACCTCGGGCCTGGCTCTGCCCAAGCCGCTGGTCCAGGCATTCCAGTGGCCGAGTGTGAAAAGCCGGGTAACCGTCGACGGCGTCATCGCCGTGGTCGACGGCCCGGCGCTGGCTGAGGGACGCGTTGCCCACGATATGGACGCCCTGCAGGCTCAGCGCGCTCAGGACGAAACGCTCGACCACGACGATCCGGTCGAAGAAGTCTTCGAGGACCAGATCGCCTGCGCCGACCTGATCATCCTGTCGAAAAGCGATTTGATGGATTCAGCCGGTTCGGCCCGCGCCAACGCCATCATCAATGAGCATTCCGCTCGCGCGGTAAAAATCGTGCCGACTGCGCATGGCAAGGTCGACCCGTCGGTGCTGCTTGGCCTCGGTCTCGCCGTCGAAGACGACATCGAGAACCGCAAGTCGCATCACGACGGCGCTTTCGATCATGAGCATGACGATTTCGACACCTTCATCGTCGACATCCCCTCGATCGCCAATCCCGACGACCTGGCCAAGCGCGTCGCCACCGCCGCCGAACAGGAAAACGTGTTGCGTGTAAAAGGCTTCGTCGATGTCGGCGGCAAGCCGATGCGGCTTTTGCTGCAGGCCGTCGGCCCACGCGTCAACCATTACTATGACCGCGCCTGGACGGCCGAGGACGATCGCCGCTCGCGGCTCGTCGTCATTGGCCTGAAGGGGCTGAACCGTCCGGCGATCGAGCGTATACTCGCCGGTTGATCTCAGGCACGAGCCGCGATGCATATACTCGCCACGACCTCCGCCTCGCTCGACGATCTCGCCGAGCCAGTTGATCTCCGGCAGACGCCGGCGGATATCGTGGCGCTGTCCTTTACCGACAGCGACCTTGCCGGACTGGCGGCGGCGTGGAAGGCGGACGCCGGCCGCCTGCCCTCGATGCGGCTGGCGGCACTGCGCGACTTGCGCCACCCGATGTCCGTCGACCTCTGGGTCGACAGCGTCGCCCGCCACGCCAAGATCATCCTGGTGCGCATCCTCGGTGGCTATGACTGGTGGCGCTATGGCTGCGACCAGCTTGCCGCGACTGCCCGTGCGAACGGCATCAAGCTGGCGCTGCTGCCTGGTGAAAGCCACGACGAGGATCTCAGGCTGATCGAAGCCTCGACGCTGCCGCGCGAGGAGTTGGACGGCCTGCTTGGCTATTTCCGCGAGGGTGGCCCGGAGAATATGACGGCGCTGGTGCAGCGGCTAGCGGGGTTGGCTGGGTCCGATGTGGCGGCGGCTGAGCCGGTCAGCGTGCCGAAAGCTGGCTACTACGAGCCAGGCCGCGGCGTCGTAGGCAAGTTGGATTTGGCCGATGTCGGCGTTCCTTCACACCCCCCTCTGTCCTGCCGGACATCTCCCCCGCAAGGGGGGAGATCAGCCGGCGCGGACCTCGGCACTTTTTCTGCCCAGCCGATAATAGATTCCTCTGCAACATCCCCGATTGGCGAAAGCTTCGATGACAGCGCAATCTCCCCCCTTGCGGGGGAGATGTCCGGCAGGACAGAGGGGGGTGGGCGGGAACTCGGCGCAGACAACATCAACCCTCCCATCATCCCCATCCTCTTCTACCGCTCGATGCTGCTGGCCGCCGATGTCGCGCCAATCGATGCCCTCTTTGATGCACTCCGCCAGCGCGGCATGAGACCGGTCCCGATCTTCGTCTCCAGCCTCAAAGACCCGACCTCCCTGGCCTTCGTCGAAACTGCTCTGGCCGCGCTCAACCCCGCCGCCATCATCACCGCAACCGCCTTCGCCTCCGGCGCCGAACCCGGCGTCCAAACCCTGTTCGACCGTGCCGGCGTGCCGGTCTTCCAGGTCATCGTCGCCACCACCCGCCGCCACGTCTGGGACAACAACCAGCGCGGCCTGGCGCCCGCCGACCTCGCCATGCATGTCGTGCTGCCCGAACTCGACGGTCGCATCCTCGCCGGCGCAATTTCCTTCAAGGGCGAGAGCGAAACCGACCCGGCGCTCGGCCACCGCGCCTTCGCCAACCGGCCGGAACCGGACCGCGTGGCACAGGTGGCGGAGCGCGTGGCGGCGTTCATCAAGCTGCAGCAGACGCCCCGGGCGACGCGCAACTTGGCGATCCTCATACCGGATTACCCGAGTGCGCCCGGCCGCACCGGTTACGCCGTGGGTTTGGATGTGCCGTCGAGCGTGCTGGCGATGCTGCATGACCTGAAGGAGCAGGGCTATGGCGTTGAAGGGATTCCGCAAACGCCGCATGGGTTGCTGGATTCGTTGGAGCGGGGCGATGGTGGGCTGGGGCTGGAAGAGTATCTGGACTTCTCAAAGGATTTGCCGGCTGACGCACTGGCTGCAGTCGAGGCGGCATGGGGCGCCCCTTCACCCTCCCCCTTGTGGGGAGGGTCGGTTCGCGACATTCGCGAAGCGGATGGCGCGAAACGGGGTGGGGGTAGCGGTGCACCACCCCCACCCGGCCCTGCGGGCCACCCTCCCCACAAGGGGGAGGGTAAGAGCGGCTTCCCCTTCCGCGCCGCCACCTTCGGCAATGTCACCGTCGCCCTCGCCCCCGATCGCGGCCGCTCCGCCGACCGCCGCGCCGACTACCACGACCCGACGCTCCCGCCGCGCCACGCCCTGCTCGCCTTCGGCCTGTGGCTGCGCAAATCGCTCCGCATCCATGCTCTCATCCATGTCGGCGCCCATGGCACGCTGGAATGGCTGCCCGGCAAGACGGTAGCGCTCTCACAAAACTGCTTCCCCGAGATCGTCACCGGCTCGCTGCCCGTCATCTATCCCTTCATCGTCTCAAATCCCGGCGAGGCGGCGCAAGCCAAGCGGCGCATAGCAGCCGTCACGCTTGGCCATCTGCCGCCGCCGCTGACCGGCGCCGGCCTTGACGAAGAGCAGCACAAGCTCGAACGGCTGGTCGACGAATATGCCCAGGCCGACGGCCTCGACCGCCGCCGCCGCGACCGTCTGGCCAAGCTGATCGTCGACACCGCGCAGAAGACCGGCCTCGCCTCCGAAGCCGGCGTCGCCAAAACCGACGCGCCCGACGAGGCGCTGCGCCGCATCGACGCCTGGCTCTGCGACCTCAAGGATTTCGCCATCAAGGACGGCCTGCACATCTATGGCCGCGCTTCCGACGACGAGCCCGACGCCATGCGCGTGCAAAGCGCGGAGGCCGAGAAAGCAGCACTTCTTGCCGCGCTCGACGGCCGTCACATCAAGGCGGGTCCGGCGGGCGCACCGGCGCGTGGCCGCTCCGATGTGCTGCCCACCGGCCGCAACCTGTTCACATCCGATCCGCGCACCATGCCGACGCCGACCGCCTATGAATTGGGCAAGGCGGCTGCGGAAGAAGTCGTGCGCGGCTATATGCAGTCGCATGGCGACTGGCCGCGCTCGCTGGTCATCGACCTCTGGGGCTCGGCCTCGCTGCGCACCGGCGGCGAGGAGATCGCGCAAGGCCTGGCGCTGATGGGCTGCCGGCCGCAATGGGATTCGGCCACCGGCCGCATCACCGGCATCGAAGTGCTGCCGCCGGCCACGCTCGGTCGCCCGCGCGTCGATGTCACCTGGCGGATTTCGGGCCTGTTCCGCGACATGTTCCCGACCCAGATCGCGCTGATCGACGCCGCCGCCAACGCCGTTGCCGCCCGCGACGAGGAGGATTCGGAAAACCCGCTCGCCGCCAGAACCCGTGCCGATGGCAAGATCGGCCCGCGCATCTTCGGCACCTCGCCCGGCACCTATGGCGCCGGCGTCGAGGACCTGTTGTCGAGTGGCGACTGGGCCGCGCGCGAAGAAATCGGCCGCGCCTATCTCGATGCGACATCACATGCTTATGGCGGCGCCGAGGGCGAAGGCATTGCCTCCCCCGGCGCTTTCGAGACCCGCATCGCCGAGGCCGATCTGCTCGTCCACACCGGCGACGATCCCGGCCGCGATATTCTCGAGGGCTCCGCCGACGTCGCCTTCATCGGCGGCTTTTCGGCGGCGCTGGCGGCACTGGGCCGAAATGCCG
Organism: Mesorhizobium sp. L103C119B0; assembly: GCF_000502235.1. Classification (NCBI taxonomy): domain Bacteria; kingdom Pseudomonadati; phylum Pseudomonadota; class Alphaproteobacteria; order Hyphomicrobiales; family Phyllobacteriaceae; genus Mesorhizobium; species Mesorhizobium sp. L103C119B0. The sequence goes on along the minus strand of NZ_AYXE01000002.1, from coordinate 27,678 downwards.
ACGTCATCGTGCTCGACACCACCGACCCGCAAAAGCCGAAGCCGCGCTCGGTCGGCGAGGCTGTGTCGCGGGTTGTGCGGGCGCGAGCCGTCAATGCGCGTTTCATCGCCGGCCAGATGCGGCACGGCCCACGCGGCGCCTCGGAATTCGCCGAGACCGTCGACCGTCTCATCGGTTTCGCCGAAACCACCCACGCCATTTCAGGCGCGGTGATCGAGGCTGTGCATGACGCCTATGTCGGCGACGCCAATGTTCGCGCTTTCATCCTGCGCGAAAACCCGGCCGCAGCCAAAGTCATCGCCGAACGCTTCCTGTCGGCGCGCCGGCGCGGGCTGTGGCATCCCTTGCGCAACGCGATCGACGACGATCTCGCGGCGTTGATCGCCGAGGCCGAGGCGCTCGGAGTCGCGGCATGAACGCCTTCTCGCGCCGCGGCGCCTGTCCGGCTCTCTCGGCGCCGATGCAGACCGGCGATGGCCTGCTGATGCGGCTCAACCCGGTTGCGGGAGGGCTTTCCCCCAGATCGCTGATCGGACTCTGCGAATCCGCCTTGAAGCACGGCAACGGCATCATGGAAGTGACCGCACGAGGTAGCCTGCAGATACGCGGCCTGACGGCGGAAAGTGCTGGGCTGCTGGCGGCGGAGGTGGATGCGCTGGGCATCGCCGTGCGCACCGGCGTGCCGGTCGAGACCGGGCCGCTGGCCGGCATCGATCCGCGGAAGATTGCCGATCCGCGAGCTTTGGCTGAGCGGGTTAGGGCTGCGGTCGAGGAAGCTGGGCTGACGCCAAGGCTCGGACCGAAGGTTTCGGTGGTTGTCGATGGTGGTGGGCAGCTGACGATGGATGGGGTAACGGCCGATGTCAGGCTGAAGGCGGTGCGGGACGGCGGTAACGTTCTGTGGGCTTTGTCTGTTGCCGGCGATGGCCAAAGCGCGAGGCCGCTTGCGACGGCCGATGAGGATGCAGCGCGCGATATTGCGGTTGCTGTGCTGAGGATGGTTGCCGAGAAGGGGCGTGACGCACATTCTCGGGATTTGTCGGAGAGGCAATTGGCATCTCTTGCCGATTGGCTATGTTTGACAAGTTTGCGCGAGGCGCCCCCCTCTGTCCTGCCGGACATCTCCCCCTCAAGGGGGGAGATTACGCTTTCACCGATGATTTCACTAATCTCCGGTGTTGTTAAGGAAAAGCCGGCGTCGAAGCTGCCGATCTCCCCCCTTGAGGGGGAGATGTCCGGCAGGACAGAGGGGGGTGCCTCGCGCCGGCCTATCGGCCTTTTCCCCTTAACCGGCAACATCTTCACCCTCGGCATCGGCCTGCCCTTCGGCAGCATGCCAGCGCAAAACCTTATCGAGCTTGCCAGCCGAGCGTCGAACCTCGGCACCGCCGAAATCCGCCTCGCCCCCGGCCGCGCCTTGCTGTTCCTCGGCCAACCGTCGTCCGCAAACCACCCCCTGCGAGCCACCGCCGCCGCCCTTGGCTTCGTTACCACCGCCGCCGACCCGCGCACCCGCATCGCCGCCTGCCCCGGCACTCCTGCCTGCGCATCCGGACAAATCGCCACGCGCGATATTGCCGAGACAATCGCCGCCGAAATGACCGATAGTCTCGACTTCACACTGCACATTTCCGGCTGCGCCAAGGGCTGCGCGCACCCCGGTCCGGCGGCGCTGACATTGGTCGGCGGCGAAAACGGAGCCGGACTTGTCGTGAACGCGACGGCAAAGGCCCTTCCTGCGGGCTACAGGCCGGGCTATGACGCCGCGCGCGGCATCGGTCGCGTCGCAGCGATGGTCCGCAGCGCTCGATATCCAGGTGAAACCGCCGCCGCCTGCCTGACAAGGCTCGGACCGGCGGCAATCGCCAAGGCTTACCGACAAACTGAACAACGGAAATGAGCATGGCCGCCTACGACTACATCCATGACGGCAACGCGATCTATGAACGTTCCTTCGCCATCATCCGCGCCGAGGCCGACCTGTCCCGGTTCTCCGAGGCGGAAGCCGACGTCGCCATCCGCATGATCCATGCCTGCGGCCAGGTCGAAGCATCAAGTCATTTTGTCTTCTCCAGCGATTTCGTCGCCGCCGCCCGCAGCGCTTTGGCGGCCGGCGCACCGATCTTCTGCGATGCCGAAATGGTCTCGCATGGCGTCACCCGCGCCAGGCTGCCGGCCGGCAATGAGGTGATCTGCACCTTGCGCGACCCGCGCACGCACGACATCGCCAAGCAGATCGGCAACACCCGCTCGGCCGCCGCGATCGACCTCTGGGGCGAACGCATGGCCGGTTCGGTCGTGGCCATCGGCAATGCGCCGACAGCGCTCTTCTATCTCCTGGAAAAGCTGCGCGATGTCGCGCCGAAACCGGCCGCCATCATCGGCATGCCGGTCGGCTTCGTCGGTGCCGCCGAATCCAAGGATGCGCTGGCTGAAAACTCCTACGGCGTGCCCTACGCCATCGTGCGCGGCAGGCTTGGCGGCAGCGCCATGACTGCAGCCGCCCTCAATTCGCTGGCGAGGCCCGGCCTGTGAACGCAGCCGTCAAAGAAGATCTGGCAAAAGGCCGTCTTGTCGGCGTGGGCACGGGGCCTGGCGACCCCGAGCTGCTGACGCTGAAGGCCGCGCGCGTTCTGGCCGAGGCCGATGTCGTCGCCTACTTCGCCAAGCGCGGCAACAACAGCAATGCGCGCGCCATCGTCGAGGCGCGCTTCCGGCCGGATATGCTGGAATTGCCGCTGCTCTACCCCGTCACCACCGAGATCGACAAGGATCATGACGACTACCGTTCGCAGATCACCGATTTCTACGAGGAGTCGGCCGAGAAGGTCGCCGAACACCTCGAAGCCGGCCGCATGGTCGCCGTGCTCTCTGAAGGCGACCCGCTGTTCTACGGCTCCTACATGCACCTGCATGTCCGCCTCGCCCATCGCTTCCCGACCGAAGTCATCCCCGGCGTCACCGCCATGTCGGGCTGCTGGTCGCAGACCGGCGTGCCGATCGTCCAGGGCGACGATGTGCTGACGGTTTTGCCCGGCACGATGAGCGAGTTCGAGCTGACGCGCCGTCTCGCAGACACCGACGCCGCCGTCATCATGAAGGTCGGCCGCAATCTGCCCAAGATCAGGCGGGCGCTGGAGGCCACCGGCAAGCTCGCCCGCGCCGTTTATGTCGAGCGCGGCACCATGGCCGGTAGCATCTCGATGAAGCTTGCCGACAAGCCGGACGACAAGGCGCCTTATTTCGCCATCGTGCTGGTCGCCGGCTGGTCCGGCCGGCCTGGCGTTATGGAAGCCAAGCCATGAGCGGCCGGCTCACCGTCATCGGCCTTGGGCCAGGCAATGCCGATCAGGTGACGCCGGAGGCGAGCCGGGCCGTGGCGCAGGCAAAATTCTTCTATGGCTACAAACCTTATCTCGACCGGCTTGATCTTCGCACCGACCAAACCCGCGTCGCCTCGGACAATCGCGAGGAACTCGCCCGCTCCAAGGACGCGCTGGTCAGGGCTGCCGAGGGCCATGACGTCGCCGTCGTTTCCGGCGGCGATCCCGGCGTCTTTGCCATGGCCGCCGCGGTCTGTGAGGCGATCGAGGCCGGCCCGGCCGAATGGCGAACCGTCGATGTCACTGTCGTGCCCGGCGTCACCGCCATGTTGGCGGTTGCCGCCCGCATCGGCGCGCCGCTCGGCCATGATTTCTGCGCCATCTCGCTGTCCGACAATCTCAAACCGTGGGATCTGATCGAGCTGCGCCTTTTGGCGGCCGCCGGCGCCGGCTTCGTCATCGCGCTCTACAATCCGATCAGCAAGGCGCGCCCTTGGCAGCTCGGCCGTGCCTTCGAATGCCTGCGCGCCATCCTGCCCGGCACCACGCCGGTCATCTTCGGCCGCGCCGCCGGCCGCCCGGACGAGCGCATCGAGGTTTTTCTGTTGGCCGATGTCGAGGCGGAAAGGGCCGACATGGCGACCTGCATCATCATCGGCTCGCCGGAGACAAGGATCATCAAGCGCGGTGACAAACCGGCGCTGGTCTACACACCGCGTTCCGCGACGGGGTCGAGACCATGATCGATCATCGCGGCCAATGCTTCGACAGTTTCGGCCGACGGCACCTCCGGCAGGATGGGCCTGCGCACCATCACCACCTCGATACCGAGCGCCCGCGCCGCCGCGATCTTGCCGTAGGTGGCCTCGCCGCCGCTGTTCTTGGATACGACGACATCGATGCGGTGCTCCTCGAGCAGCGCGCGTTCATCCGCCTCGCGAAACGGCCCACGCGCCAGCAGGTAGGTCGCATCAGGCACCGCCAGTTTCGGCTCGACCGGATCGACGCTGCGGACAAGGTAATGATGCTGCGGCGCCGCCTCGAAAGCCGCGACCTCCTGCCGGCCGAGCGCCAGGAAGGCACGGCGCGGCGGCGACCCAAGCGCGTGCACCGCATCGCCTGTCGTATCGATCTGCGTCCAGCGGTCGCCATCTATTGGCTCCCAGCCAGGGCGGCGCAAAGCAAGGATCGGCACAACCGAAGTGCGCGCGGCTTGCGCCGCATTGGCGGAAATTCGCGCGGCATAGGGATGCGTCGCGTCGATCAGCAGATCGGTTCGCGTCTCCTTGAGATAGGCCGCCAGCCCGTCGGCGCCGCCAAAGCCGCCGCTGCGCACCGGCACGCCTTGCGCGACCGGGCTTTCGGTACGGCCGGCCAGCGACAGAGTGACGAGGAAATCTTCCACCAGTTTTCCGGCCAATTGGCGCGCTTCTGTCGTGCCGCCAAGGATCAGAATCTTCTTCATGAGCACCATGTTGAACAGCGTCTGCGCTGCCCCTCACCCCTACCCTCTCCCCCTGAAGAACGGGGAGAGGGAGGCGTCAGCGCCGGAGCGTCTCCCTTCTCCCCGTCACTACACGGGGAGGTGAGGAGTGGTCTGGCTGGCAGACGAAAAGTCAATTGCTTGACTTTTCGAACGACGAACGCCTCAGGCGGATGAGGGGCGGCGCGACATGTCAAAAAAACAGCCCACGCCAAAATGGCTTACAATCGTCGGCATCGGCGAGGACGGTTTAGCGAGTCTCGGCGACGAGGCCAAGCGGCAGATCGCTGACGCCGAGACCGTCTTCGGCGGCAAGCGGCATCTGGCGCTGGTGGCTTCGCTCATCAAGGGTGAGCAGCGCCCATGGCCGGTGCCATTCGATGCCGGCATGGCAGACGTGCTGGCGCTGGCCGGCCGGCGCGTCTGCGTGCTCGCCTCCGGTGATCCATTCTTCCACGGGGTCGGCGCCACCCTTGCCCGCAAGGTCAAGCCTGAAGAGATGCATGTCATCCCCGCGCCATCGGCGATTTCGCTGGCTGCCGCCCGGCTCGGCTGGGCGTTGCAGGACATCGAGACGATCTCGCTGCATGGAAGGCCGCTCGACCTGATCCGGCCGCTGCTGCATCCCAGGGCGCGCATCCTGGCGCTGACATCGGACGGCGACGCACCAGCGACAATAGCGCGCCTGCTCGTAGAGCTCGACTTCGGCGGTTCGCGGCTGACCGTTCTGGAAGCGCTGGGCGGACCGAACGAGAAGCTTCGCTCGGCACGTGCCGACGCTTTCGATCTCAGAGACATCAATCCGCTCAACGTGCTGGCGCTTGAGCTTGAATCGACACAAGGGGCCCGCATCCTGCCGCTGACCGTTGGCCGCGCCGACCATCTGTTCGAGCACGACGGCCAGATCACCAAGCACGACATCCGCGCCATCACGCTTGCGGCGCTGGCGCCGAGGCGTGGCGAATTGCTGTGGGACATCGGCGCCGGTTCCGGCTCCATCGGCATCGAATGGATGCTCGCTCACCCCTCGATGCGCGCCATCGCCATCGAGGCCAACAGCGACCGCGCCGCCCGCATCGTCCGCAACGCCGCGCATTGCGGCGTGCCCGGTCTTGTCGTGGTGGAAGGGTCGGCGCCCAAGGCACTGGCCGGGCTGGACACGCCGGATGCGATCTTCATCGGCGGAGGTGGCAGCGACGCCGGCGTACTGAACGCCGCCATCAAGGCGCTGCCATCCCGTGGCCGTCTCGTTGCCAATGCGGTGACGCTGGAGATGGAGGCGCTGCTTCTCGCGGAGCACATCAAGCGCGGCGGCGACCTTACCCGCATCACCATTTCCCGCGCTTCTCCTGTCGGTTCGATGCAGGCCTGGCGCCCGGCCATGCCGGTCACCCAGTGGAGCTGGGTGAAGCCATGATGGTGGCGGGCATCGGCAGCCGGAAGGGCGTGAGCGTCGAAGACGTGCTCGCGGCGATCGAAACCGCCCTCGAAGCGCACGGGCTGGCGATAACGGCGCTGTCGGCCTTGGCGACCGCCGCGCTCAAGAAAGACGAAGAAGCGATCTCTGCCGCTGGCCGCACGCTCAACCTTCCCGTCATCATCGTTGATGACGCAGCACTTCAGGCCGTCTCGTCGGAGGCACTCAGCAAATCCGATCTCTCGCAGGATCTCGCCGGCACACCCTCCGTCTCAGAAGCCTCCGCCCTTACCGTTGCCGGCCCCGGTGCAAAGCTGCTTGGTCCACGCACCGTGCTCGGCCCGGTCACCTGCGCCATCGCCATCAGCGGAGACGCGCCATGACCGTGCATTTCATCGGCGCCGGTCCCGGCGCCGCCGACCTCATCACACTGCGCGGCGCCAAGCTGCTGGCAAGCTGCCCGGTCTGTCTGCATGCCGGCTCGATCGTCGCGCCGGAATTGCTGCAACACTGCGCACCGGGGACCAAACTGATCGATACGGCGCCGATGTCACTCGACGAAATCGAGGTCGAATATGTGACAGCCCACCAGGCCGGCCACGATGTCGCCCGCCTGCATTCCGGCGACCTCTCGGTGTGGAGCGCCGTGGCCGAGCAGATCCGCCGGCTGGAAAAACACGGCATTCCTTACACGCTGACGCCGGGCGTTCCCTCTTTCGCCGCCGCAGCCGCAGCCCTTCGCCGCGAACTGACCATTCCCGAGGTGGCGCAAAGCCTGGTGCTGACCCGCGTCTCCGGCCGCGCCTCGAAAATGCCGCCGGGCGAAACGCTGGCCGGCTTCGGCCGCACCGGCGCCACACTGGCCATTCATCTCGCCATCCACGCCATCGACCGAGTCGTCGCCGAATTGTCGCCGCATTATGGCGGCGATTGCCCGGTGGCGATCGTCTTTCGCGCTTCATGGCGGGACGAGCACGTGCTGACCGGCACGCTCGCCACGATCGAGGCACTGCTCGCCGCCGACCCGATGGAGCGCACGGCGATCATCTTCGTCGGCCGCTCGCTGGCAGCGGAAGGTTTTGGCGAGAGTTCATTGTACGACGCCCACTACCAGCGGCGTTTTCGCGGGCGGGACGGATTGTGAGCGGCAAGACCAAAAGCGAAAACACCACGCTCGAACAGGCCCTTGCCCGGCTGAACTTCAAGCCGCGCCGGCTTGAGCCGGGCCATGTCTGGCTGGCCGGCGCCGGCCCCGGCGATCCCGGCTGCCTGACGCTGGAAGTGCTGGCGGCATTGGCCGAGGCCGACGCTGTGGTCTATGACGCGCTGGTCTCCTCTGACGTTGTCGCCGTTGCGGACAATGCCCAGCTGTTCTTTGCAGGAAAACGCGGCGGCAAACCGTCCATGAGGCAGGACGATATCACCGCTTTGCTGGTGCGGCTGGCACGCGAGGGCCGCCGCGTCGTCCGGCTGAAGGGCGGCGATCCCTATATTTTCGGCCGCGGCGGCGAAGAGGCGCTGGCGCTGGCGCGCGAAAAAATCCCTTTCCGCGTCATGCCCGGCCTGACATCGGGGCTGAGCGCGCTGGCCGCCACCGGCATTCCCGCAACCATGCGCGGCATCAACAAGGCGATCATCCTGGCGACAGGTCATGCCGCCGGCACAGATGACGATCTCGACTGGGGCGCGATCGCCCGCACCGGCCAGCCGGTGGTCATCTATATGGGCATGGCCAATCTGCCTGTTATCGCCGCGTCGCTGCTCGAAGGCGGGCTGGCGCCGTCGACGCCGGCGGCTGTCATCGTTTCGGCGACGACACCGCAGGAGCGGACCGTCGTCGCGACACTCGCCACCATTTCCGAAGCGGCCGCCGCGGCGGAATTGGCCTCGCCGGCCCTCATTGTCGTCGGCGGCATCGTCGCCATGCGCGCAGCACTGGCGGGTAACGCATGACCCGCGCCATCATCATCGGCGCGCCGCGTTCCGGCTCCGGCAAGACCAGCGTCACCATCGGCATTTTGCGCGCGCTCGCCCGGCGCGGCATCAAGGTGCGCGGCGCCAAGTCCGGCCCCGACTATATCGATCCGGGTTTTCATACCGCCGCCACTGGCCTGTCCGGCGTCAACCTGGACAGCTGGGCGATGTCGCCTGACCTGCTCAACGCGTTGGCCGGCAATGCCACCGAGGACGCCGATTTTATCTTCCTCGAAAGCGCCATGGGCCTGTTCGACGGCATCCCGGCCGGACAAGGCCGCACCGGCTCGGCCGCCGATCTGGCGCGGCTCTACCACCTGCCGGTGCTTTTGGTGCTCGACGTCTCGGGACAGTCGACGACGGCGGCCGCCGTCGCGAAGGGATTTGCCACCTACGACCCGGATGTGCGCATGGCCGGAATCGTGCTCAACCGTCTCGGCAGCGAGCGCCACCGCAAGCTGTGCAGCGAGGCGATCGAAACGCTCGGCCTGCCGGTCGTCGGCGCCATCCTGCGCGATCCCACGCTCAATTTGCCGGAGCGCCATCTCGGCCTCGTCCAGGCCGGCGAATATGCCGACCTGATGACGCATCTCGACCGCCTCGCCGACATGGTCGAGAAATCCCTCGACCTTGACGCCATCATGGCGCTGGCCGCGCCGTTTTCGCCGGCATCAGGCAGTTTCGAAAATGCCTTGCAGCCGCCCGGCCAGCGCATCGCACTCGCCGAAGATGCCGCTTTCACCTTCCTCTATCCGCACGTCGCCGCCCACTGGCGTCAGGCCGGCGCCGAGATCGTGCCGTTCTCGCCGCTCGCCGACGAAGCACCGGCGCAGGATTGCGATGTCTGCTGGCTGCCCGGCGGCTATCCCGAGCTTCACGCCGGCCGCCTCGCGGCGGCGACCAATTTCCGAGCTGGCATGGCAAGGTTTGCCGAGACCAAACCCATCCATGGCGAGTGCGGCGGCTTCATGGTGCTGGGCGAAGCGCTGGAGGACGCGGCCGGCGAGACGCACGCCATGCTTGGCCTGCTCGGCCATTCCACCAGCTTTGCCAAGCGCAAGATGAACCTCGGCTACCGCGAGGCACGCCTGCGCGCCGCCTGTCCGCTGGGGCCGCAAGGCGCGCTGATCCGTGGCCATGAATTCCACTATGCGCAGATGATCGCCACCGGCAATGACGAGCCGCTGGCCGACCTAGCCGATGGCCAGGGCAATCCGCTCGGCGCCTCCGGCTATCGCCGCGGCCTTGTCAGCGGCACCTTCTTCCACGCCATTGCGAGGAGTGCATGACCGCCGTGCCCTCACCCCGGCAAGCGCTCGACGACGTCGCGCTTTGCCTCGTCTTCTTCACCCGGCTGCCGCTGCCGGTCTTCGACTTTCGTGGCCGCAGCCTGGCCGATGCGATCTGGGCGGCGCCTGCCGCCGGCCTCGCGGTCGCTTTGGTCGGCGCCGTCGTCTACGCCATCGGGGTAAAGCTCGGTCTCGCCGCTGGGCCGGCGGCCGCACTTGCGCTTGCAGCAACCCTGCTCGCCACCGGCTGCCTGCATGAGGATGGGCTGTCGGATGTCGCAGATGGCTTTGGCGGCGGCAAGACGCGCGATAAAAAACTCGAGATCATGCGCGACAGCCGTATCGGCGCCTATGGCGCTTCGGCGCTTGGCCTGTCGATGCTCATTCGCTGGAGCGCGCTGTCGCAACTGGCCGATCCGACAAGCGTTCTCTTCGCGCTGATCGCCGCCCATGCCGCCTCGCGAGGCCTGCTCGGCGCGTTCATGCATCTGGCGCCGGCGGCGCGCAGTGACGGCCTGTCTGCCGGCGCCGGGACCGTCTCGACCCAGACAGCTGTTCTCGGCGCCGTGCTCGGGGCCATCCCGCTTCTGACTCTGGGGCTCGGCGGCGCCTTTGCCGCACTGATCCTGCTCGCTCTCGTGTTCAGCGCCTTGCGCGCGCTCTGCCTCAACCAGATTGGCGGCCACACCGGTGACACGATCGGCGCCCTGCAGCAGCTGGGCGAGATCACTGTCCTGCTCGTCGCTTCCGTTTCCCTGTCCTGATTCTTCCCCGGAGATTCCTTCCCCATGCCATTCAAATCATTCGACGAACTGCGCGCCGCCTGTCTCGATCTGCCTGCCGGCAGCGATACCGCCGCCAACGCCGTCGCCCGCCGCCAGGACACGCTGACCAAGCCTCAAGGCAGCCTGGGCCGGCTGGAAACTCTCGCCGCCTGGCTGGCGCGCTGGCAGGGTCGCGACATGCCGAAACTCGACCGCGTCAAAGTCTTCGTGTTCGCCGGCAACCACGGTGTGACGGCGCAAGGCGTTTCAGCCTTTCCCTCGGAAGTGACGGTGCAGATGGTGGCGAATTTCGCCGGCGGCGGCGCCGCCATCAACCAGCTTGCCCGCATCGCCGGCGCGGAACTCGACGTCATCCCGCTCGATCTCGATCATCCGACCGGCGACTTCACTGACGTGCCGGCAATGGACGAAAAAAACTTCCTCGCCGCCGTCTCGGCTGGCTATGACGCGGTGACGAAAGACCTCGACCTCGTCTGTTTCGGCGAGATGGGCATCGGCAACACCACGCCGGCGGCCGCCATCTCGACCGCCCTGTTCGGCGGCGGCGCTGAAAAATGGACCGGGCGCGGCACCGGCGTCGACGATGCCGGGCTGAAGCGCAAGGTCATCGCCATTGAATCCGGCCTCAAGCGCCATGCCGACGCGCTGTCCGACCCGCTGAAGATCGCCGCCGCCCTTGGCGGACGAGAACTCGCCGCCACCTTCGGCGCCACGCTCGCCGCCCGCCGCAACAATGTCCCGGTGCTGCTCGATGGCTTCGTCTGCACGGCCGCGGCAGCGCCCTTGGCGCGGCTGCACCCGTCTGGCCTCGCCCACACCATCGCCGCCCATGTCTCGGCCGAATCCGGCCACCGCCGCCTGCTCGAAGCGCTCGGCCTGCCGCCGCTGCTCGACCTCGGCATGCGGCTCGGCGAAGGCTCCGGCGCCTGCCTAGCCGTCAACATCGTCCGCTCGGCGCTGGAGTGCCACACGGGCATGGCGAGCTTTGCCGAGGCTGGTGTTTCGGAGAAGTAGCTAGAGCGATTTGACGGGAGGGCGCCGGCCCGAACCTTCACTGACCATCGTCGGGCCGATCACTGGCATTCCGGGCTGGTGGCTCGAACAGCACGGCCGCTGAAAGATTCCCCACCTGGGGGTTGGCCCGCTGCTTCTGTGGTGGGCTCTTTTTACTGGCACTATTCGCCGCCGTTGCCGACAAAATGTGATTGACGTAACGGTGACCAGGCGCAATCATTACGGATTGGGCAGGGTGAGGGCGTTTTCAATGAAACTCGTTGTCTTTGGCGTAGCAATAGTATTGGCCGCTACCGGAGCAGCTGCTGCGAAAGAGAAGAAAAAGGTGGCCACCGCTCAGGCTACAACCTCGTGTTCTACAGCTCATAAGAAGGCTGGCAGCAAGCCGACCGCGAAACCGGATTGCAAATCGACAGGCACCGTGGTTGCGCGACCGTCAAATAGGGCCGAAAACTTCCTGGATCATTATAATCCGCGCTTAGGGTATGACACCAGTCCGTGGTTTCAAACTGGCTTTAATTGATGGCGGCTTCGGCTTCCGGGCTTTTCTTAATCCAGCGCGGCCTTCACTCCTTCGCCAAATAGCGCACCGGCTTACCGGCCGCCGAGTTTAAGGCAAACCTGCCCCAGCATGTCGAGGCGCGTCAACGCGTCCGGCATTCCAAGGTCTTCCACCAACTCTTCTAGAAATTTGGTGGGTGCGCACAGGATTGAACTGTGGACCCGCTGATTAAGAGTCAGCTGCTCTACCAACTGAGCTACGCACCCACTCGACCGGTAAAACCGGCGTTGGCGGGCATATAGCCGCCGATACCGGTCCTGTCCAGCCCTGCCGGAATCATTTCCCGACAAATCGCTGAACTGCCGCAGGCGGTCACACGAACAGCCTGCCTTCCGCCACCTTGATGGCATGGCCGCCGATGCGCGCGGAGGCCAGTTTTCCGCCTTCGACAGTGAGTTCCAAGCGGATACGTGACGGGCGGCCCATCTCCAGCCCCTGCTCGATCCACAGCTGCGAAATGCCGTCGGTGGGCGCATCGAAATGCATGATGGCGCCGGCAAAGGCCGCCGCCGCCGACCCGGTCGCCGGGTCTTCATAGGACGGCGTGCCCGGCACGATCATGCGGACATGGAAGGCGCTGTCATGGTTCACCGTCTGGCGGCAATAGACATACGGGCTGGCGAAGGCCCATTCGCTCTTGCGCGGCGCCAGTTCCGACCAGGCCTGGTTGTCGAGCTTGATCCGGCCGGCAGCCTCCAGATTGGCAACCGGAATGGTGACGTAAGGCACGCCTGCCGACCAGAACGACACCAGGTGATTCTCGAAGCCGATCTCGTGCGGCGCCAGCCCGAGGGCGGCGCCGATCGCCTCCGGGTCGGCATCGAGCTTCAGCGGCTCCGGCAGCTTCGCCAGGTCGAACTCGGCAAAGGTGGCGCCATCGTGCCGGCTGACGGCGCAGCGCACCGGGCCGATATTCTCCTCCAGCACGAAGATGCCGGCTTCGCCCTCGCCTGTCAGTTCGGCCAGCGCGATCGCGGCGCCAACTGTCGGATGTCCGGCGAACGGCATCTCATAGTCGGGCGTGAAAATGCGGATGCGGTTGCGATGTTTTGGATTGTCCGGCGGCAGCACGAAGACCGATTCGGACAGGTTGAACTCGCGCGCAATGGCCTGCATGGCGGCTGTATCCAGCCCTTGGCTGTCGAGCACGACAGCCAGCGGATTGCCGGCCAGCCGCTCCGTCGTAAACACATCGTAGAGCAAGTAATTGCGGGTCTGCATCTTGAAAAACCTTCCGCCTCAATCCGAACATGGCCGAAATTTAATTTGATATTCGAACCACCAAGCCTGATCTGTGCACAACTAGGGACATTACGCTTTCATAGGGGTCCGGCGTGGACCAGCTTGTCAATCTGCCAAAGACGGAATCGGATTCCGCCATCGAGGCGGCGCTCGGGCTTGATCAGAGCGGCGTGCGCAAGACGCGCCGCCGGGGCTGGCTTTACGCGCTGCTGGCGCTGATCGCACTTGCCGCCGGGTTGGCAGGCTACCAGTGGTTTGCCGGCTCCCCGGCCAAGATCGACTACACCACCACGCCGGCTACCATTGCCGACCTCACCGTCGCGGTTTCGGCGACCGGCACGCTGCAGCCCCTCACCCAGGTCGACATTTCAAGCGAGCTGTCCGGTATCATCCGCTCGGTCTCGGCCGAAGAGAACCAGCAGGTCAAGAAGGGCGACGTGCTGGCGACGCTCGACACGGTGAAACTCGAGGTCCAGATCGAACGCGCCGAAGCCTCGGCCAAGGCCGCTGCCGCCAATGTCGAGGACGCCACGGTAACCCTGAAGGAGAACGAAAGCGCCCTCACCCGCGCGGCCGAACTGACCAGGCGTGGCATGGCGACCGATCAGTCGCTCGAGGCGGCGACTGCCACGCGCGACCGCTCCAAGGCGGCGCTCGATAGTGCGCAGGCCAATCTCGCCATCGCCCAGGCCGATCTCAAGGCGCAGCAGACCGACCTTGCCAAGAGCACCATCTATGCGCCGATTGACGGCATCGTCTTGACGCGTTCCGTCGACCCCGGCCAGACGGTCGCCTCCTCGCTGCAGGCGCCGGTTCTGTTCATCATCGCCGCCGATTTGAGGAACATGGAATTGGTGGCGGCGGTCGACGAGGCCGATATCGGCGCGGTCAAACCAGGCCAGCATGCACGCTTCACCGTCGATGCCTTTCCCGAGCGGCCGTTCGACGCCGAGATCCGCGACATCTCCTACGCCTCGGTCACCACCGACGGCGTCGTCACCTACAATGCACGGTTGGAAGTCGACAATAACGAGCTTTTGCTGCGGCCCGGCATGACCGCCACGGTTTCGGTCGTCACCAGGCAGGCCAAGGGCGTGCTCACCGTGCCTTCAACAGCGTTTCGCTATCGGCCATCGGCACCTGCTGCCCGCGCGTGGAGCCTCAGCGATCTGTTCACCGGCCGCATGGGTCGTGGCGGCAACCGCCGCCAGCCGGTGAAGGCGCCCACCGACGGCTCACGCACGCTCTATGTGCTGGAGAACGGCCGGCCGCACCCGGTCAACGTGAAGATCGGCTCCACCGACGGCGAACTGACCGAGATCACCTCCGGGCTGGATGAAGGTGCAGAGGTTATCACGACCTCGCAGCTGCGGAGCTGACGCCATGGCCGCGGGCCTCATCGGTTTCGACACGGTCTGGAAGAGCTATGGCCAGGGCGAAGCCAAGGTCCATGCGCTGGCCGGCGTCGACCTCGCCATCCAGCGTGGCGAATTCGTCGCCATCATGGGCCCGTCCGGTTCGGGCAAATCGACCGCGATGAACATCATCGGTTGCCTCGACACGCCGACGGCCGGAACCTACTCCTTCATGGGCATCGACGCCGGGCGGCTCGACCGCAACCGCCGGGCGCTTCTGCGCAATCTCTATATCGGCTTCGTCTTCCAGGGTTACAATCTGTTGCCGCGCACCACGGCGGCGGAAAATGTCGAGCTGCCGCTGATCTATCGCGGCGCGCCGGCCCGCGAGCGCCGCGATCTTGCCATGCAGGCGCTGGCGGAGGTCGGCCTGGTCGGGCGCGAACATCACACGCCGGCCGAACTCTCCGGTGGTCAGCAACAGCGCGTGGCGATCGCGCGCGCCATCGTCACCAGGCCGACGCTGCTCGTCGCCGACGAGCCGACCGGCAATCTCGACACCGCCCGCACGCATGAGATCATGGAGTTGTTGACGCGGCTGAACCGGGAGCTCGGCTTGACCATCGCCATGGTCACCCACGAGGCCGATGTCGCCGATTATGCCGAGCGCACCATCCGCTTCCTCGACGGCCACGTCGCGTCCGACACGGCCAAGTCGGAGTTGGCGTCATGATCTGGGAAACCGTCCGCCTCTCTCTGCGCTCCATCCGCCGCAATGTGCTGCGCTCGTTCCTGACGCTGCTCGGCATCGTCATCGGTGTCGCCGCCGTCATCGCCATGCTGACCATCGGTTCGGGCACCACGGCCAAGGTCAAGTCGGACATCGCCAAGCTCGGCTCGAACCTGCTCGTCGTCCGTTCCGGCCGCCCGGCAGGCACCGGCGGACCAGGCGGGCTCGACCAGGCGGTACGGCCTCTGGCCGACAAGGATGTAGCCGCCCTCGTAGCCCACCTGACCGGAGCGCGCGCCATTGCGCCGGCGTCGCAGAAACAAGTCCGCGTCATTTTCGGCACCGAGAGCCTGACCTCGGGCGTCACCGGCACCGACAGCGCCTATCTCGACGCCCGCGACTGGAAGCTGGTGTCGGGCCGCCCGTTCTCGGATTCGGAAACACGCTCCGGCACCGGCGTCTGCCTGATCGGCGAAACGGTGCGCCAGCAATTCTTCGGCGCCGGCGAACCGGAGGGCGAGATCATCCGCGTCAACCGCACCTCGTGCAAGATCATCGGCCTGCTCGAACCCAAGGGCTATACCGGCTTCGGCCAGGACCAGGACAATGTCGTCTTGATGCCGCTTGCCGCCTATCAGCGCCGCATCGCCGGCAACCGCGACATCGACAACATCTACGTCGCCGCCGACGACCGCACCCCGACCACCGAATTGCAGCCGCGAGTCGAGGACATTTTGCGCGACACCCGCCGCATCACGCCGGACCGCGAAGACGATTTCTCGATCCGCGACATGACCCAGATCGCCGACGCCATGGCCAGCGCCACCACCACCATGACCGGCATGCTGGGCGCCGTCGCGGGCGTCAGCCTGCTGGTCGGCGGCATCGGCATCATGAACATCATGCTGGTCTCGGTCACCGAGCGCACCCGCGAGATCGGCATCAGGCTCGCCATCGGCGCGCATGAAAAGCACATCCTCATCCAGTTCCTGGTCGAGGCGACGGTGCTGTCGCTGCTCGGCGGCATTATCGGCATCCTGATCGGCCTGGCGCTGGCCGGCCTCGCCTCGGCAACGCTGGCCATACCGTTTGCGCCGAGCCCGGCGGTCATCCTGCTCGCCGTCGGTTTTTCGGCGCTGATCGGCATGGTGTTCGGCTTCTTCCCGGCGCTGCGCGGCGCCAGGCTCGACCCGATCGACGCGCTGCGCCACGAATAAGGCAATACTTGTTGTCATCCGGTCTGCGATGCTAATTTTAGAGCAAAGCATCTGGTCAAGGAGTTGCAATGAGCAAGAAGGCGCGGCTGATTCTGACGATGGTGATCATCGAAGGCGCCCTTGCGGGACTTTGGTGGTATCTCGCCCGCTACGGCATGGCCAATCCCGATCGTGTCACCGCCGATTTTCAGGCAGTCGTCGGCCAGACGATGGGCATGGTCATGGGTGGATTACTGGGCATCGGCGTTATCCTGTTCCTCGTCGCCGCCCGCAACGACCGCAAGGCGGCGCAGAACAATCCGCGCCGTTAGCCCCCGCCACCGCCAAAATGCCACTCGACCAGCGGCTTCATATGCGGTGCCAGCCCTTCCGGCAGGTCGGCGGCGTGGCGGATGATCACCGGCCCCTCGATCTCCGGCTCGGTCTCGGTCGCGACGAAGGCGCCGATGCGCCGCGCAATCTCGTCGGCCGGCGCATCGACGTGGTAGCGGCGGAAGAGGACCGTGCCGGTCGATGTCGACAGCGCATGGTAGCGCTTGCCGCGCGCAGCGCCTGTCAGGTCAAGCCCGGTCTCCTCGCGCACTTCACGGATCATGTTGAAATCGACATCGACGCGGCCATCGCGAAAATCGATCGGCTCGAACGAGCCGGCAGCGAAGTAGACACTGCCGGCCGGGACCGTGTGCGCGCCCATGCGGATCGCCACCAGGGCGTTGTCGCCGGCGACCAGCATGGCGTGGCCATAGGCATGCTCGGCGCCCGTCCCCTGCCGGTTCTTTCGCCACAGCAGGAAGGTCGAGTACTTCACCGCGTGACAACGCCCGACGATCCGGTTGTCGCGCCAGGCGAGCGCCGAGAGCAGCACCACCGTGCCGTCGAACAACGCCGGATTGGCCGTGAGCTCGCGCCGCCAGTTGTCAGTGATCGCCTGCGCGTTGTCGCGCTCGAACGGATGCGGGCCGGGGTCGAGCCGGACGTCGATTTCGTCGACGGGCAGGATGACGTTGCGCGGCAGGTCGAAGCTCACCGTGCTCAAGCCATGTCCAGGGTAATTGCGACGGGACAATGGTCCGACGCCTTCGGCCGGTCCCAGCCGGCGCGCGGAAAGCGCTCCACCGCCTGTCCGGCCGGAAAGATGGTGCGCCAGGGCTGGCCGTTGCGGATGATGTCGGGAACCGCCGTCGCATTCTTCGCCGCCAGCCCTTTCGACAGCAGGATGTAGTCGAGCTGGCACAGATGCCGCTCCTTCGGCCCGCGCGTGTGGTAGAAACTCCAGCGGTCCATCTCCGGCCGGCGTTCGACGACATTCTCGCAAAAGCCGCCGGCGGTGAGCACATCGATACAGGACTGGCTGTCGTCGATCACCTGGAAGCGGTAGCCGTCGACGGCGTCGCCCTCGATCTTCACCCGCTGGCGGTAGTCGTTCATGTCGCCGCAGATCGCCCAGTTTTTATCGGCTGCGTGCTCTTTGCCGAAGCGCTCCTCGATGATGCGGCGCACCGCTTGCGCCTCGGCGATGCGCACCGGCATCGTCGCCTCGCGTCCGTCGAGCCCGTTGCGCGGCGAGCCCATCGATTTGAAATGGACGAGATACAGCGTCAGCGGCACGCCGCCGACCTTGATGTCGACCTCCAGGCAGTCGCGCCGGAAGATGCGTTCATTGGCCAGGTTGCCGAGCGCCTCGAGTTCAGGCGTTTGCAATCCGAACTGCTCGAACGTGACATAGGCATGGCTGGTCATGCGCACGAACTCGATCGGCTGACCTTGCGCGGTCTCGTTGCGCATCATCACGGCAACGTCGATGCCGCGCGAATCATTGCCGGCGGTGGTGTATTTCTGCCGGTAACCCTCGCCCACCATCTTGAAGAGATAGCCGTACTCGAAGGCCTTCAGCGCCTCGATGTTGTCGACCTCCTGCATGCAGATGATGTCCGCACGGGTGGCGGCAATGGCGAGCGCGGTCAACTGGCGCGTATCGTCGGATTGCGCGATGGCGCGCGCCTGCTCCAGCATCCGGTATTCGGCTTCGCTCTGGATGTCGAAAAGCGCCAGCGTGCGGTCTTCGTTGAGCTGGTTGCGGAAGCCCGAGTAATCGAACCTGTTCATCAGGTTTTCGACATTGAAAGTGGCGAGGCGCAGCGACATGGACTGACCTTTGCCTGCAAGCGCCAATGAAAACAAGGGCTGCTCGTCATGGCTGATGGAACCTTTCTGTTCATCCTCCGTTCAGACGCCAAGGTCCATCAATAGGCCACTTCCCTGGGGTATCCGGGCGTGGGGCCTGTATCTCTTGGAGAGTGCAATGAGCTCGCTCTTTTCGTCCACAGTCAAATCCGGGCTGTTAGCGCTCGGTCTTTTCTCGGGTCTCACGGCGCCATCCGCCGCGGGCCCGATCCTGCAGCCGGATTTGTCGGTGCCGGCAAGCACCATAGTCCCGAAAATTACACCAGTCGGCGAATTCATGGGAGGCGGCAACAACCGTCAGGGCATGAACAACTGGCAGTGGCGCCGTGGTGAAGGCCGTCGCTTCGCCAGGTCGGGCAACTGGGATCGCGGCAACTGGAGCCGGCACAACTGGAACGGCGGCGACAACTGGCGCTGGCGCCATCACCGCCACCATCGCGGCCGTGATTTTGACACCGGCGCCGCAGCAGTTCTCGGCCTCGGCCTGGGTCTCGGCCTCGGCAGCATCTACAACAACGGCTACTACAACAACGGCTATTACAATGACGGCTATTACGTGCAGCCGGCGCCCCGCCGCTATTACCGCACGCAGCGTCTGTCCAGCGCCCATGTACAGTGGTGCTACGACCGCTATCGGTCCTACCGGGCCTGGGACAACACGTTCCAGCCCTATGGTGGCCCGCGCCAGCAATGCTGGTCGCCCTACAGCTGAACTATAAACGACAATACACGACGGCGCCGCCCCATCGCGGCGCCGTTTTCATTTAGGAAAGACGGCTGGTCTCGGTCACCGCTAACCATATGTTTATCGGCTCAGCCTATCCGTGATATCGTGCCCCATCTGACGATCGCGCCGATCCGGTCGCGAAGGACGTGCCGTCATGGCCGACAACGAATTGCGAAACAAACACCGGCAGCGCGTGCTGAAAGGCGCGACGATTCTGACCGGCCTCACCAATTCCGAGGTCAAGTGCACGGTCCGCAACATGCATGCCGGCGGCGCCGAGCTGAAAGTGTCTATAGACGCGCGCGTGCCGGACGAGTTCCTGCTCTATGTGCCGGTCGACGGCATCGGCTACAAGGCCATCGTGCGCTGGCGCCGCGACGACCGCATCGGCGTCGAGTTCACCGGCACCGAGCCGAAGCCGCATTGGCACTATGGCTGAGTATCCTGATCGATAAACCGGCATCAAAAGCCGGCGGATCGCTCCGCCGGCTCTTTGCTCCCAATCCCGACGACTGCGGGTTAGTTCTTGGCCTTGTCGACCAGCTTGTTCTTGGAAATCCAGGGCATCATGGCGCGCAGCTTGGCGCCGACTTCCTCGATCTGGTGGCTGTCATTGTTGCGGCGGATGCCCTTGAAGCGCGACATGCCGGCGCGGTATTCCTGCATCCACTCCGAGGTGAATTTTCCGGTCTGGATGTCCTTCAGCACGCGCTTCATCTCGGCCTTGGTCTCGGCGGTGATAATGCGCGGGCCAGAGACATATTCGCCCCATTCGGCTGTGTTCGAGATCGAGTAGTTCATGTTGGCGATGCCCCCTTCATAGATCAGGTCGACGATCAGCTTGACCTCGTGCAGGCACTCGAAATAGGCCATTTCGGGCGCATAGCCGGCTTCCACCAGCGTCTCGAAACCGGCGCGGATCAGTTCGACCAGGCCGCCGCAGAGCACGACCTGCTCGCCGAATAGATCGGTCTCGCATTCCTCGCGGAAATTGGTCTCGATGATGCCCGAACGGCCGCCGCCGACGCCGCAGGCGTAGGACAGAGCGAGATCGAGCGCATTGCCGGAAGCATCCTGGTTGACGGCGACCAGGCACGGCACGCCGCCGCCCTTCTGGTATTCGCCGCGCACCGTGTGGCCGGGGCCTTTCGGCGCGATCATGACGACATCGACGGTCGACTTCGGCTCGATGAGGCCGAAATGCACGTTGAGGCCGTGCGCGAAGGCAATCGCGGCGCCGTCACGAATGTTTGGCGCGATTTCGTTTTTGTAGATGTCGGCCTGCAATTCGTCAGGCGTCGCCATCATCATCAAATCGGCCCATTTGGCAGCGTCCGCCACGCTCATCACTTTCAGGCCATCAGCCTCGACCTTCTTGGCGGTCGCCGATCCCGCCTTGAGGCCGATGGCGATTTCCTTGGCGCCGGAATCCTTGAGGTTGAGCGCGTGCGCCCGGCCTTGGCTGCCATAGCCGATAATGGCGACCTTCTTGCCCTTGATCAGATTGAGATCGGCGTCGCGATCGTAATAGACACGCATCTTTTGCTTCCTTCCCACAGAGATTAGAGGCCTTGCGGCCCGGTTTTTGCTCCATAAAGAGCGAGAAACTGCTGCGTCGCCCGGGCGGCATCGCCGCCGATCGCCGCTTCAGTCAATTCCAGCCGGTCGCCGAGCAGGAGACGGATCTGCACGTCGCGGGCGACCAGCCCGAAAAAGGTCCGGAACGCCATTTCGGCGTCCGTAAAGTCGAGCAGCCCGGCCTGCTTGCCGGCAAGCAGCACCGGCTTCAGCCGTCTGGCCAGCGCGAAACGGCCATTCTCCAGCACGATGGCGCCGAGATCGTCCTTTCCGGATCCGGCATGGCCGACCGCGACGCGGTTCAGCGCGATCGAGGTATCGCTCGAAATCACCTTTAGCCAGTCCGAGGCGAAGCCTTCCAGGCTTGCCGTCATCGAGGCAAGATCGAGCCGCTCACCGTCGACCGGCACCACGCGCACTTTCGATGCCTGCCACTGCACGGTCGCCGTCAGCAATCCGTCGCGGTCGCCGAACCATTTGTAGAGCGTTTCCTTCGAGCAGCTGGCGCGCCGCGCCACCGCCGTCATGGTCAGATTGTCGCCCTCCTCGACCAGCAGCCGCAAAGCCGCGTCCAGGACGGCCGTTTGCCGCTCTGTCAGCACTTCGCTGGTATCGATCTCGGCACTCGCCTGCAACAATTTCCTGCCCATTCGATGAGGTCGCCGGGTCGCCTCAAACGGCGTACCGTACGTTACGGTTCGGCATATTGCGCAATCCTGTGCTCGACGCAAGGGGTTAGGTAGAAAAATCGTCGACGTGAGAGCCGCCGAGCAAACCACGAGATTCTGACGGATCAATCATCGGCGGGCGGATGGCGCAGCTCTCCAAGCAGGCTCGCCAGTATCTTCAGCTCCTCCGCGGAGAGTTTTGCGCCGACCAATTCCGCAATCGACCGTCCATAGACAGCCCACATCCGTCGCCGCGTCTGACGGCCCTTGGCCGAGATGCGGATGGTCTGGCCGCGGCCGTCATCGGCAACCCTGAGTTTCTCGACCAGTCCTTCGGCCTCGAGCCGCGCCAGAAGCCGCGAGATGTTATACTGCGCAAACAGTGTGCGCTCGGTCAGCTGGAATGGCCGCAGCCCGCCCTCACCCGCCTCGGCGAGTTCATGCAGCACGTCATACCAGTCGAGCGGCGGCAAGCCGCTGGTCTTCAAAGCCTCTTCCGCCTTTTCGATGAGCTGGCGCGAAACCCGCATTAGGCGGGCCCAGGCCTTGACGGCTTCGGGCGAAGGCGTGGTTGTTTTGGTCATGACCCATCCTAGGCGATAGATGCAGTTGCATCAAGCTTGACGATCGATGCACTTGCATCTATATGCATGCAATTGCATCAATCCGGGAAAGATCCATGAAACACGAAACCTGCAAAGTCGCCGACGTCCCACAGACGGGCAGCCTGATCGCGCCATTCTTCGGCCGCGAGGTCCATATTTGGCGCAGCGGTGAGCGCATCCGCGCCGCCGCCAATGTCTGCCTGCATTTCGGCGGGCCGCTCGACTGCAAGGACGGCAAGCTGGTCTGCCAATGGCACGGCGCCGCCTTCGACATGACATCAGGCGACCGGATCGAAGGTCCGGCGCCAAAAGCGTCGCGACTGATGTTCCTGTCGACGCGCGTCGAGGACGGCGCGTTGAACTATGTCTGGGGAGAGTGACATGCCTGAGAAGAATGAAATGCCTGAGAAGAATGAAATGACTGGCAAGCTCATTCTCGTCAGCCATCATCTATGCCCCTATGTGCAGCGCGCGGCGATCTCGCTGGCCGAGAAAGGCGTGCCGTTTGAGCGTGTCACCATCGACCTCGCCAACAAGCCGGACTGGTTCAAGGCGATTTCGCCGCTGGGCAAGGTGCCGCTGCTGATCGTCCAGGCAAATGGCGAGGAGACGGTGATCTTCGAATCCGCCGTCATTCTCGAATTCCTCGAGGAGACGCAAGCCAATCCTCTGCATCCGGCCGACGCCTACGCCCGTGCCCGGCATCGCGCCTGGATCGAGTTCGGCTCGGCGACATTGAACACCATCGGCCGGTTCTACACGGCTTCGACGGAGGCCGCCTTCCTGGCGGAATCCGCAGCGCTGTCAGCCATGTTCGATCGTGTCGAGAACGAATTGGCCGACCAGGCCGGACCGTGGTTCAGCGGCCAGCGCTTTTGCCTCGTCGACGCCGTCTACGGCCCGGTCTTCCGCTATCTCGACGCCTTCGACCGGATCGGCAATTTCGGCATTCTGGACGGCAAGCCATTGGTCCAGGCCTGGCGCAAGGCGTTGAGCGAACGCGCCTCGATCAAGGGTGCCGTGGCGCCGGACTATCCGCAGCGGCTGCGTCTATTCCTGCGTGCGAGAAATTCGTTTCTCTCGACCCTGATCCCGCCCGATGATCTGGCCAGTGCACCTCCTCTAGCCCGATCCGCCTGAACGGATCGATCAGCGTGCCGGCCACCATCGAGGCAAGCACGCTTGGCACTGGCGGGATTTTGGCGATGGTTGCCACCAGCCTGTCGCGGAAGAAGGGCAGCATCGTGCCGTCCGACTGGTAGAACGGCGTCAGCGCCAGCGACAGCAGCTGGAAGATCCAAACATGCCATCGCCGCGCCCGGGCGTAGCTTTCCAGCGCTGCCTCGACGTTGCCCGTTTGTGCCAAGGCATGGCTGAGTGCTGCCGCGTCGAGCAGCGCCATGTTGGCGCCTTGCCCGAGCTGCGGGCTGGTCGAATGCGCGGCATCACCGATCACGGCCAGCCTGCGGCCAGCCGGCAGCTTCATCGTGTGGTGGCCGTAGCGCGCCAGCGACAGCTGGTCGAAGCTGTCGATCTGGCTGGTGAACGCCTCGCACTGCGGCCACAGCGAGACCAGTCTCGCCTTCCATGCGTCGAGCCCTGCCGCGCGCACGTTTTCGGCATCCGCCGGCTTCAGGCTCCAGAAGAACGCCGCCATCTTTTCCCCGCCCGGTTCCGGTCGGCCGATCGGCAGGACGCCGATCATCACGCTGGCCTTGTCGTAGCGCTGCAGCAGCGCATTTTCGTCGAAGCCTTGGCGCCAGCCGAGCGAGGCCCAGAACGCGCCGTAAGTGAGCTGCCGCGGCTGGGCCGGATCGTTGAGGCACCGGCGCAGCTTCGAACGCGAGCCGCTGGCGTCGACCACGAGGTCGAACGGCCCTGCCCTGCGGCCCCCCACCGTTCGGCTCTTGTCGAAGATCAGGATCGCCCGCTCACCGACGTCCAGCGTCTCGATCTCGACACCGGTTTCGATGGCGATGCCTTGGCGCTGCGCGGCGCGAAACAATATGTTGAACAACGCCGCCCGGTGCACCGCCAGCCCGAAACGGCCGCCAGGCTGCGCGTCGTAGCGCACGGCGAGCACGGTGCGGCCGCTCGAGGCATCGGCGCCATGCAGACGCTCGATGCGGCTCCCCAGCGCCAGAATGTCGTCGAGCAGGCCGAGATCGGCGAGCACGCTCAGCCCGGTCGGCTGCAGGATCAGTCCGGAACCGACGGGCTTGGGTTCCTCGAAACGTTCGAAGATGGTGACGTTGTGGCCCGCGCGCTTGAGATAGAGCGCGGTGGCGAGCCCCGCCGGGCCGGCGCCCGCAATCGCGATGTCGAGAGATTTTTCCATTGCCCGCCCAACTACTGGCCGGACAATCCTTCAGCGCCATTGTCAAATCAAGCCTTTGCTGCATGGACCAAAATATCAGCCACCGGCGTCGAAGGCAGCGCGCGCCTTGCGCACCGCACCATGGTTGAGTTCGGCCCACAGGATCAATTGATGCAAGGCGCCGAACATCGAACGGCCGAGATCGGTCAGGCTGTATTCGACGCTTGGCGGCTTGGTCGGGAACACTTCGCGATGAACAAAGCCGTCGCGCTGCAGATCGTGGAGCGTCTGGGTGAGCATGCGCTGCGAGATGTCGGGCACCAGGCGCCGCAACTCGCCGAAACGATAGGGTTGCTCTGCGAGCGCCGCCATCAGCAGCGAACTCCATTTGCCGTTCACGCCCTGCATCACGTCGCGAACCGGGCAATCGGCAATGTTTGCGCCATCGCTGGTGGCTTTGAATATATTGAGCTTGGTTCTCAGATTGACGACCTTGCCGTCCATGGCTGCTGGTTCCCTGGCGGTGCCTACCTCCCTAAAAACTGCCTTCTTTACGGTGGCCGGTCAATTCTTATTTTAGTGCTGGTCTCTTTTTGAGACTGTCAGAAGCACCCGCCACCCGGCGCAATTTCAGGATCCCCCATGACCGCAACCCTTCTCGTCACCGGCGCTTCCGGCCAGCTTGGCCGCGGCGTCATCAACCACCTGCTGGACACATTAAAGATCCCCGCAAACCGCATCATCGCCACCACCCGTACACCCGCCAACCTTGCCGATCTGGCGGCGCGCGGCGTCGTCGTCAGAGCCGCTGACTTCAACGACCCGCAATCGCTTGCCGAGGCCTTCGCGGGAGCCGACCGGGCACTCGTCATCTCGACCAACGAACTTGAGGTACAGGGGAAGCGGCGCGAGCAGCAGCTTGCGGCGGTGACGGCGGCCAAACAGGCTGGCGTCGGCCACCTGCTGTACACCTCGATGCCCAACCCCGAGCCTGGTTCGCCGGTTGTTTTCGCGCCCGACCACTACGACACCGAACAGGCGGTCAAGGCGAGCGGGATCCCCTACACGATATTCCGCAATGGCTGGTATAACGAGAACCTGTTCATGGCGTTGCCGCAGGTTCTGGCGTCGGGTCAGTGGTACACCTCTGCCGGCGACGGCGCCATTTCCTACGGCACGCGTGACGATTTCGCGGCGGCGATCGCAGCGGGGCTCGCCTCGGACAGCAGCGAAAGCGCGACTTACACGCTCACCGGCCCCAGTGCGTATACGGCTGCCGAAGTGGCGGCGTTGGTCACCGAGGTCACCAGCAAGCCGATCAAGGTCATCCAGCTTTCCGACGAAGCCCTGACCGAGGGAATGAAGTCGGCCGGCCTGCCTGAACCCTTCGCCAAGGTGCTGGTTTCATTCGACGCCGCCGCCCGCGCCGGTGACCTCGGCATGGTGACCGACGCGGTCGAAAAACTCTCCGGCCGAAAGTCGGTGCCGCTGAAGCAGTTTCTGGAGACGAACAAGGCTGCACTGGCCGGCTGAAAGCTGCCATTGCGGGACGCCGAGCCCTTAAGGTTCGGCCTCCCGCACAATTACTTACGTCGCTTGACCAGTCCCAGCCGGATCAGGCTTTCGCCCGTGGCAATCAAAGCATCTTCGCGCGAGCGTGGCGCCCAGCCGAGCACGCGCACCGCCTTGGCGTTGGTGGCGTTCTTGATCTTGCCCAGTTCCGTTGCGAGTTGTGCCGCTTCCGGATCGAACAGCCCGATGATGCGCACCAGCCAATCGGGAAACTCCCGCGTCGAGACGCGCGACGCCGCCGGCCCGAGCCGCGTCTTCAGGGTCTGCGCGATCTCGCGCACCGTCATGAAATCGCCGGCGACAGCCAGGAACCGTTCGCCCTTGGCGGCGGGGTGGGTCATGGCGCGAACATGCAGATCCGCCACGTCGCGCGCGTCGACGACGCCGAAGGACAGGCGCGGCAGCCCAGGCACGGCGCCGTTCAGCATGCGCTGGACAAATTCGGTCGAGGTCGAATGGTCCGCGCCGAGCACCGGTCCAAAGATGCCAACGGGATTGACGACCGCAAGCTCCAGCGCGCCGCCCTGCTCGGCGATGAAATCCCAGGCCGCGCGCTCGGCGAGCGTCTTGGACTTCACATAGGCGCTGACCTTGCCTGCCGGATCGGTCCAGTTTTCCTCGTTGAAAGGCTGCCCATCCGCGCGCATCTTGCCATAGCCGACGGCCGCGAAGGATGAGGTGAGCACGACGCGCCTGACCCCGGCATCCCGCGCCGCCCGCAGCACGCGCAACGCGCCCTCGCGCGCCGGAAGGATCAGGTCATCCTCATGCGTGGGCACGCCGGGCGGAAAAGGCGATGCGACATGCAGCACGTAATCGCAGCCGGCCACCGCCGCCGGCCAGCCTGCGTCGGCCATCAGATCGGCATGGGCGAATGAAAGGGCGTCACCGGGCTCCGTGCTACCTGCCTTGAGCATGGCGAGCACATCGGCTTCGCGCCTGGCCGATCGCACGGAGGTGCGGACGCGGTAGCCGGCCTTCAACAGTTCGAGGATGCAGTGAGCGCCGAGGAAGCCGGACCCGCCCGTGACCAGCACCAATTCGCCGCTCATATTAGCCTCCTCGACGATTTATCCGTTCGAGACCCTCAGATCGCCACCTGCGTGCCGATCTCGACCACACGTCCGGTCGGGATCTGGAAATACTCCGTCGCATCGGCCGCCGAGCGGGCGAGCCCGATGAACAGCTTGTCCTGCCACACCGGCATGCCGGAATTGGGCGATGCNCGCATCGGCCGCCGAGCGGGCGAGCCCGATGAACAGCTTGTCCTGCCACACCGGCATGCCGGAATTGGGCGATGCCTTGAGCGAGCGCCGCGACAGGAAGAACGACGTCGTCATGATGTCGAACTTCCAGCCCTGCTTGCGGCAGATCGCCAGCGCGCGCGGAATGTTGGGCTGCTCCATATAGCCGAAGGTCAGCGTCACCCGCATGAACAACTCGTTGACTGTCTCCATCTTGACCCGCTCGCTGTCGGGCACCAGCGGCTGCGGTGCGGTGACCACCGACAGAATGACGTTCTGCTCGTGCAGCACCTTGTAGTGTTTCAGGCTGTGCATCAGCGCTGTCGGCGCGCTTTGCGGATCGCTGGTCAGGAACACGGCGGTGCCGGACACCAGCTGCGGCTTCTTCTTCA